>NZ_CP015987.1:550000-850000 GCF_001658005.1 Sphingobium sp. EP60837 | reverse complement strand
CGCGGTGCTCGACCATTGCCCGCCGGGCGCGCGGATGGTGAACAGCGCCCCGCTGACGCTGGACGAGATCATCGCAATCATCGCGGAAGCCGATGCTGCGGGGCAGGATGTTGCACGGCTTCATTCGGGCGACCTGTCGGTCTGGTCGGCGATGGGGGAGCAGATACGAAGGCTGAAGGCGCTCGGGATCGGCTATACGGTTACGCCAGGCGTCCCCTCCTTTGCGGCTGCTGCGGCGGCGCTCGGAACGGAATTGACCTTGCCCGGACTGGGGCAATCGCTCGTGCTCACGCGGACACCGGGGCGCGCGAGCGCAATGCCTTCGGGTGAGACGCTGGCGGCATTCGGCGCTACCGGGGCGACGCTGGCCGTCCATCTGTCGATCCACAATATCGCGGCGGTCGTCGATGATCTGTCGCCGCTCTATGGCGCGGAATGTCCAGCGGCGATCGTGTGGCGGGCGAGTTGGCCTGATGAGCGGATCGAACGGGGCACGCTTTCGACGATTGCCGAACAGGCTACGGGCGGGCCGGAACGCACGGCGCTGATCCTGGTGGGGCCTGTGCTGGGCGACGCGGACTTTACCGAAAGCCAGCTTTATGCACCTGGCTATGACAGGCGCTTCCGCCCCTCATCGGCGGACTCGCGCTTCGCCGAGACCGAGGAATGACGCCGGGCATCCTTCTAGCCGCGCCGCGATCCGGTTCGGGCAAGACGGTCATCACGCTTGGTCTTTTACGGGCGCTGGCGCGGGGAGGCGTCCGGGTACAGCCCTATAAGTGTGGGCCGGACTATATCGACACGGGCTATCATCAATTGGCGAGCGGGCGGGCGGCGTTCAATCTCGATAGCTGGGCGATGGATACGGCCCTGCTCCAAAGCCTTGCCGGGGAAGCCGCGTCCGCCGAACTGGCGCTGGCCGAGGGCGTCATGGGCCTGTTCGACGGTGCACCTGTAAAGGGCGCCAGTGGAAATGGCAGCAGTGCCGACATAGCCGCAGCCCTTGGCTGGCCGGTCATTCTGGTCATCGACGTGTCGGGCCAGAGCCAGTCAGCCGCAGCGCTTGCCCATGGCTTTCGCGCGATGCGCCCGGATGTGCGGGTTGCGGGCGTGATCCTGAACCACGTCGCCAGTCCGCGTCACGAAGCGATGATCCGTGAGGCGATGGAGGCGATCGCGCTGCCGGTGCTGGGCGCGGTGCCTCGGTCAGCCGTGCTGGCGTTGCCGGAGCGGCATCTGGGGCTTGTGCAGGTGGGGGAGCATGTGGAGGCGGATAAGGCGATCGAGGCCATTGCGGACATGGTGGAGGCTCATGTGGACCTATCCGCTGTGCGTGGGTTGGCGGGCGCGCTGTCCTCGGCCCCGCCGCTGTGTCATCGCTGGCGGCCGCCGGGGCAGCGCATCGCTTTGGCGCAGGACGCCGCCTTTTCCTTCACCTATGTCCATATGGTTGCGGGTTGGCGGGCGGCGGGGGCGGAGATATTGCCCTTCTCGCCGCTGGCTGACGAAGCGCCCGACGCGCAGGCCGATGCAATTTGGCTGCCTGGCGGCTATCCTGAGCTGCACGCGCCGGGCCTTGCGCATGCGGCTCGCTTTCTCGAAGGCATGCGGCGGCACGCTCGCGATCGGCCGGTTCATGGCGAATGTGGCGGCTATATGGTGCTGGGGCAGGCCATTATCGACGCACAGGGACAGACGCATGCAATGGCTGGGTTGCTCGGGCTCGTGAGCAGCTTTGCGGAACGGAGACTGCAGCTTGGCTATCGCAACGCGCGTTTGCTTTCACCCATGGGCGGTTATGATGCAGGGGCGGATTTGCGGGGCCATGAATTTCATTATTCCACCATCGTCGAGCAGCCTGACGAAGTGCTCGCCCATGTGACCGATGCGAAGGGGGATCCCGTCGCTTCAGGTGGATCACGCAAGGGGTGCGTGACGGGCAGCTTCTTCCACCTCATCGCTGGCGCCGCATGATCCGGCTGTCTTTGATCGGCATAGGGACGGGCAATCCCGACCACCTCACCCGCGCCGCGATCCGCACTATGAACGAGGCGGACATGATCCTGCTGCCGCGCAAGGGAGCGGCTAAGTCCGACCTTATCGACCTGCGCCGAGCAATCTGCGCGGAGGTGCTGACGGGCGGAACGCGCATCGTCGAATTTGACATGCCGACGCGCGCCGACCAGCCCGCCTATGTGGAGGCGGTGATCGACTGGCATGATGCCATTGCCGCAATCTGGATGAAGCAGATCGCCGTGCATCTGCCGAACGGCGGCACGCTGGCGCTGCTCGTTTGGGGAGACCCTTCGCTGTACGACAGCAGCCTGCGGATCGCCGAACGGTTGGGGCCTAAGGTTGAGATCCGGGTCGTTCCGGGGATCACCAGTATCCAGGCGCTGACCGCCGCTCACGGCATCTGCCTTAACCGGCTGGCAGACCCGGTGCTGGTCACGACCGGCAGGCAGTTAAGGGAGCAGAGCTGGCCGCCGGGCGTGCGCGACGTCGTGGTGATGCTGGACGGGCATTGCGCCTTTCAGACGCTGGAGCCCGAAGGCATCGAGATCTGGTGGGGCGCCTATCTGGGCATGGAGCAGCAGGCGCTGGCCCAAGGGCCGCTCGCGATTGCTGGGCCGGAGATTGTGAAGCGGCGCGCAGCCCTGCGGCAGCGGCATGGGTGGATCATGGATGTGTATCTGCTGCGCTTGACCTGACCCCCTGTCCGTTCGTGTCCAGCGAACGGAGGTCACCAAAGCGCGACCGAAGGTTACGCCGCGGGGGGGCAGAGTTCTATGACGGGTTTGTTCACCATCTGACGCGTCGCATCGACAGAGCCCATTGCCGCGCGGCGGCGAAATTCGGCGGCCATGGCTTGGTGCATCATCCGGGCGGACGCATCGGCGGTGGTGGCCGCCAATTGTTCATGCATCCGGGCCCGTTCAAGACATTCCTGCGCATTGAGGGCATGTGTCATGAAAATGCTCTCCTGCTATCATGCGAGCCTTTTCCGTTCGATCGCCACGACAGCAACGGGATTGCTCGCGAAAACCGGGCGGAATTTACGCTTTTCGGCGGCGCTTTGGAAATGGAATCTTTACCCCGCCCCAGGACCTACCGACAGGGCGCACCGCTTCAGCCGATCCAGCCTGGTTGGGGCTGGCAGCGATGATTTTTCAGCTCCTTGCGGCTCTCCGCATCGACCTCACTCAGCGCGACTTCATAGCCCCATAGATTGGCGAGGCTTTGCAACACCATCGCCGCGTCAGATGCGTCCAGCACCACGCCATCCGTGACGGCATGTTCCAGCATCAAAGTGCGGTCACCCGCCAGATCCACATCGACTACCTGGATATCGGGCTCCTGCCGGGCGATATCATATTCGCGTGCGAGCGCGCGGCGGATACGGCGATAGCCCCGCTCGTCATGAATGGCCTCCACCCGCAATTCCGACTCGCTTTCCCGGTCCAGCAACTGGAACAGGCGCCATTGCCGGATCAGGTGGGGGCTCAAGAACTGCGACACGAAGCTTTCGTCGCGATAATTGGCCCAGATATCCTTCAGCACCTCGACCGGATCGCGGGAACCGGCAATGTCGCCGAACCAGTCGCGATCCTCCGGCGTCGGGTCCATGCAGATCCGTTCTATGTCGGACATGATGCCGAAGCCCAGCGAATAGGGATTGAAGCCGCCGAAATGGCCTGAATCGAAAGTAGGCTGATAAACGACATTCGTGTGCGACTGGATGAATTCCATAAAGGCGCCATCAGTGATCCAGCGGCGATCATGCAGGATCGTCATGATGCGGTAATGGGTATAGGTCGCGCAGCCCTCATTCATTGCCTTGGTCTGGCGCTGGGGGTAGAAATATTGGGCGATCAGGCGAACGATGCGCAGGATTTCCCGCTGCCAACTATCCAGGCGCGGGCCAGTCTTTTCCAGGAAATAGAGGATATTTTCCTGCGGCAGGCCCAGCGCGGCGCGACGTTCGTCGCGGGGCACGGATGCCGCCTTGGCCCCCACCGGCACAGTGCGCCAGAGATCGTCATAGATGCGGTCGCGATAAGCCTGCCGCTCCGCCTCGCGTTCGGCCTCCGCCTTCATGTCGCGAGGGCGGATGCGGGGATAGCGATGGACGCCCTGGTTCATGAGCGCATGAGCTGCGTCGAGCACGCGCTCGACCGCCAATTGTCCGTAACGCTCTTCGCATTGCGCGATATAACGCTTTGCGAACTCCAGATAATCAAGGATGCCTTCCGCGTCGGTCCATTGTTTGAAGACATAATTATTCTTGAAGAAATGATTATGCCCGAACGCCGCATGCGCGATGACCAGCGTTTGCATGGTCGCGCTATTTTCCTGCATCAGATAGTTGATGCACGGATCGCTGTTGATCACCAACTCATAGGCAAGGCCGCGTAGCCCCTTGCGATAGAGCATCTCATTGGTGACGAACTGCTTTCCAAAGGACCAATGTTTGTAGAAGAGCGGCATGCCGATCGATGAATAGGCGTCCAGCATCTGTTCGGCGCTGATGATCTCTATCTGGTTGGGATAGATGTTGAGCTTCATTTCCTGAAGCGCGATCGGCTCGACCGTCTCATAGATGCGGTTGATCAGCGAAAAGTCCCAATCGCTGCCGGTGAACAGCGGGGCGGGGGCGAACGCCACCGTCAAGCGTGCGTCCTTTCGCCGACGCCGCGTCGCTGGAACAGTTCGCGGAAAACCGGATAGATTTCGCGGCGGTGCGACACTTTTCGCATGGCAAAATTGCGGTGGCTGTCGCTGACAGGCGCATAAGCGTCCCAGAGGCCGGTGGTGGACGTCGCCGCCTCAATGGAAGCGAACTCCTCGCGCCCGACTTCCAGATAAGCGAAATATTGGCAGAAGGGCAGGATTTGGTCCTGCATCAAGCTGACCACGCGGGCGTTGTCGGACGCCAGCGTGTCGCCGTCGGAAGCCTGCGCGACATAGATGTTCCAGTCGCTGGGACTGTAGCGTTCCTTCACCACCTCGATCAGCTTGTCGAGCGCGCTCGACACCAATGTGCCGCCGGTCACGGTGCTGTAGAAAAAGGTATCCTCATCCACCTCCGCCGCGCGATCGGTATGGTGGATGAAGACCACATCGACCTGCTCGTAACAACGCGACAGGAACAGGTGCAGCAACGCAAAGAAGCGCTTGGCCAGATCCTTCATATGCGCGGTCATGGAGCCCGACACATCCATCAGGCAGAACATCACCGCCTGCGCCACCGGCCGGGGCACAGGTTCAAAGCGGCGGAAGCGCAGATCGACCGGATCGATATAGGCGATAAGATTACGCCGCCGGATGATGTGCGCCCGCTCTTCGCGCAGCCTTTCCAGCGTCACGGCATCGTCCGCCAACGGCGTTGTGCGCGCTTCGATCTCGGCAATGGCTTCCTCGATGCGGCTAAGGTCCCTGCCGCTTGGACGGCGCAGCGCAATGCGGCGGGACATCGCCTTTTGCATGGTGCGAGGAACGGACAGGTTGGAAGGATTGCCGAGGGTCGAATAGCCCGCGCGTCTCACCCCTTCGATCTTGCCGGAGACCAGCTTCTTCTTCGCCATGTCGGGGAGTTCGAGGTCGTCGAGGAACAGGTCGAGAAACTCCTCGCGGCTCAGCGCAAAGCGGAAATCATCCTGATCCTCACCCTCGCCCGGCTGTGATCCGGCGCCGCCACCGCCATCGGGCCGTTTGATCCGGTCGCCTTCTAAAAATTCGCGATTGCCGGGCAGCACCCGCTCCCTATTGCCGCCCTTGCCCGCGCGATGAAGGGTGGGTTCGTGGATTGCGTCGCGGCGAATCGTAATTTCGCCTTCCTTGGCGAGATCCTTGATGCTGCGGTCCTTCAGGCTGTCGCGGACCGCCTGGCTGACATAGGCTCTCGCCCTTCTGAGGAACCGTTGCCGGTTGACCAGGCTTTTGCCCCCGGGATTAAGCCGTCTGTCGACTATGTGCATGGTGGGCCAAGCGCCTCCATCTTTTTTATCCGGCCTGCTTGACCCTTATATACCATTCCACGAGGCGGCGGACCTGCCGCTCGGTATAGCCGCGCTCCACCATGCGAGCGACGAATTCGTCATGCTTGCTCGCGGTATCGCCGTCTTTCTTCGAACCGAAGCTGATGACGGGCAGCAGATCCTCGACCTGGCTGAACATCCGCTTTTCGATAACCTCGCGGATTTTTTCGTAACTGGTCCAACTCGGGTTGCGCCCGTCATTGCTCGCCCGCATGCGCAGGGCGAACTTCACCACCTCGTTGCGGAAATCCTTGGGATTGGCGATGCCCGCGGGCTTTTCGGTCTTGGACAGTTCCTGGTTGATGATCTCCCGGTCGAGCAATTGCCCGGTGTCCGGGTCCTTGAAGTCCAGATCCTCGATCCAGGCGTCGGCATAGGCGACATAACGGTCGAACAGGTTCTGGCCATAGTCATTATAGGATTCGAGATAGGCCTTCTGGATTTCGTTACCGATGAACTCGGCGTAGCGTGGCGCGAGTTCGCCCTTGATGAACTCCAGATATTTGGCTTCCACCTCGGCCGGGAACTGCTCCTGCCGCACCATGCCTTCCAGCACATACATGAGGTGCACCGGGTCGGCCGCGATCTCGCTGCTGTCATGGTTGAAGGTCGCAGACAGAGCCTTGAACGCGAAGCGGGTCGAAGTGCCTGACATGCCCTCATCCACGCCCGCCGCGTCGCGATATTCCTGAATGCTCTTGGCGCGCGGATCGATCTCCCGCAGCATTTCGCCATCATATACGCGCATCTTGGAATAGAGATTGCTGTTCTCATGCTCGCGCAGACGCGTCAGCACCGAGAAGCGCGCCAGCATATCAAGCGTGCCCGGCGCACAGGGCGCTTTGCTCAGGTCGGATTCCCGCAGCAGCTTTTCATAAACATGCCGCTCCTCGGTCGCCTGCAAGGCATAGGGCACTTTAATGACGTAGATGCGGTCGATAAAAGCTTCGTTATTCTTGTTATTCTTGAAGTTGGCCCATTCCGATTCATTGCTATGCGCCATGATGATGCCGGTAAAGGGGATCGCGCCGATATTCTCGGTGCCGATATAATTGCCCTCCTGCGTTGCGGTGAGCAGCGGATGCAGCATCTTGATGGGCGCCTTGAACATCTCGACAAACTCGAGCATGCCCTGGTTCGCGCGGTTGAGACCGCCCGAATAGCTGTAGGCGTCGGGATCATTCTGCGAGAGCATTTCCAGCTTGCGGATATCGACCTTGCCGACCAGCGAGCTGATGTCCTGGTTGTTCTCATCGCCCGGCTCGGTCTTCGCAACAGCGATCTGCCGCATGCGCGAAGGCATCAGGCGGATCACCTTGAACTGGGAAATATCGCCGGAAAACTCGTCCAACCGCTTGCGCGCCCAGGGGCTGATCATGCCGGTCAGGCGGCGGCGGGGAATGCCGTAATTATCCTCGATAATGGCGCCGTGCGTTTCCGCGTCGAACAGGGCGAGCGGGCTTTCGAAGATCGGGCTGATCTCGTCCCCCGCCTTCAACGCATAGATGGGATGGGTTTCCATCAGAGCCTTGAGCCGTTCGGCCAGCGACGACTTGCCGCCCCCGACCGGCCCCAACAGGTAAAGGATTTGCTTGCGTTCCTCCAGCCCCTGGCTGGCGTGGCGCAGGAAGCTGACGATATGTTCGATCGTCGCTTCCATGCCGTAGAAATTGGTGAAGCTTTTATAGCGCCGGATGGTGCGGTTCATGAAAATCCGCCCGAGCCGCTGGTCGCGCGAAGTGTCTATGATTTCCGGCTCGCCGATCGCGGCCAGCAGCCGCTCCGGGGCTGATGCGTGCATGAGAGGATCATTGCGGCACCCCAGCAAATAATCCTCAATCGACATCTCGGCCTGACGCCGTTCGTCAAAATTCCGCGTGAAGCTCGAAAACAGTTCGCTTTTCGTCACTGGCGACTCCCGCCGCAGTAGCCATATTACGAATATAATACGCGCGAGCCTGCAAAAACAGGCCATTGAAATTGGACAACTGCAAAAAAATTATTCCTGCACATCCGAATAGGTCGCAATAAGGCTCCGGCGAGGCGGGAGATTTCCGCGATGCTCGCCTCTACGAACCCCGTCGCCGCGCGGCGAGGAGATGCCTTGCCACTAATTCTTTCCGTTGCCCTTGCCGGGATTGTTGCCGCTTTGACCCGGCGAGCTGCCTGCTTGGCCTGGGGGTGAACTGTCATTGGCGGGTGTCGATCCTGATTGGCCCGGTGTCGAGCCGGACTGACCGGGGGTGTTCCCTGTCTGGCCGGGCGCGCTGCCGGAGCCTCCAGCCGACGAAGAAGTTGTGCCGGAGGACGATGTCGAGGATGAGGACGACGACGAAGAGGATGCCGATCCGCCGCTATAATAGGCGATCTGCTGCGCGCTGTTGCTGACCGCGCCCGCGACCGAACCTCCCAGCATCCACGCGCCGATCGCAATCGAACCGCCAAGGATGGCAAGCAGCAGCGCATATTCCGCCGCCGACGCCCCCGTGCTGTCCATCCGCAACTGCCGTATCGGATTATCCATGCCCATAGCGCTACCCCCTCGCCACGTGCAGGATGGTGCGCTTTTTCGGGTCTGATGTAAAACCCATTAACCCTCAGATGCTGGCTATTCAGGATCAGGGCTTCTTGCCATTACCGCCGCCGTTGCTGTTCCCGCCACCATTGCTGTTGCCGCCGCCCGTCGAGGTGCTGCCGGTGCTGGTTCCCCCCGCCGACGAACTGGTGCTGCTCGTGCTGGTGGTGCTGCTGCTGGTGGAGGAACTGCCGCCCGTGCTTGAGGTGCTGCTCGCCGAACTGGAGGATGCCGTGCCTGCCGAGGAGGCGAACAGAGCAACCTGATTGTTCATCTGACTGCCGACGGCGTTGCCCAGCAGCCATGTGGCAGCCATCATCAATCCGCCCATGACAGCGAACAGCAGCGCATATTCGGCCGCCGTCACGCCTGCACAATCCTGCTGCAGCTTCGAAAAGTGGAAGATTTTGGTCAAGATGTGTACCCCCGTCCGCCGCTGCGCCTTGTCCGGCACAGGGCATCCACACCCGCCCTTGGATATATAACGTAAATCAGACTCACAGCGAACGGCAAAAAAGGATATATTGTTCATCTGCCTCCTTGGGACATGGAGAGCGCGATGACATCCATTCTGCTCCACATCCACGACGACAGCGGCATGGAAAGCCGCTTGCAGGCAGCCTGCGATATTGCTCGCGCGGCGGATGGTCATATTCATTGCGTCCAGGTGACGGCGATGCCCAGTCTGATGGCGGCAGAGGTTTATGGTGGAGCGCCCATGGCTCCTGCCGTGATGGCGGAACTGCACGATATCGACGCGCGGATGCGGACACGGCTGGAACAGCAGCTGCATCGCGAGGGCGTCAGCTGGGACTGGCGGCAGGTGGATGGCGATATCGTCCATGGACTGCTTTCCGCCTCGACCTTGTGTGACCTGCTGATCGTGACATTACCCTCAGGTCCTCGGCGGGAGATGAGCGATCCATTGCACATCGCCGCCGATCTGGCGCTTGGCGGGCGTGCTCCGGTGCTGGCGGTGCCTCAGCTTGCGCGGGGAGTGATGATCACCGGCCGGGCAATGGTCGCCTGGGAGGGATCGCAGGAGGCATCGACGGCGCTGCGCCTATCCCTCCCCCTGCTGAAACGAGCCGAAGAGGTGCATGTCGTAACTGTGGAGGAAGCGGGCAAATATCCCTTCCCTGCGACCGATGCGCCGGAATATCTGGCGCGCCATGGCATCAAGACGCAATTCCATAGCTGGCCGCAGGACGGGCGGACGGTTGAAGCGACGCTGAAGGCCGCCATCGGCGTATTGAAGCCGGATTGGATGGTCATGGGCGCTTTTGGGCACAGCCGCCTGCGGGAGCTGGTGTTCGGCGGCGTGACGCGCAGCATGCTGCGCGAGGTCCATGTTCCCCTGCTGCTGGCTCATTGAGGGACGCGGCTAACCGCGCCGATCCGGAGAGATTGCGCCATATTGGACCTTTCGCCGTAATCCAATGTGGAATATGCGGTACTGGGCGGCGTAATCGCTGCTGTCATCGCGCGCAACGCCGGATATTCAAGCGCAGGCGGACGCCACCGGCCTGTTCAAGGTGCAGGTCCGCTACGATATGAGCGGTTCGCCCGTCAGGCGCTATGCCGCGTCCGTCCCGCTACCCTCCACCACATTGGGTGCGACGGTCAGCGTCATAAACAGCAGCTACTGAACGGGGCGCATTCCCGCCATGTCGGAACGCCTGCGAATCTGCACAATTCCCTTTCCTTTTCTTCGGCCGCTGCGTAACTGTCCGCACCCGCTGTGACGCGAAGTCCAGCCCTCGGGAAATTCACGGCAGGTCCTTGCAGCAGCAAGCGACGCCGCCATGCAGGAGTTAGCCATGCTTTCAAAGGTCACGCTCGCCAATACCGACCTCTCGGTCAGCAGCCTGTGCTACGGCACCAACATGCTCGGCTGGTCCATCGACCAGGACCGCAGCAACGCCATCCTCGACAAATTCTTGGAACTGGGCGGCAATTTCGTGGACACCGCCCGTTCCTACGGTGATTGGATGCCGACCGCGCCGAAGGGCGCAAGCGAGCGCGCCATCGGCGCTTGGCTGAAGGGTAAGAAGCGAGAAGACGTCGTCGTCGCCACCAAGGGCGGTCATTTCGACATGCGCGTCGGCGACTATCGCAACCGCGTCAATCCCACCGATGTAGCCAGCGACCTAAGTGAAAGCTTGGACCATCTGGGCGTCGATACGATCGATCTCTACTGGTTGCATATGGACAATCCGGAAACCCCGGTGGCCGAACTGATCGACTTCCTGAACGAGCAGAAGGATGCGGGGAAGATCCGCTATTTCGGCGCGTCCAACTGGACCGACGCACGCGTCCTGGAGGCCAATGATTATGCCAAGGCGAACGACAAGGCAGGCTTCGTCGCCGTCGAGCCTTTCTGGGGGCTCGCCAAGCCGAACGAAGCGAATGCGACGGCGCAGGGCTATCAGATGTATTTCGAAGATCATGGCGGCGCGCTCAAGGATGCGGGCCTCGCTATCATCCCTTATTGTGCGCAGAGCCGCGGCTATTTCGGCTTCATGGAAAAGGGCGAAGTGCCTGAGCATCTTCAGGGCTTCTACGACAATCCGGTCAACAAGGACCGCTTCGCCGCCGCGAAGAACATTGCGGCCAAGCATGGCGTGAGCGTTTCGGACGTCGCGCTTGCCTATCTGCTGAACCAGCCGCAGCAGGTGATCCCGGTCTTCGGTGGGTCCAGCCCGGCGCGTATCGAGGAAAGCGTGAAGGCGGCTTCGGTGAAACTGTCGGCCGACGAAGTGGCTGCGCTCAAGATCGGCTGATCTTCCGGCGAACAGATGAAGCGCGAGGTGGCGATCAGGTTGCCTCGCGCTTTTTTTGTGCCTGTTGCCGATGTAAAATGAGGCCAGCGAGCGGACCTGTCCCAAAACCATGGGAGCAGTGACAGGCGCGTAAGAAATTTACGCGATCCTTATCATTTTCGCCTGACTAACTGACGATAGCGCGATAAAACGCTCACAGACCATACGCATGTGGCGCATTTAGGAGATTGTCATGACCGCTGCCCCAGCCCTTACTCAACCCCGACAGGGTACAGGTGCCGCCTCTCTCACGACGCCAGGGCAGATCGGCACACTCACCCTGCCCAACCGAATCATCGTCACCGCCATGGGTGTCAGCCTTGCAGAAGAGGACGGCACGGTAGGCCAGCGGCTGATCGACTATCATGTCGCGCAGGCGAGGGGTGGTGCGGGTCTCATTGTCATGGGCGTGACGGGCGTCGCGTGGCCCGTCGGCGCAGTGCAGCCGAAGCAGACCGCCATATCCGATGACCGCTTCCTGCCGGGCCTGACCCGGCTGGTGGACGCCGTCCATGCGGCAGGCGGCCGGATCGCCGCGCAGCTTCACCACGGCGGCCTGGTCGCGACCCATAGCGCGCAGGAGGGCCATCCGCTATGGGCGCCCGGCTACCCGCCTGCCTTTGTTGGGGACTTTCCTGACTATTTCCTGCCTGAAGAAATGGCCGCCTTCGCCGGAGGCGTCGTACCGCAGGTCAAGGTGCTGGAGAAGGCCGACATCGACGTGGCGGTCCGCCAGTTTGCTGAAGCGGCAGTACGGGCTAAGCGCGCGGGGATGGACGGAGCGGAAATCCACGGCGGTCACGGCTATCTCCTCTCTTCCTTCGTTTCGCCTTCCACCAACAAGCGCGGGGATGAATATGGCGGCGACGTCGCGGGCCGCGCGCGCCTGCTGCTGGAGGTTGTGCGCGCGGTACGTGCAGCGGTCGGTCCCGACTTCCCGATCTGGGTAAAGATCGACTCGCGCGAGATCGGCAAGAACAACGGCATCACGCTGGAACATGCCATCGAACTGGCTCCGATGGTCGAGGCGGCAGGCGCGAACGCACTGACCGTCACCGCTTATCATGATGTAGGCCAGGGCAAGCTGCATTCCGCATCCAACATCCCGCATGAGCCGGCTGCTCATCTTTCCGCAGCCGCAGCTATCCGGAAAGCGGTTTCTATTCCCGTCATTGCGTCGGGCCGCGTGGAAATCGACCGCGGCGAGAAGGGCTTGGCTCAAGGGGAATTCGATTTCCTGGCGATGGGCCGCAAACTGCTGGCTGACCCGGATCTGCCCCTGAAGCTGACGGAAGGACGGATCGCCGACATTCGCCCCTGCATCTATTGCTACACCTGCGTCAGCACCGCCTATCTGCGCGAGCAGGTGCGCTGCGCCGTGCGGTCGGAAACGGGCTATGAGGATTTGGACTGGTCGCCTGCGAAGGTTCCCGGCCATGTCGTCATTGTCGGCGGCGGTCCTGGCGGCATGGAAGCGGCGCGGCGTCTCGACCTTGCGGGAGCGAAGGTTACCCTGATCGAAAAGTCTGATCGCCTCGGCGGCACGCTGCGCTTCGCAGCGCTCGCCTATGAGCCTAATGAGCGGCTTCTCAACTGGCTGCGCCATCAGATCGACCAATCGAAAGTCGATGTACGGTTGAAAACGGTGGCGACCCCGGACCTGATCGCCAGCCTGAGGCCCGACAAGGTGATCGTAGCGACGGGCGCGGTGCGCGACATGCCGCCGATCCCCGGCAACGATCAGGATTTCGTCCTGTCCGGCGACGATCTGCGCGGAATGATGCTGGGCGAGGATTCAGCCGAGATACGCCGCAAGACGAGCTGGTCCACCCGGATCGCCACTAAATTGGGGGCAGCGACTGGCGCCACCGCCAATTTGGAACTGGTGCGCAAGGCGACGCACGCCTGGATGCCGCTGGGCAAGCGCGTTGTCATCATCGGCGGCGAGCTAGTCGGGGTGGAGCTTGCCGAATTTCTGATGGAGCGCGGACGCGAGGTCACCATTGTGGGCGAAGCAGCGAAGTTCGGCGGCGGCTTGCTGCTGGTGCGCCGCATGCGCCTGCTTGCGGAACTGCGCGAGCATGGCGTCGCCATGTTCCCGGGCGCTACCAGCATCCGGATCGGCAAGAATGAAGTGAGCTTCACCAGCCAGTCGGGCGAACAGCAGAGCGTCGCCGCCGATCATGTGGTGGTCGCGATGGGTGCGCATGGCGATTCCACGCTCGCTAACGCCCTGCGCGCTCATGGCCATGATGTGGTGGAGGTCGGCGATGGCACCGGCGTCACCTATATCGAAGGCGCGATCCGGGGCGCTGCCGAAGCGGTTGCGGCGATGGGACGGTGATACGAGTGGGAGGGGATGCTCCCCTCCCCTCCTTAGAGACGGCTCGCGCTACTCACCGCGCGACCAATTCTGCCTCCACCGTCATCGCATAATCCTCCATGACCGGCGCTGACATGGCGTCGGCGAACGCCTCATAGCTCCAGGGCCAGCTGGAAGGCACACCGGTCGCGTCGAGATACCAGCTATTGCAGCCCGACCCGAAGATGGTCGTGCGCGCCGCAGCGATCCGCCGTTCCTCATAGCCGGCATGAGCTTCCGCGCGCGGTTCGATGGTTTGCGCCTCGCCGCTGCGTAGCAGCCCCAGCAGCTGGTCAATATAGCCCCATTGCCGCTCTGCAATATCGATCAGGGAGAAGTTGCCCACCGGGCCAGTAGGACCATTCAGCATGAAGAAGTTGGGGAAGCCTGGGATCGTCACCGCATAATAGGCCGTCGGCCGAACCGACCAGATATCGTCCAGCGAAACCCCATCACGACCCAGCACAGTCGTCGGGCGGATGAAGCGATCCGCATGGAATCCGGTCGCCAGCACCAGCGTGTCGAGTTCGTGCAGCCGTCCATCTGCCAGTCGCACGCCTTCCGGTTCGATGCGAGCGATGCGGTCACGCTCCACTTCGACAATGGGGCGCTGCACGGCGTCATAATAGGACCATGAGTAGATCAGCCGCTTGCAAGCCGCGCGATAATTGGGGCGCAGCTTTTCCTTTAACTCAGGATCGCGGATGCTGTTTTCGAGATTATCGAGACAAGCCGCCTCAATCGCCGCGATCTCCGGTCCGTGGGTATCGGTTATGGCGTGGGTGAAGCGATAGATATTGTCCCAATATTCCTTGTTGTTGCGGATCTCGTCGATCAGCGCGGGTTCGCGGCGGAAGGCTTCCTTTTCCTCCTCGCTATATTGGAAATACGGAACCGGCATGATCCATTGCGGAGAACGCTGGAAATGAACCAGGCGGGACGCGCGCGTACTGAGCGCAGTGACGATCTGCACGCCGGTCGAACCATTGCCAATAATACCCACCCGAGCGCCATCGACCGGCGCATCATCCTGCCAGCGGGCGCTATGGAATGCGCGGCCCTTGAAGCTGTCCAGCCCCTCTAAGTCCGGCAGCTTGGGATGGTGGAGCACGCCTGACGCGGCAATGACCACTTCGGCCACCACCTCTTCGCCAGTGACGAGGCCCAACCGCCAGAAGCCCTTTTCCTCGTCCCAGACAGCGGACACGACTTCGCTGTCGAATCGGACATGCGGCATGATGCCGTATTTCTCTGCCGTCTTTTCGAAATAGGTCTGAATCTCGCCACCCTTGGCGTAATAGGCATCCCATTCGGCATAGGGCTCGAAACTATAAGTGTATGCGTGCGCGGGCACGTCACAAGTCAGGCCGGGATAGCGGTTCTCCCGCCAAGTCCCGCCTAGCCGACCAGCCTTTTCATAGACGGTGAATTTCTCTCCGGCCTGGCGCAGGCGGATGGCGGCCAAAATGCCGGCCATGCCGCCTCCGATAATGGCGAAGCGCAGACCCTGGCGGCCCAGATCGGTGGACAAGTCACTCTCCTGTCGGCTGTGTTCCTGCCGATAATGATGGCGCCCCGTGAGCCGAAGCGCATCATTCAAACGGATTAGAAATAATCAGCCAACAGAAGTCTCAGCCTTTTGCAGCGTTCCGCCCTGCCTGACGGCCGAAGAAGGTGCAATCGGCAAGACTGAGACCGGAGCTATAGCCATGTCCCCATGCAGGCAGGCCAGACGTGCAGCGTCCCGCGGCGAATAGGCCGGCGACTGGCGCGCCTGCGCGGTCCAGCACTTCGCCATCGGTCGATGTCCGCAGGCCGCCCAAGGTGAAGAAGCTGAAATAGCTGGTCGCGAAATTCAGCTCCAGCGCGACGAAGGGGCCATGCTCCAGCGGCTTCAGGATCGGCGGGAGCTTATGGAACAGCGGGTCGCGTCCTTCACGCGCATGAGCGTTGTAGAAGGTCATGGTCGCGGATAGCGTACCCGGCGCCATCTCCAGTTCAGCCTCCACCTCTTCCCAGGTCTCGCCGGTGCCTGCAATCGTCATGGCAGCCATCGGCAGCGGCTCGTCGAAATGGGCGATATCGAGGAGGAGGTAAACCTGGTCGCCCATCTGATCGACGGCCACGCGGCTGACGCGACCGTGGTAGCAGTCCTCGTTGATAAAACGCTGACCCGCCTGATTGACGAAGACGCCATGAGCCTGCGGCTCGGGCATCGTCCAGGGACAGGTGGTGAAGAATTGCTCCATATGGATTGCGTCACCGCCAGCGCCCACGCCCAATTCAATGCCGACGCCGTCGTCCTGGTCGCCGATCGGGCTGCTGATCTTGAAGGTTTCCGGGCAGTAGCGGCGGCGCATCGCCTCGTTGAACGCAAAGCCGCCGGTGGCGAGCACCACACCCCTGGCTGCGCGCACGAAGCGGTTGACATTGTCGATGCGCACAACGACGCCGACGACGCGCCGGTCTTCATTCTGCACAAGAGCGACGGCGCGGGCGTCGGTCGTGACTTCGACACCCAGCGAACGTGCGCGGGCTTCCAATATGTCGATCAGCGGCCGCCCGCCACCCCAACCCATATGAGCGATCACATGGCCGCGCGGCGCGGGCTTGGCGATGTTGCAAAAAGGCCAGGCAGCCTCGCTGCCAGACCAGATCAGAGTGGAATCGTCAGTCGGCTCGATATGTTTGCCGGGTAAAAAATTGCCTCGATAGGGAATGCCCTGCTCTTTTAACCACGCATAATGGTTGAGCGATTCTTGCGCATAGAGATCGCATTTCGCCTCATCCGCACAAGGTCCGCCCGCGGCCTTCAGATAAGCTGCGAGGTCCTCGGTCGAATCCTTGAACCCGCCGGCGCGCTGCGCATCGGTGCCGCCACCACCGCCGATATAGATTTCACCACCCGACAGGGCCGACGCGCCGCCGCTGCCCGAACCACGTTCGAACAGCATCACGCGCGCACCGCCCTGAGCGGCCTCAATCGCCGCGCAGGCGCCGGTCGCGCCAAAGCCAATGACAGCGACGTCCGTTTCGAAATCCCACTGCTGCACCTTAGCGGCGGGATAGGGGCGATGAAGCGATATTTCGGTCACGGAAGAACAGTCCTCTCCTGGCGATCCGGATCAGAAAGCCTTGGTCTGGCCCCCGTCCACCATCAGCGTTTGGCCGGTGATATAGCCTGCGGCGTCGCTTGCCAAGAAAACGGCGGCTGATCCAATATCTTTTTCGCAATCGCCGATACGTTTCAAAGCGACCTTGCTGATCTGCGTATTGTAATCGTCGGGCGCCCATTCTTTCCAGGCCATGACGCCGGGTGAGTTCGCGAAGGGGCAGATAATATTCACCCGCACACCGTCCACGCCCCATTCGCTGGCGGCCACCTTGGAGATGGCGCGGATCGCTTCCTTGGCGGCACAATATGAACCTTGAGTGGGGATGGCGTCGAATGCTGCGCCTGTGGCGAAATTGATGACGCTGCCCTTGCTCTCTACCAGATGCGGATAGGCTTCACGCATCAGGACGAACGTCGGCCAGAAGCCCGTGTCGAAGGAGATGTCCATCGCTTCGTCGGAGGTTTCCGCCAGCGGTAATTGCCGCGACGCCTGCGCCGCGTTGACCAAAATGTCGAGCTTGCCGAAATGACCGATCGCCGCCTCGACGATCTTGGCCAGTTGCGCGCGTTGCGCCAGATCGATTTGCAGGAAGTGTACCTCTCCGCCGAGCGCTCGCAATTCCGCCTCAGTCGCGCGGCCAAGCTCCTCCTCGCGATCGACGATCAGCACATTTGCGCCTGCCTTGACGAAAGCAGTTGCCACGCCCTTGGCTACGCCACGTGCGCCGCCGGTGACGATCGCCGCCTTACCCTCCAATGCCTGCATGTCCTGCTCCTTAGGAAAAATATGCGCCGCCATTAACAGTCACGATGCTGCCGGTGGCGAAGCTGCCGTCGTCGCCCGCGAGAAAGGCCACCGCCCCGGCTATTTCATCGGGGTGAGCCAGTCGCTTCATCAGGCTGTCAGCCGCGATCATGTCCTTGGTCTCGACCGGGAGGGTCGCATAGATCGGTGTTTCGGTCGCGCCAGGATTGACCGCATTGACCCTTATGCCGCGATCCGCGAGTTCGCGCGCCATGGCCCGCGTCATGCCAAGCACTGCTGCCTTGGCCGCGCAATAGGGTATGGGTCCATCACCCTTCACCGCTGAGGTCGATCCGATATTGACGATCGCGCCGCCGCTACCCTGCTCCACCATCAGTCGAACCGCCGCGCGGCTGCACTTGAACGTGCCGTCCAGAGTGACCGCCAGCACGCCCGCCCAGCCCTCATCCTCGCAATGGATGGTCTGATCGACGAAGGTGGAGGGCGTTTCGCCACGGGCCAGTTGCTCGCCGCGCTCGGCCTGCGCCGCATAATAGCGGTCCATACCGTCGCCCGGGGCGCTGCCCCGCCCGGCATTATTGACCAGCACATCGATGCCGCCGAGCGCCTGCTTCACCTCGGCGAAGGCGCGATCGACCGACGCGCTATCCGCGACGTTGCAGGCGATCCCCACATGCGGCGCGGGCAGGGCCGCGCCTGCGGCTCCCGCATCGAGATCCAGCACCGCGACCCGCGCGCCTTCTGCTGCGAGGCGGCGGGCGATGGCCGCACCGATCCCTTGCGCGCCGCCGGTCACGACTGCGCGCTTTCCCTTCAGTCTTTCCATGGTATCAATCCTCTACCGCAGGCCGCCAGGCGACGCCGTTCACCTGAGCTCCGCCATCTGCGAACAGGGTGTTGCCGCTCATATAGCCGCCGCCTTCGCTGGCCAGGAACACGGCAACCGGGCCTATATCCTTCTCCGCATCGCCAAAGCGGCCTGCCGGGACCTGGCGAAGGATCGCTTCGGTCATTTCCGGATTGGCCGCGAAATAGTCTTTCGCCTGCGGGCTGGTCGCGGACGGACAGATGACGTTGCACGTAATACCCGACGGGCCCCATTCCACCGCCGCTGTTCGGGTCAGCGCGCGCATCGCTTCCTTGCTCGCGTTATAGGCGACGGTAAACATGTGCGCGTTCACCCCGTTCAGCGAACCCAGGTTGATGACGCGGCCATAGCCTTGTGCCTTCATGATCGGGAAAGCAGCCTGCATTGCCCAGAACACGGCGTAATAGTTGAGGGCGAAGGAACCTTCCATTTCTTCGTCAGTGTGCTTTTCGATCCGCTTAGGAAAGCTGCCTCCTGCGTTGTTCACGAGGATATCCAGACGTCCGAAGCGCTTATGCGCGGCTTCCACCATCGCCTCGACCTCTGCGCGCTTGGTCACATCGGTCCGGGTGAAAAAGGCATCGACGCCGTGCGTGTCGCACAAATAGCGTACTTCTTCTTCACCCTGGTCGGCGTTGCGCTGAGCAATCGCAACATTTGCGCCAGCCTCGGCAAGGGCGCGAGCAATACCCTGGCCCACGCCCTGCCCGCCTCCGGTAACAAGCGCGGTGCGCCCTTCCAGCAGCTTGACCATAAACCTCTCCTTTTCTTAAAATCTTTGGATCGGGTTCAGAAACCCAGCACGGCATAGTCGGTATAACCTTTGCGATCGTCACCTTCGCCCGTGTAAAGATTCACGCGATCGGCCTTCGCAAGCGGTGCTCCAACACGGAAGCGCTCCACCAAGTCGGGATTGGCAATATAAAGGTAGCCGAACGAAACGGCGTCCGCCTTTCGGTTAGCGACGATCGCCCGCGCTTTGTCCAGGTTCAGGCCGCCATTTTCGATGATGGCTCCTGTCCAGTTCGCGCGCACCAAGTCGAGCGCGTCCTGCCCCTCCAGCGGAATGTGAATCAGATGGCAATAAGCAAGGCCCAGGCCATCGACCGCCTTGAGCAGCGCAGCATAGGTTTCATGCGGGTTGGCATCATTCATGCCGTTGAACTTGACCCCGGGGCAGATACGGAAGCCCACCCGGCCTGCACCCACTGCGCCAGCCAGCGCTTCGAGCAATTCGACGACGAAGCGGATGCGGTTTTCCACCGACCCGCCATAGCGATCGCTCCGCTGATTAGTGTTCGACGAGAGGAATTGCATCGGCAGGTAGCCGCTGGCGCAATGCAGCTCGACCCCGTCCAACCCCGCAGCGATCGCATTCCGTGCGGCTGCGACATATTCCGCGATCACGGCAGCTATTTCGCTGGTTTCCAGCGCACGTGGCATCGCCGTTTCGACCGGAATGCCGTCGGGTCCTGGGATCTTGTCCGGACATTGGATAGCCGAAGGCGCGATCGTTTCCGCGTCGGCATCCTTGTTCGCCTGCACCGCCGCGCGGCCGACATGCATGATCTGCATGACAATCTTGCCACCCTCTTCATGCACGGCGTCGGCAACCTTGCGCCATCCGGCCACCTGCGCTTCGCTATGGATGCCGGGGGTTCGCCAATAGCCCTTGCCGGCCGGCGAAGGCTGCGTGCCCTCAGTCACGATCAATCCCGCGCCAGCCCGCTGGCGGTAGTAATCGACCATGACATCGGTTGGCACATCGCCAGGGCCAGCCCGGTCGCGGGTCATGGGCGCCATCACGATACGGTTGGCCAGCGCGATGTCGCCGAGCGTCACAGGAGAAAAAATGTCAGTCATGGTACGAACCTTGGTGGTTGGCCTGCCTCAGCGAAAGCCTGCGTGATATAGGAGGGATAGTCAGCGCCGGTGAGGGCGCTCCAGCGCGCCCAGGCTCCAAGGTCCGTCATCTGCTGCCAGCGCGTGATGCGGCCCGCTGCGTCAAAGTGCCAGCGATCTGCAAGCCAAATCGGTTCAAGCACTGTGCCGTCAGGCTCTGTTCCCTCGAATTTGGCGAAAGACAGCACGGTGTCGCCACTGCCCGCCACGTCCAGATCGGTAACGCGCCAGTCGGGAATAGCCGCCCAATAATATTCTGCCTCTATTTGCAGGAAGAATGGTTCATCGGCAACATCATGCGGCTCAACCGGAATGACATGACCGCCGATCTCAGCCATTGCACCCGGAGCCCATACCAACAGCCCGCGCGGTGGCACGGGCATTCGATGCGCCTTCCAGGCGTCGGCATAGCCCTCGAACATGGTTCGGACAGCGGCCACATTACGTTCGAGCGGGCTCATAGCCTTCAGCTCCGCACGCGAGGCTTGGGCAGCGGCGCCCCGCGGCGCATGGTTTCGATGAACTTTTCCAGCGGCGCAGGCGGCTCGACCGGCCCGTCATGCGGCTGGCCCTGACGTTCCCAATAGGTTTTCCAGCTCGGAAACAAATCATGGAAACTGCCATGATAGGGCGGAACGCCTGGCCAGCGCATCTTGCGATCGCCGATAGGCGGCTTATTGAGGTCCGTCGCATACCAGTAAAGCGGCAGGCGGCGGCGGAAATACCAGCGGCCCTCGATCCGTTGATACTGGTCAAAATACATCATCTGCATGATGACCCATTCCGCGCCGGTCTCATGCTCATTCTTCGAATAGACGACGCCCCGCGCATTGTCGGGATCGTCAAAGTCGATGATGTGGCCGCCGATATGGTGTGACGTCCCGTCGAACTGCATCGAATGAGTTTCGTCGAACCAGTCGCGCAGAGCCTTTCGGCCCTGTTTGCCCCCACCAACCCGCACATCTTCGGGAAATAGATTTACCCACGCGTCAGAGTCGCGCATGTCAAGCGCCAGGGAATATTTCGCAGCAAGCTGGCGGATAGCGTCCAGCGACTCCAACCGGTCAATCCGCGCAATCAGGCTTTCGTCCACCACCCTCTCGATCCTCTCTGTTACCCTGCCTGTTTCCGCTATCGCCGGACCGCTGAAAATGCCAGAATAGCTCAAAGGTCATGACAAAAAGGCTCAACACCAAACATCTTTCCCGGCCCGTAGCCGCCCGCGTGTCCGTCGTCATCGCACGCGATCTTCTCCGCGTGGTGCACGAAATCGGCGAAGATCCGACCGCACTACTTCGGCAAGCGGGCCTGCCCCACTTAGTCGCCCCGCTGATCAACACCACGACCGTCCAACGTGGCTTGTCACAGGAGGATTTTACACGCCTTTACGCCCATTGTACTTGGGTGTTGGATGCCCAGGCCGCCCGGCAGGAAGGGCGCGAACCGCTCACCAAAGCGGGCGTGGACATGCTCTGCCACTGCATCATCACATGCCGCACCCTGCGCGATGTCATCGAGCGGACTGACCGGTTTTCGGAACTGATAGGTCCCCGCGCGGGCCGCCTAAGGCTCAAGATCGACGAAGCTGTCGCTCGCCTGGAAATGGCGACGCCCCGCCGGGTGCGTAATGCCAGCGCCTATGTGTCCGACCTTACCGGCCTTTCCACCTATTATAAATTATTTGGCTGGCTGATCGGAGAGGACATCCCGCTTCTGGGCGCAGCGATGAGATATCCTCCGCTGCTGGACGAACGCACCATTTCCTACCTGATGCCCGTCCCCATGCAGCATGGCGCACCGGAGAACAGCTTGCGCTTTCCTGCGGCATTTTTAGACCGCCCCGTCTTGCGCAGCCATCATGAACTGGAGCATCTGCTCGAACGCTTCCCCTTCGATGTGGAACAGCCGCAATCCCTAGATGCGCCATTGTCGGAGCGGATCCTGCACCTCTTCGGAGCGATGCTGGCGAGTGGCGAGGCCCCGGCGACCGCAGTGCAGTTGGCGCGGCAATTCAGCATCAGCGTTGCAACGCTCAAACGCCGCCTCGCCGACGAAGGCACATCCTTGGTGCAACTGAAGACCGAAGCGCGGCACGCACTTGCCACCGGCCTACTCGCTGATCCTCGGCTGACCATCACGGAGGTCGGGCGGCGCACCCAGTTCAGCGACACGAGCGCGTTTCGTCGCGCATTCCAGCAATGGACAGGAACGTCCCCTAGCCGCTGGCGGGAATTGCACCAACCCGCCGTCAGCGCCCGTTAATAGCGGGCGATGACAGCGTCGGCAAAGCGGCTGAGATCCGCGATCTTGTCTTCGAGCGGCTGGCTGTCTTCCTCCACGGCATAGAGGTTGCGGAAGGCCACGACAATATCAGTCACGCCCGCATCCTCATGTCGGCGCACCGCATCGACGTCGAGATCGCCAAAAGCCGAAGCAAAGATACGATAGGGTGCGTCGGCCCTACCCCGCTCCGCCCGATAGGCCGCAAGCTTCTCCAGCATAGGCAGCAACAGCTCCAGGCCGCCGCCAGCATACATCCAGCCATCGTTGCGCGCCGCACGCTTGAGCGCTGCGTCTGAATGACCGCCGATCAGGATAGGGACAGGTTTGGATGGCACAGGATTGATCTTTACCGGCGGCAGGTCAAAGAATTCGCCATGATATTCGAAATAGCCGCCATTGGTGAGGCCGCGAACAATATCTATGCATTCATCAAAGCGCTTGCCGCGCCCTTCCCAGGGAACGCCCATAACCTGATAATCTTCCGGCCAGACGCTAAGGCCGACGCCGAAGTTGAAGCGATTGTCATACAGCGCTTCGATCGAGGCAACGATCTTGGCGACATAGAGTGGGGGGCGAACCGGCAGCTTGACCACGTTGGTGGTAACTTCCAACCGCTCGGTTGCGCCAAGCATCGCTGTCACGTGGATGAAGGATTCGAGGAAGGGCTTGTTTTCCAAAAACTCCCGCCCGCCATCATCGGTATAGCTGTATTTCGTGCCGGAGCTTTGGGGATAGATGAGGCTGTCCGGCACGGTCATCCCGGCATAGCCCGCAGCCTCGGCCGCCCTCGCCAAAGGGATGTAATTTTCAATCGGCGTCATCGACTCGCCAAAGTGAAAACGCATCTTCCCTCTCCTTCCAAACGCCGTGATCTTATGCTGGGCGCCTTATCCATCCGGCCGCTCATCCAGTCAACAGGCAGGCAGCTTCATTCGTGCCCTACAATCAGCAGAATTACGCATATGAGTAGCGTACACGCCATCCTCCCCCAAAAAGCGCATTGATCAATTATATTTTCCTCCTATCCTGCAAGCATGGCTGTCGAGGACAGGCCGGGCGAAAACAAAAGTTTCGCGAACGGGATCGGGAAAGGAACAGAGGATGTTGCTCAAGGACAAGGTAGTGATCGTCAGCGGAGTGGGCCCCGGCATGGGCCAGGCACTCGCCCGTATCGCTGCAAGCGAAGGGGCCAGCGTGGTCCTAGCGGCCCGCAACAAGGCATTCCTCGATGAAGTTTCCGCCGACATCGTAGCCAAAGGCGGCAAGTCCATCGCCGTGCCTTGCGACGTGAGCGATGAAGCACAGTGCAAGGCACTGGCCGATCGCGCGGGTGCAGAATTTGGCGGGCGCGTCCATGGCTTGGTCAACAGCGCCTATTATCATGGCAATTGGAGCTTGGTTGAAAACGCCGATACGGAAGACTTCGCAAAGGCGTTCGACGTCAATTGCCTTGGGGCGCTGCGCCTGACCCGCGCCTGCGTGCCCTATCTACGTGACGGCGGCGCGGTGGTGAACGTATCGACCATGGCGACCGTCAATCCATACGGCACCGAGCATGGGATGGAAATGGGCTACGCGGTAGCGAAGGGCGGACTCAATACCCTGGGCAAATATATGGCAACCGATCTTGGGCGATTCGGTATTCGCGTGAATACCTGCCGCATGGGCTGGATCCATGGCGAGCCGGTCGAAGGCTTCATCAAGTCGCAGGTCGATGCGGGTCACAAGCGCGAGGATGTCGTTGCTGGCGTGACCAAGAACATTCCGATCGGCATCATCCCGCCGGAAGACGATTGCGCCCGCGCGGTACTGATGATGGTGTCGGACTATTCGCGTGTAGTCAGCGGCGCAGCGCTGGACGTCAACGGCGGTCAGTGGATGGCGCCCTGATCACAGGAGATTGCCGATGTTCAAGTGCGTCGCCCTGCTGAAGCGCAGGCGGGATCTCTCGCGTGAGGCGTTCATCGATTATTACGAGACGCAGCATGCGCCGTTGATCCGTCGCCTGCTGCCCGGCATCATCGATTATCGCCGGAACTATGTCGACCTGGAGGGGGCGTTCATTTTCCCCGGCGCCTCGCCGATCGACTTTGACGTGATCACCGAGATTTGGCTGGCCGACAAGCCAGCCTATGATCGATTTACCGCGGTGGCTGCACAGGATGAAATCGCTCTACAGATTGCACAGGACGAGGAGAATTTCCTCGACCGGGCGGCGACGCGCATGATGGTGGTCGAGGAGCGCGGGGGAAGCGCCCCCAACGTGCCCTCGCTCCAAGCGTTAGGGGACGAGCGGGAGATTGTGCGCGGCCTGTCGCGCTTCGCCCGCATCCTCGACAACAAGCAGTGGGATCGGCTGGGCGATGTTTTCGCCGACAGCATTTGTTTTGATTATGGCACCGGCGGAGACCAGCATGGCATGGCGGCGCTGACGGTCAACATGCGCCGTTTTCTGGATCGCTGCGGCAGCACGCAGCATCTGATCGGCAGCATCCTGGTTGATGTGGAGGGAAACCGGGCGACAAGCCGGTCCTATGTGCAGGCGCGCCATCAACGCGTCGATGACCCGGCGGGACCGATCTTCGATTCCAACGGTGAATATGTCGATCAATGGGAAAGGCGGCCGGAAGGCTGGCGGATCATTCGCCGGGATGCGCTTTGGGCCGCTCATACGGGCGACCCTATGATCCTGCACGCCGAATTAAATAACCTGGGCTGAACCGGCGCCAGCCTGCACGATTAGCTGATCTATCGCGCAGGCTGGCCGCTTTTAGGCGACTTCAGCGAAGGGCAGGCACACAGTGTCGAAGCCCAGCACATGGGCCACGCGGCCTAAGCCTACCCATGCAGCCACACAATGGGCGAGATCGACAATCTCCTCATCGGAGAAGAGGACGCGCGCGCGTTCCCAAAACCCTTCATCCTGGGCGATTTGTTTCGGCTCTTCAGCAAAACGCTCGGCAAACTCTATCGCTGTGCGCTCGCGCGGGCTGAACAAAGGTGACGTGCGCCAGTCCTCGACCGCTGCATAAAAGGCTTCGTCGGGAGCAGGGCCATTGTCCGCCACCGTATGGCCGGGGCGCTGTCCGGTCGCCGCGAACATGGACGGCGCATCGCGCGCGGCGCGAAACTGCTGGCAAATGATGCAGCCATTGATCTGTGCGGTACGCGACCGTGCGCCTTCAAACTCGCGCAGAGACAAAAGGCTGTGCTGATACACCGCTTTGGAAAAGCCGCCCGCCGCCGCCATGATTTCGCGCGCATGATTACGAGATGCGTGGCCGTAAGGGTCGGCGGCGTCCTGTTCGGGTATGTCGATACGGATCATGGCGTCTCTCCTTATGTGCTGCTTTCTTGATTGATCTGGCGTCTTCCCCCTTCAGTTCACACCTGGCGCGCCGGGGAAGTTTTCATAATATTGGCCGGTCAGCATACCGCCATCAACCGCGATCTCCGCACCCGCGAGATAAGAGGCCTCGTCGCTCGCCAGAAACAGCGTGGCGCGCGCAACCTCCTCCGGGGCACCGACGCGCTGCAGGGGCACATTGCCGAAGCGCTCGTTGACCTTCTCGCGGGTGGAGCCGTCCTGATTGGTCATAACCGTGTCCACGCCACCTGGATGCACCGAATTAACGCGAATACCCCGGTGCCCAAGTTCCAGCGCCGCCACGCGCGTTAGTCCCCGCACCCCCCATTTGCTGGAGGAATAGGCGGCAAGTCCGTTGGCGCCCTTCATCCCATCGACGGAGGAGATATTAACGATGGCGCCTTTTCCGCGTGCGATCATGCCAGGCGCGACCGCTTTGATCCCCAAAAACGCGCCGGTCAGATTAACCTTAAGCACCCGCTCATAGTCCCCAAGGCTTGTGTCTAGCAGCGTCCGGAACAGCAATATGCCCGCATTATTCACCAATATGTCGGTTGGTCCCAGGTCCGCTTCCACCGCGCGCACCAGTTCAGTCCAGCCATCTTCGCTCGTCACGTCATGATGATAGAAGCGCGCGGCGTCACCCAGTTCCGAAGCTAGCTCAGCGCCGTCGGCGTCCAGTACATCGGCAATGGCGACCTTCGCGCCCTCCTCGATAAAGAGGCGACTCGTCGCAGCGCCCATGCCCCTGGCGCCACCCGTGATGATCGCGATCTTACCTTGCAAACGGCCCATGGCGCCCTGCCTCTCCTCTGATTTTTCTGTAGCCGGGGTACGCATTATCCTGCGGTTCAAGCCACTCATTGCTCGATACGCGTTGTAAGCTGCCCCATGAAAGACGGCAACCGGATTCCATCCGCACGCCCTCATGATCGGTGTTCCCGCTGAAAATCCCGCTGAAAATGAGGCCGCGATGCTGCACTCCATCAACGAGTCCAGCTTCGCTCATGGCGAGAAAGCAGAGGTAGCCCTTTGCGCCTTTACGGCGTTATTGCGCCGCGGGCGCCTCACCCCACGCGAGATAGCGCGGTGTCCCGTCCTCGCCGATCTCTTCCGTCAGGATCGACGTAATCCGGCTAACCGACTCCGCTATCCACCAGCGGCCGTCCTGCTTGCGATAGACGTCCTGATATTCCACCGCGAGCCGGGTCACCGAACGGGTCGCGAGAATGATCGTCCGGAAATTCAGCGACCAGCGCCCGCGCGCTTCGGTGGGGCTAATCAGTTCAATGTCGGCATTGGTCGCATGGTGGATGTCATAGACACCGCCAGCCATCGCCATCTTCTGAAAAATAGCTATGAATTCGTCGCGATCGGTGAAGATTGGGAAGTTCTGATAATCGAGCCGGATTCCTTGCGGCAGAAAAGTTTCGCGCAACTCGTCAACCAGCTTGAGGTCGCAGGCACGCAGATAGCGCGCCTTCAACTGGCGAATGGCGTTGATATCCTCAAGTGCGGTGACACGGGCGGCAAGTTCTTCCAAACTGATGGGCATGACACTCTCCTCGGGGCCTGAGCCCCATCATTCAATTCTACAGGCAATCGCCCCGCTGCGCTTCAACCTTCGACAGGCTCGCGCGTGATTTTAGCGATCCCCGCCTCATATTTGAGGTTATGAACCGATATCGACGTTTCGACCCGCTGCACGCCCCGCAGGGGCCGAATATGCTCCGTCACAAGGTCATTTAGCTGCTCGATATTGGTGAAAAGCCCCATCGCTAGCAGGCTATAACGCCCCAGCAACACAACTACACAAGTGATCTCCGGAATATCGGATAGGCTTCGCGCCAGCTCCGACACATGCGACGGATCGGCATCGATGCCCATCATGCAAAGATTGGGCGATCCTGCCATGCGGAAATCGGTGACAACGGTGAACTGGATCAACCCTTCATTCTGCAGGCGCTTGATACGCGTCCGAATCGTACCTTCCGTTACCCCCAGTTCCGCCGCGATCGCCCGGTTGGAAATGCGCGCGTCTCGAGCGAGCTTTTCGACGATGCCCTGGTCCAGCTTGTCCAGGCGCGCCCATTCCGCCTTGGAGGTCAAAGCGGCACCACGTTGAATTCATATTTCACGATATCCACCGCCACCCCCGATGTGATGTGAATTACGCCGTCGATACCAGCAATATGTTCGAATAACATCTTCTGAACTTCACCGAAGTCGCGTAGAGCAACGAGCAGTTCAATATCATGTTCACCGCTCATGATATTCACGCTCAACACTTCAGGCAGGTCGGCAAGATCGCGTCCAACTTCCTGAACATTGCGCCCCAGCACCTTCACTCCCAGGGCGATGATCACATTATAGCCATGGGCAGCGAAGTCCGTGACAGCAACGACCCGCATCGCCCGAGCATCTTCCATCTTTTGAAGCCGCGCCGAGACAGTGGCAGCCGTCACAGAAAGCCGCTCGGCTATTTCCTGGTTAGTCGCGCGGCCGTTGGTGCGAAGGATCTCTATGATATTCCCATCGAGATTATCCAGCGATGGCGGCGTCGTCGTCCGCCCGCTTCTGATCTGCATTCTTGCCCCGCCTTCAAAAATGTAACCGTTTTAATAGCGCGCCCTTACGCGTTGCACCAGAGTCAATGCTGCCACCGCCATAACTTGCTGAGTGATGCGCCGCTTGTCTTACCCTGTTTCACCAGGGTGCAGCACCTTGCGGAGCGCTGCGACGGCATCGCGCTTCATCTGCCGGACGGGTGCTGCGTCTGGCAGTACGTCAAATCCGTGATAAGCGCCAGGATAGACATGCAATTCCACAGACACGCCCGCTTCAATCAGCCGCCGCGCATAGTCCATGTCCTCAACCAGGAACAGATCGAGCGCTCCGACCGCAATAAAGGCCGGCGGCAGGCCAGCAAGCTCCTCCGCGCGCGCGGGCGCAGCATAAGGCGACACATCGGCCGATCCCGGCTCCTGCCCCAACAGCGATCGCCACCCGAAAGCATTGGCCTGCGGCGTCCACACAAAAGCGCCAAGATGAGCGGGCAAACGGGTGATGCATGTGCGATCGTCCAGCATCGGATAGATCAGATTCTGATGCGCGATCGTGGGACCACCTCTATCGCGGGCGAGTAGCGCCAAGGCCGCCGCCAAGCCGCCGCCCGCACTTTCGCCGCGAACCGCGATCTTGGCGGGGTCCACCCCAAGCGCCGCTGCATTGCCGTGCAGCCACTCGAGCGCGGCATAGCAATCCTCTACCGCGCCGGGCGCAACGGTTTCGGGCGCTAAGCGATAATCGACCGACAAGATGAGTGCAGCAGTCGATGCTGCAAGTCCGATGTTCGACAGATGATTGGTGCTCACCGAGCCCATGACATAGCCGCCGCCATGAACATGCAGCACCGCCGGAAGAAGGCCATCCCCGTCCAACGGCCGATAAATTCTGACGAGCAGTTCATGTCCATCGGGCGCCTTGATGCGCTCTTCCCGCCATTCGACCCCGCTATCCTCGGGTTCTGGGACTGCAGCGCTCATCTGCTCCATACCTTCACGGATTATAGGCAGGCTTTCCGGCGTCAGGTCTAACGGGGGCATGAAGTCCAGCCCTGGCAACAAGGATGGGTCGATCAGGTCACGCATCTTGCTCTCCTGTTTGTCTTATAAATCCCCTTGCTGCTTTGACGGCATTTCGGGCGCGTTCGAGGGGGGATAGTCCTTTGTCGATGGCGTTTTGCTGGGGTATTTCGATGCTGAGGGGTGTGTTGGGATTGAGGGCGTTGAGGAAGGCGGGGATGGGGAACGCGCCTTGTCCGGGGAGGAGGCGCTGGATGCCGGCTTCCCATTCGATTTGGGCGGGATCGATGGTGGCGGGTCCGTCGGCGAGTTGGGCAATGGCTATGGCAGGGTGGTTGAGGAGGACGAAGCTAGCGTCGACATCGCCGCCGCGCATGACGTGGAGGAGGTCGAGGGTGACACCAACGTCGCTGCGGCCGGTCTTGTCGATTTCGCCGAGGGCTTCGCTGAGGGTCTTGACCTGGGAGGGTGGATAAAATTCGATGGCGAGCGCGATGCCATAGGTTGCGGCGAGCTCGGCCAGTTCGACGAGCCTTTCGGTGCGACGGACAGGATCGCGATCGTAGCACAGGACGTTGGCGAGGGGGGCGCCCAGGCTTGCGCCGGCCTCGAGCACGGGGGCGAACGCGGCGGGGTCGGTACGCCCGGCCATGGTGAAGGGATAGAGGAGGTCGACGCTGACCCCGGTCGCGGCGAGCGCATCACGGGTCCTGCGCAACGCCTGGGGATCGCGCACCAGATCATAGGGCGGCATGGCGGGCAGCACCTCCATCGCATGGAGGAACGGGCAGATGCCGGCGCAGCCGGTCTCTCCGGCGATCTCGGCGAGCTGCCAGGGGGTGGTGTCCGTGACGGTGATATGGTCGAGCGACAGACGCCTTTCGGCCATATCCTCTCCTTTTGTTGAATGTGAGCCTGGGCGCGGCGGTTGGCCGCGCCCCAGTGGCATGTCAGCCGGCGGCTTCGCGCTCCTTGAGCATGTCGAGCGCGACATCGACGATCATGTCTTCCTGACCGCCGACCATCTTGCGGCGGCCTAGTTCAACGAGGATGGTGCGGGTGTCGAGGCCGTAGGTTTCGGCGGCCTTCTCGGCATGGCGCAGGAAAGAGGAATAGACCCCCGCATAGCCAAGCGCCAAGGTTTCGCGGTCGACCCGGACCGGGCGGTCCTGTAGCGGGCGGACAAGATCCTCAGCCGCGTCCATCAGCGCCATGACGTCGCATCCATGGTTCCAGCCCTTGCGCTGGGCGGCGGCGATGAACACTTCCAAGGGCGCATTGCCCGCGCCCGCGCCCATGCCGGTGAGCGAGGCGTCGATGCGCACCGCGCCAGCCTGGGCGGCGACGATCGAGTTGGCGACGCCAAGCGAGAGATTATGGTGGGCGTGGATGCCGCGCTGGGTTTCGGGTTTGAGGACCCGGTCATAGGCTTCAAGCCGGGCCTTGACTCCATCCATGTCGAGCGCGCCGCCGCTGTCGGTCACATAGACACACTGCGCGCCATAGCTTTCCATGAGGAGGGCTTGGCTCGCGAGCGCGTCGGCGTCGATCATGTGGCTCATCATGAGGAAGCCCGAGACGTCCATGCCAAGGTCGCGGGCGATGCCGATATGCTGCTTGGAAACGTCGGCCTCGGTGCAGTGGGTCGCGACGCGGACCGAACGCACGCCGATGTCATAGGCGCGCTTCAATTCCTCGACCGTGCCCACGCCGGGCAGGATGAGGGTGGTGAGCACCGACCGGTCAAGCACCGAGGCGACCGCTTCGAGCCATTCCCAGTCGGTATGCGCGCCAAAGCCATAGTTGAAGCTGGCGCCATTGAGGCCGTCGCCATGGGCGACCTCGATCGCGTCGACGCCTGCGTCGTCCAATGCCTTGGCGATCGATTTCACATGGTCGATGCCGTACATGTGGCGGATGGCGTGCATGCCATCGCGCAGGGTGACGTCCTGGATATAGAGCTTGTCGCCCGCTTCCACGTTGAACGGCTTGTTTGACTGGGCGCTCATGCTGCCACCTTCTTTCCTTCGCGGATGCGCTGCGCGAGCAGCTCGCCGGTCGCCTTGGCGGCGGCGGTCATGATGTCGAGATTGCCCGAATAGCTCGGCAGATAATCACCCGCCCCTTCGACCTCGAGCAGGATCATGGTCTTGATGCCGGTGAACTCGCCGCGGCCAGGGATCTTGAGCTTGTTATTGTCGCCAAACCGCTCGAACTGCACTTCCTGCTTCAAGCGATAGCCCGGCACATAGGCCTGGACCTTCTCGACCATCGCCTCGACCGAGGCGCGGATGGTGTCTTCGTCGGCGCCTTCGGAGAGGGTGAAGACGGTGTCGCGCATGATCATCGGCGGTTCGGCGGGATTGAGGATGATGATCGCTTTGCCCTGGGCCGCGCCGCCAACCTTTTCGATGGCACCAGCGGTGGTGCGGGTGAACTCGTCGATATTGGCGCGGGTGCCAGGACCCGCCGAGCGCGAGGAGACTGAGGCGACGATCTCGGCATAATGAACGGTAGCGACTTGACTGACCGCAGCGACCATTGGGATTGTCGCCTGCCCGCCGCAGGTCACCATGTTGACGTTTCCGGCATCAAGATTGGCTTCGCCGTTGACCGTGGGGATGGTGTAGGGGCCGATCGCGGCGGGGGTCAAGTCCACCACCTGCTTGCCGTCGGCGCGCAGCGCTGCGTCATGCACCTTGTGGGCGTAAGCCGAGGTCGCGTCGAAGACGATGCCGATGTCGGGATAGACTGACATTTTCTTGAGGCCGTCAATGCCTTCATGGGTGGTGGCGACGCCGCGCTCGCGCGCCATGGCGAGACCCTCAGAGGCCTCGTCGATGCCGACCACGGCCACCAATTCCATATTCTGCGGATATTTGATCATCTTGATCATAAGATCGGTGCCGATATTGCCCGACCCGATGATCGCCGCCTTGACCTTGTCCGTCATGATTCACTCCTCAGGGGGCATCGCCGGGATTCCAAGCGATGCGCCATATTCGATCTAGATAAAGCGCGCGGTGCAGCTGCCAACGCCGTGCAGCTGCATCTCGAATATGTCGCCGGCCTTGGCCGGTTCAAGCGGCACCAGGCTGCCTGACAATATCACATCGCCAGCGTCCAGGGTAACGCCATAGGCGCCCAGCGTATTGGCGAGCCAGGCGACCGCCTGAGCAGGCGAGCCCTGCACCGCATGGCCATAGCCCTCCGACAAAGGCTCGCCATTTTTGGTGACGGTGACATAGAGGCTGGGAAGGTCGTGCACGCGTGGATCGGCGCGTGCCTCGCCCAGCACATAGACGCCGCAGGACGCATTGTCGGCGACGGTATCGACGATACCGATCTTCCAGTCCTGAATGCGGCTGTCAACGATCTCGAAACAGGGGACGATACTTTCCGTCGCGGCGATCACATCTTCCGCCGTGACCCCCGGTCCTTTGAGGCTGTCCTTGAGGATGAAGCCGATTTCGGCCTCGGCGCGGGGCGCGATGAGGCCGTTGCCCGCAACATCGATATCGCCTTCAATGAACATGCGGTCCGTAAGGAAGCCGAAATCGGGCTGGTGTACGCCTAGCATGTCCTGCACCGCCTTGGAGGTGACGCCGATCTTCTTGCCGATGACGCGCTCGCCATCATTTTTGCGCTTCTCCAGCGCGCCCAGCGAGATGGCATAGGCATCGTCGATGGTGAGCTCAGGGTAACGCGCCATCAGCGGCGGCACGGTGATCCCCGCGCGCAGCGCCTGGTAAAGCTCGTCGGCGAGGCTATCATTAAGGCTCTGGGCGTTAAGATCGCTCACAGATAGGCTCCATCCTGGAAGATGAGGGGATTGACCGCTTCGCTCAGGCGCACCGCCTCGACCCTCGCGATGACGATGCTGTGGGTGCCATAGGGGGTCATGCTGTCTATCGTGCAGCTAAGGTTCGCCTGCGCCTCCTCCAGGATTGGCAAGCCATGGGCATCGGGGGTCCAGCTGCCCACACCAAAGCGCGCATCGCGCGCTACCGCGCCGCCAAAGGCGGCGGAGACGTCGCGCTGGTGGCGCGAGAGGAGGTTGATGCTGACTGGGCAGCCGGGCGATAGATGGGCGTGGATGCTCGCCGTCTGGTTGACGCAGACGAGCACGGCGGGCGGGTCCATGGTGAGCGAAGTGATCGAGGTCGCGGCCATGCCGACCGGCGCCTCGTCGCCTAGCGCGGTGACGATCGCCACGCCTGAAGCGAGGCGACGCATCGCGCCCTTGAGGCCCGCAGAAATGACGGCCGGATCAGAGGCGCGGCCGGCAGTAACGTCAGTAGCTTCAGGAGCGGCTACAGCAGGGGCGACGTCAGCCATTCTTCAGGAAGTCCAGCGAATAGCGGTTGAACTCCTGCGCGCGCTCGACCTGGACCCAGTGGCCTGTCTGCGAGAAGGTGAGGCAGCGCACATCGGGACAAGCGTCGAGAAACAGGCGCGCGTGGCTTTCGGGGCAGAATTCATCGTTGAGGCCCCAGAGTACGAAGATGGGCTGGCAGACCTCGCCAAGGCGCGGGCCTAAGTCCGGGGTCTTCACCCGTGCGAGCACATCCTTGGGCTGGGTGCGCGCGACCGCGAAACGCTCCTCGACCAGCGCGTCGGTGACATGGTGGAGCGAGGAGGGATGCATAAGGTTGCTGATGAGGCGGCGCTGTTCCTCGATATTGAAATCGGGACTGCCAAAGCCCGAGCGCATCTTGGCGATGCCAGGCATGGTGAAATAGCTTGCCTGTTCAGCCACACAGCCCGGCGCCATGAGGATGAGCTTGCCGACGGCGAATTCGGGATGGTCGAGCGCGATCTGGAGGGCGATGCCGCCGCCCAGCGAGTTGCCGACGAGATGGCCGCCGGTGACGCCATGCTGCCCCAGCGCATCGAGCAGCGTCTGCGTAAACAGCTCGAGCGGATAGTCGGCTTCGGGCTTGGAGGATTGGCCATAGCCGATGAGGTCGGGCAGGATGACGCGGTAGCCAGCGTCGGCAAAGGTCTGGGCGTTGTTGCGGAAGTTCGACGCCCCAGACGCGCCTGGCCCGCTGCCATGGATGAAGATGACGACCGGGCCGTCTCCGGGGATTTCCGCGACCGAAATCTCATATCCACCCGCGACCTTATAGGTCTTGCGGCTCAGTTCCTTGGCCATGAAGGATCCTCTTTTTTTTTGCGTCAGATGGTCGTCAGATAAAGGTGAAGGCGGGCGGCTCGCCGTTCATCGTGCCGATGACGTCACTGGTGCGATTGGCCGGATCATTGGCGACATGCGCGCGCGCGGCGTGGAGGTCGAGCCAGGGCTGGATGATCGGGCTCGACATATAGATTGCCCGACCGCCGAGCAGCTTGACCATATCGTCGGCAAGGTCGGCCATGCGGCGCACGACATTGGCGGACTGGTAGGCAAAGAGCGCGCGCTTCTCCATCGGCACGGGTTCATTGCGCGTCGCATAATCCATCAGTTCGTTGAAGGCGGTACGATGGGTGAGTTCCATCTCGTTGGTTTCGGCGATCGCACGGGCGATGGCGGCGTGCAGGTTGGGGTCAGCCTTGGACGCCTTGCCGGTGTTGGTCGAGACGCGATTGCCCATTATCTCCATCGCGGCCGAGGTGGCGGCGCGGATGCCGCCGAAAGCGGCGCTCGAGACCGAACGGATGAAGAGCTGCGCCCAGGGGATGCGGTAGAGCGGGCCGTCATTGGCTTGCTGGCCCGGATTGGTGCAGGCAAAGCCGTCGCTGGCCTTGTGGGTGCGGTGTTCAGGCACGAAGACGCGCTCGACGAGGATGTCGAAGCTGCCGGTGCCCTGCAGGCCGAACGTGTCCCAGGTGCCTTCGATCACCTGATAGTCCGAGCGCGGCAGGAGGAAGGTGCGCATGTCAGGCGGGCCGCCATCGGTATCGAAATTAATCGCGCCCAACAGCACCCAACCGCAATGGGAGGAGCCCGACGAGAACCCCCAGCGGCCCGAAAGGTAGAAGCCGCCTTCAACCTTTTCCACCTTGCCGACCGGCTGATAAGTGGAGGAGACGAGCATGTCGCGATTATCGCCCCACACTTCCTGTTGCGCCTCGTCATGGAAGAGGGCGAGTTCATAGGGGTGGCAGCCAAGGACGCCGTAGATCCAGCCCGTCGACATGCAGCCTTCGGCAAGCGCCTTCTGGATCTCGAAAAAGACATTGGGGTGCATCTCATAGCCGCCATAGCGCTTGGGCTGGAGCACGCGGAAGAAGCCGGCCGCCTTCATCTCCGCGACGGTCTCGGGCGGCACGTCATGGGCGAGCGTGCACGCGCGCGCGCGGGTCCGCAGGACCGGGATCATCGCCTTGGCCCGGGCAATCAGGGTTTCGGCCGAGGGAAGCTCCTCGTCCTTGCCAATGGGTCGAGTTGCTGCTGCCCCGGTCATTATCTTCTCCATGTCGGCGACTCAATGCTCAAAATTTGCTATATGCGTAGGTTAGATAATCTGCTATTACGCAAACTGTCAAGACAAACAGGGCTTGCGCATTTGCGCCGTTGCTTATAGGCGGATCGGGAACGAATTGCCATAAACTCGTTGAGCGCAATCCAATGCGCCGTCCCACGGCCACGCAAAACCCAAGGCAGCGCTTGCCATATGCGTACGGGGAAGGCCATTTTAGAACGCTCCTTGAAGCGCATGGCGGGGCAAAAGTGGATAAGAAGGGCGAGGCGGCAGGATGGCAGTGATTTCGCTGGGCTATGTGGTGATCGAGGCGCAGGACCTTGGGCACTGGCAGGATTTCGCCTGCACTATCGCAGGATTGATGACGACACCCTCGCCGCGCGAAGATGTCGCTCTCTTCCGCATGGATGACCGCCCCTACCGCCTGTGGGTGGAAAAGGGAGAGCAAAACCGTTTCATTGCGCCGGGCTGGGAATGCGCGAATCGCGAAGATTTCGAATCGCTGCTGGAAAGGCTGGAGGCGGCGGGCCGCCCGGTGACACGCGCCGGAGTCATGGAAGCGCGCGCGCGCCAGGTCTATGAGCTTGCCCGCTCGTCCGACCCTGCGGGCAATGCGATGGAGATCTTCTACGGCCGCTTCGTCGATTACGCCCCCTTTACTTCGCCCGCGGGCGTCAGCCGCTTCGTCACTGGCGACAATGGCGACATGGGGATGGGCCATGTCGTGCTCACCGCCCCCAATTTCAACGAGACCCACGCCTTCTACAAGGCTGTCATGGGCTTTGGCGACACCGACCTTGGCCGCTTCTACCTCCAGGGCGGCGGCGAAGATGATCCGGGCGTGGGCTTCGCCTTCCTCCACTGCAATGCGCGCCACCACAGCCTGGCCTTGGGTCAGATGCCCGAAAGTCCCAATGGCGCGGTGCACATGATGCTGGAGGTCGGCTCCCTTGAGGATGTCGGCCGCGCCTATGACCGCGTGCTCAAGAGCAAGGGGAAAGTTCCCCTGTCGGCGAGCCTGGGGCGCCATGTCAATGACAAGATGACCTCTTTCTACATGCAGACACCAAGTGGTTTTGACATCGAATATGGGTGGAACGGTCTGGTAATCGACCCTGCGACTTGGGTCCCTACCACCAGCCTCGCGGTAAGCGACTGGGGCCATAAATGGGCCCATGAGCAGGACTGACACACAGGACTGAACGCACAGGACTGATGCAAAGGATGACTGAAACTATGCTCGACAAGCGCATGACGGTGGACGACATCGTCGACCAGATTTCCGACGGAATGACCATCGGCATCGGCGGATGGGCCACCCGCCGCAAGCCCATGGCGCTCATCCGCGCCATCGCCCGGTCCAATCTCAAGGACCTGACGGTGATGGCCGGCTATGGCGGCATGGACATCGGCCTGCTCGCCGCCACCGGCAAGATCAAAAAGCTCGTCTTCGCCTTTGCCAGCCTCGACCATTATCCGCTCGAGCCGCATTTCCGCAACGCCCGCCAGGCCGGCGCCTTCGAGGTGCTCGAGCTGGATGAGGGCATGTATCATTGGGGCCTGCGCGCAGCCGCGATGAAGCTGCCCTTCCTGCCCACGCGCGTGGGCATCGGCACCGACATCATCAACCAGTCGGGCTTCGACTTCAAATTTGTGAAGAGCCCCTATGAAGATGGCGAGGAATTCGTCGCCATGCCCGCGCTCGTCCCCGACATCGCGCTCATCCACGCCCACCGTTCGGACGAACGCGGCAACCTGCTCACCCTCTCGGTCGATCCGATCTTCGATGAGCTGCTGGTGCGCGCCGCCAAGAAGAGCTTCGCCACGGTCGAAAAGATCGTGCCGACGGCTGAGCTCGATATGAAGAAGAACAGCCGCTACAATCTGGTCGAGCGCGCGATGATCACCGGCGTGGCGGAAGCACCGCTCGGCGCCCATCCCTCGAGCGCCGATCCGGACTATCAGCTCGATTTGAAGCACATCAAGACCTATGTCGAAAGCGCCGCCTCGCCCGAAGCCTGGGCCGAGTATAAGGCGAAATATGTCGATGTGTCCGAAGCGGACTATCAAGCGTCGATCGGCGGACAAGAGGCCGTCAAACAGCTTCCCGTCCCCATTTACTAAGAGCGAGACAGACATGACCCAGAATAGCTATTCGCTCGCTGAACTCGTCATCGCCGCCTGCGCCGAAGTCTGGCGCGACGATGGCGAGGTGATGGCGACCGGCATCGGCCCCCTGCCCCGCATCGGCGCTGGCCTTGCGAAATTGAGCTTCGCGCCCGCCATCCAGACTACCGATGGCGAAGCCTGGTACACCAGTGCGCCGGTCGGCCCGGGCAAGCGCGCCGTAGAGCCCGAGTTCGAAGGCATCGCCAATTATGACCGCGTCTTCTCCGCGCTCTGGAGCGGCAAGCGGCATGCGCTCGTCGGCCCGGTGCAGATCGATCGCTATGGCCAGGCCAATATCTCCGTCATCGGCGACCACAAGAAGCCCAAGGCGGCGATGCTGGGCGCGCGCGGCTTCCCCGGCAACTCGATCAGCCATCCCAACAGCTTCTTCTTCCCCAACCACAACAAGCGCGCGTTCGTGGAAGGCGAAGTCGATTTCGTCTGCATGGCGGGCTACAACCCGGCGCGCTACCGCAATGGCGGGCCGCCGCAGGGCCTGGACCTGCGCCGCATTATCACCAATTTATGCGTGATGGATTTCGGCGGCCCCGGTCACCAGATCCGCGTGATCTCGCTGCATCCGGGCGTCACCTTCGAGGAGGTGCAGGATAATAGCGGCTTCCCGCTGGCGAAGATTTCGGACGACATCCCCACCACCCCCGCGCCCACGGCGGAGCAGCTGGAACTGATCGCCAAGATCGATCCCAACAACGTCCGTGCTACCGTGTTCAAGGACAATCCGGCCGGAGACAGAAGGGCAGCCTGAAGATGAACGAGACCGATCGCCTGGTCGAACCGCAGCAGGTCGACATTGTTTACGAGACGGATGAGCCGGTCACCTATGAGGTGATCGATCATGTCGCATGGATCATGATGAACCGGCCGGGCTTCAACAATGCCCAGAACGGCCAGATGACCTATGCGCTCGACGACGCCTTTGTGAAGGCGACGAACGATGACGATGTGCGCGCGATCGTGCTGGGCGGCAACGGCAAGCATTTCTCGGCCGGGCATGACATCGGCACGCCCGGCCGCGATCTGCACAAGCATTTCGAGAACCGGCTACTGGTGCCGGGCCATGTCAACAAACCCGCGGCCGAATTGCTCTACACGCGCGAGAAGGAGCAATATGTCGGCATGTGCCGCCGCTGGCGCGACGCGCCAAAGCCCACCATCGCCATGGTGCAGGGGGCCTGCGTCGCGGGCGGCCTCATGCTCGCCTGGGTATGCGACCTCATCGTCGCCACCGACGACGCCTTCTTCCAGGACCCAGTCAACCGCATGGGCATCCCGGGCGTTGAATATTTCGCCCATGCCTATGAACTCCCCCCGCGCGTCGCCAAGGAGTTCCTGCTCTTGGGCGAGCGGATGAGCGCGCAGCGGGCCGAGCAGTTCGGCATGGTCAACAAGATCGTCTCGCGCGAGGCGCTGCGCGAAACGGTCGCAGCGATGGCGGCCAAGCTGGTGGCGCAGCCGCGCCTGGGCAACTGGCTCACCAAGCAGGCGATCAACCATGTCGAGGAACTGATGGGCAAGAGGAACGCAATGGAGGCGCAATATCATATGCACCATTTCGCCCATGCGCAGAACGACCTCACCCAAGGCAGTTCGATCGCAGGGCTCGACGCCAAGAAGATGGCAGAGGCCAATAAGAAACAGGCGAGCGAATGATGGGCGATCCGCTGCACACGATATTGACCGAGCGGCTTGGCTGCCGCTGGCCGATCATCCAGACTGCCATGGGCTGGGTTGCCGAACCTTCGTTGGTCATCGGCTCGAGCAATGCGGGCGCCTTCGGTTTCCTGGGCGCTGCCGTCATGACTCCGCGAGAGGCGCGTGAGAAGATCTTGGCTGTGCGCCAGGGCACGGACAAGCCCTTCGGCGTCAATTTCCACAGCTTCCAGCCTGGCGCCGACCAGATTGTCGAGCTGATCCTCGCCAACAAGGATCAGGTGCGCGCGGTCAGCTTCGGGCGCGGCCCCAATGCCAAGATGATCGGCCGGTTCAAGGATGCGGGGATCCTCTGCGTCCCGACCGTCGGCGCGGTCAAGCATGCGCAGAAGATGGTGGAACTGGGCGTTGACATGGTCAATGTCCAGGGCGGCGAAGGCGGCGGGCATACCGGCTCTGTCCCCACCACCGTACTGCTCCCCCAGGTGCTCGACGCCGTCAAGGTGCCGGTGATCGCCAGCGGCGGCTTTGCCGACGGGCGCGGCCTTGCAGCGGCCATGGCCTATGGCGCGGTAGGCATCGCCATGGGCACGCGCTTCCTCCTCACCAAGGAAAGCCCGGTGCCTGACACGACCAAGACGGCCTATCTCAAGGCGACGACCGACGGCATCATCGTCACCACCAAGCTCGACGGCATCCCGCAGCGGATGGTGCGCACCCGCCTCATGGACAAGATCGAGAAGTCCGGAAAGCTGGGCATGTGGCTGCGCGCGATCGAGGCAAGCGCGGCGATGAAGAAGCTGAGCGGGGCAAGCTGGATCGACATGATCAAGTCGGCCAAGGGCATGACCGGTCATGGCCAGGTGCCCTTGAAACAGGCAATGATGGCCGCGACCATGCCGATGCTGATCCAAAAGGCCGTCGTCGATGGCGACATCGAACATGGCGTGATGGCGACCGGCGTGGTCGGCGGCCGCATCGGCGAGATCCCGAGCTGCCAGGAACTGGTCGATCGCATCGTTGCCGAAGCGCATGAGCGCCTTGCCGTCCTCGCGGGCCTCGGCCGCGAGGCCGCCAGCGCGGCCTGAGGAGCGGGCCTGAGGAAAAAGGACAAGACATGCCGATTACACTCACGATCAAGGACAAGATCGCCGAAATCCTGTTCGACCATCCGCCGGTCAACGCCTTCGACACTAAGGGCTGGGAATCGATTCCCGGCCTCGTCTGGGAAGCCTCGCGCAATCCCGATGTGCGCTGCATCCTGATCCGCGCCGAGGGCCGCGGCTTTTGCGGCGGCGTCGACATCAAGGAAATGGCCGCGCACCCCGAGCGCATCGCAAAGCTCAACAAGGATAATTATCTCACCTTCAAGGCGATCCGCGAATGCGAGATCCCGGTGGTGGGCGCGCTCCACGGCTTCGTCATCGGCGGCGGCGTCAATATCGCGGGCGCCTGCGACGCGCTGATCGCAGCCGAGGGGGCCTATTTCTCGCTGCCCGAGATCGATCGCGGCGCGATGGGGGGCGCGGCCTTCATGAGCCGCATGCTGCCTGTCCAGATGGTGCGCGCCAACTTCTTCACCGGCGGGCGCATCTCGGTCGAGGACGCGCATCGCCATGGATCGGTGCACAAGGTCGTGCCGCTCGATCGCCTCAAGGACGAAGCCTATGCTTTCTGCGAGGTCATCGCGTCCAAGAGCCGCGCGGCGCTCGTCATCGCCAAGCAGGCGCTCAATCTGATCGAGCCCACCGACCCGTCGGCCCATTACCGCATCGAACAGGGCTTCACGCTCGAAATGTACATGCATGAAGACAGCCAGAAGGCGCGCGACGCCTTCGCCGAAGGGAAAGGCACGGCAAAGTTCTAATGGATCTCACCTACACTCCCGAGCAGCAGGCGTTCCGCGCCGAAGTCCGCGCCTGGCTCGAAGCCCATGTGCCGTCCGCTCCGCTCGAGCATTTCGACGCGACCCGCGAAGGGTTCGAGGCCCACCGGCAATGGGAAAAGACCCTGAAGTCGGGCGACTGGGGCATGGTCACCTGGCCACGCGAATATGGCGGGCGCGGCCTCGACCTCATCCAGTGGCTGATCTTCGAGGAGGAATATTATCGCGCCGGTGCGCCCGGCCGCGTCAACCAGAACGGCATCTTCCTGCTTGGCCCCACGCTGATCGAATTCGGCACCCATGAGCAGAAGCAGCGCTTCCTCCCCAAAATGGCGAGCGGCGAGGAAATCTGGGCGCAGGCCTGGTCCGAACCGCAGGCAGGCTCCGACCTTGCCGGCGTGCGCGCCACCGCGACGCGGGACGGCGACGACTATATCCTCAACGGCCATAAAATCTGGTCGAGCCGCGCGGTGTTCGCCGACTGGGCCTTTGGCCTCTTCCGCGAGCCGGGCTCCGAGCGGCACAAGGGGATGAGCCTCATCTTCTTCCCATTGGATGCGCCGGGCGTGACTGTGAACGCAATCAAGAAGATCAACGGCCATGTCGGCTTTGCCGAAATCTTCCTCGAAAATGTCCGCGTCCCCGCCTTCAACCGCCTTGGCGACGAAGGCCAGGGCTGGCACATCTGCATGGCGACCGCCGGTTTCGAACGTGGGCTCATGCTGCGGTCCCCTGCCCGCTACCAAGTGGCGGCGAAGAAGCTGGCGGCGCTTTGGCAGGCGCATAAGGAAACCGCCGACCCTGCGCTGGAAGCCGATGTCGTGCGCGCGCACATGAATGCCGACGCCTATGCGCTCAACATCTACCAGACGGCCTCGCGCCTGATGGCGGGAGCGAAGATCGGGCCGGAAGCTAGCACCAACAAGATCTTCTGGTCGGAACTGGACATTCATCTGACGCAGACCGCCTTGTCGATCCTGGGGCCGCAGGCCGAACTCACCCACGAGGCGCCGGACGCCAGCCCCGTCGATTGGATCGACGACTATATCTTCGCGCTCGCCGGGCCCATCTATGCCGGGTCGAACGAGATCCAGCGCAACATCATCGCCGAGCGCATGCTCGGCCTGCCGCGCTAAGGGGGAATAGGACATGGATTTCACCCTCAACGACGAACAGCTGATGTTTGCCGAGACGGCGCGCTCGCTCTTCGCTGACAGCTCGACGCCTGATCATTGGCGGCGCATGATGGAGGCGGGCGAGGCCATCGACCCGGCCCGCTGGGCATCGATCGTCGAGACCGGCCTCACCCTCGTCCTGCTGCCCGAAAACGCAGGCGGCATCGGGCTTGCCGAATCCGACTTCGCCCTCATTGCGCAAGAAGCGGGCTATGTCGTCCTCCCTGAACCGCTGGTCGAAAGCGCAGGCGTCGCAGCGCCAACGCTCGCCGCGCTCGCGCCCGATCACCCACTGCTCGCCGATCCCGCCGCGACGATCGCGATCGCGCATCCCGCCAACCCCTACGTCGCCAATGCCGACAGCGCAGCGGCGATCCTACTGCATCAGGAGGGCGAAGCTTTCCTCGCCACCCCCGATCAGGTGACGCTGACCGCCCAGCCCAGCATCGACCCGTTCCGCCGCCTGTTCACGGTCGAATGGAGCCCGCAGAACGCGACTGCGCTCGGCAAGGCGGACTGGGACCTGGCATTTGACCGCGCGTCCCTCTTCAACGCCGCCTTCGGCCTCGGCCTCGCCCAGCGCGCCGTCGATCTGGCCGTGGACTACGCCAAGGAACGGCAGCAGTTCGGCAAGCCCATCGGCAGCTACCAGGCGGTCAAGCATCACCTCGCCTCCGCCCAGGTGACGATCGAATTCGCCAAGCCGGTGGTCGCAGCGGCGGCCGCCGAAATCGGCACGCGCGACGTTCAAGCCCGCGCCCGCGTCAGCCATGCGAAGATCGTCGCGCTGGAAGCCGCCGACAAGGCCGCCCGCGCCTCGATCCAAGTGCATGGCGCCATGGGCTACAGCTGGGAGGTGGACGTCCACCTGTTCCTCAAGCGCGCCCTTGCGCTGACCCAGAGCTGGGGCACGCCTGCCTATCACCGCGCGCGCATCGCCACGCGCATCTTCACCCAGCCCATGGGGCCGGACCAGACCTTCGCACGGGAAGCCGACAATGCCTGAAGCCTATATCATCGACGCCGTCCGCACGCCCGTCGGCCGCAAGAAGGGCAGCCTTGCCCATGTCCACCCCGCCGACCTTGGCGCGCACCCGATCAAGGAACTGGTGACGCGCACCGGCATCGATCCTTCCCAGGTCGAGGACGTCGTCTGGGGCTGCACCGAGACGATCGGCGGCCAGGCGGGCGATATCGGCCGCACCGCCTGGCTGGTGGCGGGCCTGCCTGAAGAAGTGCCCGGCGTCACCGTCGATCGCCAGTGCGGCTCATCGCAGCAGGCGGTGCATTTCGCCGCGCAGGGCGTGATGAGCGGCACCCAGGACCTGGTGGTCGCAGGCGGCAGCCAGGCGATGAACCGCATCCCGATCATGGCCGCGATGATCGCCGGCGCCCAATATGGGTTCGACAGCCCCTTCATCGGAGCTAAGGGCTGGGACGCGCGCTATGGCGACGAGGAAGTCAACCAGATCAAGTCGGCCGAAATGATCGCCGACAAATGGGGCATCAGCCGCCAGGCCATGGAAGAGTTTGCCCTTGCCTCGCACCAGCGCGCCCAGGCCGCCTGGGACAATGGCTGGTTCGACAAGGAAGTGGCACCCTTCGAGGGCCTTGGCCGTGACGAGACGATCCGCCCCACCACTACGCTGGAAGGGCTTGCCAGCCTCAACCCGGTGCGCGAAGGCGGGATCATCACCGCGGGCGTCGCCAGCCAGAATTGCGACGCGGCCGCTGCGCTGCTCATCGCCAGCGAAAATGCGGTAAAGGAGCATGGCCTCAAACCCCGCGCCCGCATCCATCATCTCTCGGTCCGGGCCGCCAACCCGATCTGGATGCTGACCGGCCCGATCCCCGCCACCCAATATGCGCTCAAGAAGGCGGGCATGTCGATCAACGACATCGACCTCTTCGAATGCAACGAGGCCTTTGCCAGCGTCACCATGGCCTGGATGAAGGAACTCGACATTCCCCATGAGAAGGTCAATGTGCAGGGCGGCGCAATCGCGCTTGGCCACCCGATCGGCGCGACCGGCGCGCGGCTCATGACCACGCTTTTGAACGCCCTTGAGCGCACCGGCGGCCGCTATGGCCTCCAAACAATGTGCGAGGGTGGCGGCCAGGCCAACGTCACCATCGTCGAGCGGCTGTAACCGAGGAAGGCCCGCCCCATGCCCTGCTATGCCTATCAGGGAATCGTTCCCGCCGTCGATCCATCGAGCTACGTCCATCCGCTGGCTTCGCTGATCGGCGACGTGATCGTGGGGCCGGGCTGCTTCATCGCGCCGGGCGCCTCACTGCGCGGCGACTTCGGGCGGATCATCGTCGAGGGCGACAGTTCGATCCAGGACAATGTCACGGTGCACGCCAACCAGCTGCGCGACACCATCATCCGCCGCGGCGCGACCATCGCCCATGGCTCGATCATCCATGGCTGCGAGATCGGCGAGAACAGCCTCATCGGTATGAATGCGGTGATCCTCGACAATGCCGTCATTGGCGATGAAAATCTCGTCGCGGCGCTTAGCTTGGTGAAGTCCGACACCGTGACCCCGCCGCGCAGCCTGGTCGCGGGCAACCCGGCTAAGGTGGTCAAAAGCTTCGAGCCGCACCAGGTCACCTGGCGCAACAATGGCGAGGGCGAATATCAGAAGCTCGCCCGTGCCGCGCTCACCGATCTGGTCGAGGCGGAGCCGCTGCGCGAAGCCAGCGCAGAGCGGCAGGCGCAGCGCAGCCAGTCCGAGGCCATCGCCGTGCGCCTTTCGGGCGAGACCGCGCAGCTGCGCGAGCGCAAGGCGGCGCGCGAGGAGAGCGAGGGATGAGCAGCGCGCTTGCCATCACCAACCTCCTCTACCGCTATGCCGAGCTGATGGACGCAGGCGACCTTGAAGGCGTCGCCGCGCTGTTCGCGCGCGCCAAGGTCAAGACCGGCGGCGGCGAAGTGGTCGAAGGCGCCGCCCCGATGCTCGCGCTCTGGCGCGCCCATGTGCGGCTTTACCCTTGCGGCACGCCGCGCACCAAGCATGTCATCACCAACCCTATTGTCGAGCTGGACGAAGAGGCAGGCACGGCCACCTGCCGTTCCTATTATACCGTGTTTCAGGCGACTCCGGACCTGCCGCTCCAGGCGATCTGCGCAGGCCGCTATCATGACGCCTTCGTCCGGGTCGAGGGCATATGGAATTTTTCGCAGCGGGATTATTCGCTGCTCGATCTTATCGGCGACGTGAGCCAGCATCTGCTGATCCCGGTCGCACCATGACGCGCAAGGCATTTTGAGGAGTAAGGCAAGTGGGTATCTGCGAAGGACGTGTTGCGATCGTGACCGGGGCGGGCAATGGCCTGGGCAAAGCCTATGCGCTGGGCCTGGCGGCGCAAGGCTGCAAGGTTGTGGTCAATGACCTTGGCGTTGGCACCCATGGCGAGGCAGGCGAGACCAAGGGCGCGGCCGAGCAGGTCGTGGACGAGATCAAGGCGATGGGCGGGGAAGCCGTCGCGAACACCGATGACGTCGCCGAATGGGAATCGGGCAAGCGCATGGTCGAACAGGCGCTCGACAGCTTCGGAGGCCTCCATGCCGTGGTCAACAATGCCGGCTTCGTGCGCGACCGCATGTTCTTCACCTGCTCTCCGGAAGAATGGGACGCCGTCATCCGCGTCCATTTGCGCGGTCATTTCTGCACCGCGCGCCACGCCGCTGAATATTGGCGCGCGCAAAGCAAGGCGGGCAACCCCGTCGATGCACGCATCATCAACACGACGAGCGGAGCGGGCCTGCAGGGCTCGGTTGGCCAGTCGGCCTATTCGACCGCCAAGGGCGGCATCGCTACGCTGACCCTGGTGCAGGCCGCTGAACTTGGACGCCTGGGCATCACCGCCAACGCCCTTGCCCCCAACGCTCGCACCCGCATGACCTCGACCGGGGCGTTCGACATGGACGCCAAGGAAGGCGAGTTCGACGTCTTTGCGCCCGAGAATATGGCGCCGCTGGTCGCCTATCTGGTCTCCGAACAGTCGAAGGGCGTCACTGGCCAGGTGTTTGAATTGAAGGGCGGCCAAGTCTTCCTCTCGCAAGGTTGGACCGACAGCCCCGCCTTCGACAAGGGCGCCCGCCTCGAAGCCCATGAAATGGATGCGATTGTGCGCAAGCTCATCGAAACCCGCGAGCCTGCAAAGCCCGTTTACGGAGCCGCCTGATGGACTTTGCGCTCAGCGACGACCAGCGCGCCATCCAGGAAGCCGCGCGCGACTTCCTCACCGATGCCGCCAACCCCGAGGTCATCCGCGCCGCGGTCGAAGGGACCACCGGCTTTGACGAAGGGCTCTGGGCGAGCTTTGCCGAAATGGGCTTTGCCGGGCTGATGATCCCTGAGGCGCAGGGCGGCCTGGGCCTGGGCGCGGTCGAAATGGCGCTGGTGCTCGAGGAAACCGGCCGGGTGCTGGCGCCTGTCCCCTTTTTCGAGACCGCCGTGCTGGCGGTCCAGGCGGTGCTTGGCGCAGGCAGCGAGGAGCAGAAGGCGAGCCTCCTCCCCCGCCTCGCCTCCGGCACGCGCGCGAGTTTCGCCGGCGCGGCAAGCCGCCCTACCCTGGCGAACGGCCGCCTCACCGGCACGGCCGATTTCGTGACCTTCGGCCATGTCGCGGAACTGATCGTCGTCGCCACCGGCGATGACAGCCTCGTCGTCCTCGAAGCCGACACCCCCGGCCTCACGATCGAAGCGCTCCCCAGCCTCGACCGCACCCGCCGCTTCGCAACGCTGACCTTCGACTGCGAAGTCACGGACGCCATGCTGCTGGGCGCACCCGGCAGCGCCAAGGCGGCGATCGAACGCACCCTCACCATCGGCGCTGGCCTACTCGCCGCTGAACAGACCGGCGGCATGCAGTACAGCCTCGACGCCACCGTCGATTACGCCAAGCAGCGCGTCCAGTTCGGCCGCCTCATCGGCTCGTTTCAGGCCTATAAGCATATGCTCGCCGACATGATGCTGCTGGTCGAAGCCTCGCGCTCGGCCGCCTATTATGCTGCGGCGGCGATCGACGAAGACGGCGAGGAACTCGCCGAGGCCGCCCATGCCGCGCGCGGCTATGTGTCCGACGCCTATCGCTCGGTCTCGGGCGACGCGATCCAGCTCCATGGCGGCATCGGCTTTACCTGGGAACATCACGCCCATCTCTATTTCAAGCGCGCCCGCGCTTGCGCCAGCTGGCTCGGCACCCCCGATCAACATCGCGAGGCATTGGCCGCCCTGCTGCTCGATGGAGACAAGATCGCCGCATGACGGGCGACCGCGCCCCCTCCTCCCCCATGCAGGCCATGGCGATGGACAGCTTTGCAGGGCCGCAGGCGATCCGCGCCCGCGCCCTGCCAGTCCCCGTGCCTGGCCCAGGCGAAGCGCTGGTCCAAATCGCGGCGGTGGGCGTCAACCCGGCCGACTGGAAGGCCTGTGCAGGCTTCCTCCCCTTCTTGCCCCAAGCCTTCCTGCCCCTGATACCCGGCTTTGACGGCGCGGGCACGGTCGTGGCGACCGGGGAAGGGGTGGAGGGCCTCGAGCCCGGCGCGCGCGTCGGCTTCATGTCCGCCCTGCCCTTGGGGCGCGGCGGGACTTGGGGTGACTATGCCATCTGCCTCGCCGCCCAGGCCGTCGCCCTGCCCGACAGCCTCTCTTTTGTTGAGGCCGCCACCATCCCGGTGCCGGGCATCTCCGCGCGCGAAGCCCTGCTCGCCCAGGGCCAGCTCCAACCATGCGAGCGCGTGCTCATCAATGGCGGATCGGGCGGCACGGGCCTCTGGGCGATCCAGATCGCGCGGGAATGCGGGGCGCAGATCGCCGCGACCGCAGGCCCCGCCAACCAGGACCTGCTCACATCGCTCGGCGTCGCCTGCCCGATCGACTATCGCCAGGAGGATGTCGCGCAAAAGGTCGCCTCATGGGCGCCCGGCGGGGTCGACCTCCTCCTCGACACCGTCGGCCAGGGCAGCCTTGCCGATCCCGCCGCTCTGATCCGTCCCGGCGGCCGCTATGTCGCGATCGAAACCATGCTCCCCAATGAAGCGCTGCCCGATGCGGACAGCTTTGCCGCCAAGGGCATCCGGGCGATCCGCGCCTCGGCCAGCTTCGAAAGCGCGCCCGCCCATCTTGCAGCGCTCGTCGCCGCCACCGCCCAGGGCCGCATGACGCCCCCGCCGCTAGAAACCCTCCCGCTTTCAGAGGCCGCCGCCGCCATGGCGCGCGTGCGCGAGGGCCATGTGCGCGGCAAGATCATCCTTGTCACAGACCATCAGGCGGCCAGTACCGCCGCAACCATGAAGGACCCCGCATGACCCCGACCTCCCCCGTGCCGCCTTATCCGACGCCGCTGGGCCTACTCAAGGGCAAGACCGTGGTCGTCACCGCAGCGGCCGGCACCGGCATCGGTTTCTCCGCCGCCAAGCGCGCCGCGGAAGAAGGGGCGCGGCTCCTCATCAGCGATTTCCACGAACGCCGCCTCAATGAAGCGGCCGACCGCATCGCCGAGGAAGTGGGCTGCGCGCGTCCCGCCCTGTTCGTCTGCGACGTCACCAGCGAAGAGGCCGTGCAGGGCTTGCGCGATGCCGCGCTCCAGGAACTGGGCAAGGTCGACGTCCTCATCAACAATGCCGGTCTCGGCGGCGAGGTCGATATCGTCGAGATGACCGACGAGCAGTGGAGCCGCGTGTTCGACGTCACCTTGACCTCGCTCTTCCGCATGACCCGCGCCTTCTTACCAAGCATGTACGCCGCCAAATCGGGCGTCATGGTCAACAACGCCTCGGTGCTGGGCTGGCGCGCGCAAAAGGGCCAGGCCCATTATGCCGCCGCCAAGGCAGGGGTCATGGCCTTCACCCGCTGCGCCGCGATCGAGGCGGCCGAACATGGCGTGCGCATCAATGCGGTCTCGCCCAGCCTCGCCATGCACCCCTTCCTCGCCAAGGTGACCACCCAGGAAGCGCTCGACAAGCTCGTCGAGAAGGAAGCCTTCAAGCGTCCTGCCGAGGTTTGGGAAATCGCCAATGTCATGATGTTCCTCGCCTCTGATCTCTCCTCCTACATGACCGGCGAGATCGTTGCGGTCTCCAGCCAAAGGGCCTGAGCCGCCATGGCGACCATCTTCGAAACACCCCGCGCGCTGCTGGCTAAGGAAGGGACCAGGCTCGACACGTCGGACTGGCTGAGCGTCGAGCAGGAGCGCATCGACGCCTTTGCCGACTGCACGGGCGACCATCAATGGATCCATGTCGATCCGGTCCGCGCCAAGGACGGTCCGTTCGGCGCCACAATCGCCCACGGCTATCTCACCCTCTCCCTCGTCAACCTGTTCATGCCCCAGATCGTCGAGGTCCGCGGCTTTTCCGCAGGGGTCAATGTCGGCATGGACAAGACCCGCTTTCTTTCCCCCGTGATCGTCGGATCGCGCATCCGCGGGACGGGCGAGATCGTCTCGGTCGAGGAAGTGAAGGGCGGCGCCATCCAGGCGGTGATCCGCGTCACCGTCGAGATCGAGGGCCCGGACGGTCAACCGAGCGCCAAGCCCGCCTGTATCGTCGATACCATCAACCGCTATTTCCCCGAATAGACACAGCATGGCCGCGCGCGCCCCACTCATTCTCGCCCTCGCGTCCGGCCTTTTCGCCACCAGTCCAGTTGGAGCAACACCCATGCCTGATCCTGTCAAGATGCCAGATCCCGCCAGGATGGAAGCCGCCGTCCACGCCTATGTCGCCGCGTTCGAAGCGGGCAGCGCCGACCAGGTCGCCGCCCTCTATGCGCAGGATGCGACGGTTGAAGACCCCATCGGCAGCCCCATCCATCACGGCCGCGAGGCGGTCCGGGCCTTTTACGCTGAATCGATGAAGACCGGCGCGAAATTGAAGCTCGAAGGCCCGGTCCGGATCGCAGGCGACTATGCGGTCTTCCCCTTCTCGGTTAACCTCAATTACGACGGCGGGGCCAAGCGCATCGACGTCATCGACACCTTTCGCTTCAACGAGGCGAACGAGGTCGTCGAAATGCGCGCCTATTGGGGGCCCGCCAACATGCACGGCTTTTAAGCATCGGGCGGAAAAGCCTGCCCTGAGCCATGTCGAAGGGTGGGACTTTTCCGCATAGAGGATGCGTCAACAAAAAATGGACAAGGACTGAACTCATGCGTGAAGCAGCCATCATCTCCACCGCCCGCACGGGTGTCGGCAAAGCCTATCGCGGCGCCTTCAACGACACCGAAGCGCCCTTCATGTCCTCCCATGTGGTCGATGCCGCCATCGCCCGCGCCGGGATCGATCCCGCGCGCGTCGATGACGTCTATCTCGGCGTCGCCAACCAGTGGAACACGCAAAGCTACAATGTCGGGCGCCTCACCGTCCATGGCTCGGTCCTCCCCGACACGACCGCGGGCTTCTCGATGGACCGCAAATGCTCCTCAGGGCTCAACGCGCTCGCCTTCGCCGCGCGCGGCATCATCGCCGACGAAATCGACTGCGCCGTCTCGGGCGGCGTCGAGAATGTCTCGCTCACCATCGACAAACATTATCCCGCCTTCCGCAACCGCTCGGAATTCATCAAGGCGCGCGATCCCAACGCCTATATGGTGATGATCGAAACCGCCGAGATCGTCGCGGACCGCTATGGTATTTCGCGCGAGGACCAGGACCGCTTCGCCGCCCAGTCGCAGCAGCGCGCCGCCGCCGCCCAGGAAGCGGGCAAGTTCGATGACGAGATCGTGCCGATCACTCTCACCAAGGCGCTGTTCGACAAGGAAGGCAATGAGACCGGCAAGGAAGAACTGACCCTGACCAAGGACGAGGGCATCCGCGCGGGCACCACTTACGAGAAGCTTTCCGAATTGAAGCCGGTGTTCAAGAACGGCCAGGTCGTCAAGGAAGGCAAGCACATCACCGCAGGCAATGCGAGCCAGCTCTCCGACGGCGCGTCGGCCCAGATCGTCATGGACCTCGCCACTGCACAGAAGGAAGGGCTGCCGATCCTGGGCGTCTATCGCGGCTTCCAGGTCGCCGGCTGCGGTGCCGATGAAATGGGCATTGGCCCCGTGTTCGCCATCCCCAAGCTCCTGGAGCGCACCGGCCTTAAAATCGACGACATTGGCCTGTGGGAAATCAACGAAGCCTTCGCCAGCCAGGCGATCTACTGCCAGCGCACGCTCGGCATCGATCCTGAAAAATTGAACGTCAATGGCGGCGGCATCGCCATCGGCCACCCGTTCGGCATGACCGGGTCGCGCCTCGTCGGCCATGCCCTGATCGAGGGCAAGCGCCGCGGCGTCAAATATGTCGTGGTCTCCATGTGCGTTGCTGGTGGCATGGGCGCTGCCGGTCTGTTCGAGGTCGCCTGATCCATGCAGCTTGCCTTCGCCCCTGAACTGAAAGCCTTCCGCCAGGAAGCCGCCGACTGGCTCGATGCTCAGCTCGCCGGCCCCTTTCAATCCATCCGCGGTCAGACCAACCAGATCGACAATGTCGAGGAACGCCGCGCCTGGGAAGCCGCGCTGGGCGAGGCGCGCTGGAGCGTCGTGGGCTGGCCCGAGCAATGGGGCGGGCGCAATGCCTCGATCGCGCAGCAGATCATCTTTGCCGAGGAATATGCCCGCGCCAAGGGACCGCCGCGCGCAGGGCATCTTGGGGTCGAATTGCTCGGGCCGACGCTGATCGCCCTGGGCAATGAGGATCAGAAGGCCCGCTTCCTCCCCGACATCGCCCGTGGCCGGGCGATCTGGTGCCAGGGCTATTCCGAACCGGGCGCAGGCTCAGACCTTGCCAATGTCAAGACCAAGGCCCGCCTCGAAGGCGACCGCTACATCATCGACGGCCAGAAGATCTGGACCTCGATGGGGACGATCGCCGACTGGTGCTTCGTGGTCGCCCGTACCACGCCGGGCAGCGTCGGCAACAAGGGCCTCTCCTTCCTCATGGTCCCGATGGACCAGCCCGGGGTCGATGCCCGCCCGATCCGCCAGATGACCGGTGAGGCCGAGTTCGCCGAGGTCTTCTTCGACGGCGCAGAAGCCCTCGCCATCGACCGCATCGGCGAGGAAGGCGAAGGCTGGAAGGTCGCCATGGCCCTGCTCGGCTTTGAACGCGGCGTCTCCACCCTCGCCCAGCAAATGCACTTCCGCAACGAACTGGACGAGATCATCGCCATCGCCAAGGCCAACGGCAAGGCGACCGACCCGCTCATCCGCCAGAAAATCGCCAACGCCCATGCGGGCTTGAAGATCATGCGCTACAATGGCCTGCGCATGCTCTCCGACGGCGACACCAGCGCCACCCTCTCAGGCGCCGCCTATACCTACAAACTCTACTGGTCCCGCTGGCATGTCGCGCTCGGCGAACTCGCCATGGAGGTCATGGGCCAACATGGCGAAATCGGCGTCAATGACGAACGCATGAACAGCCTCACAACCATGTACCTCATGTCCCGATCCGACACCATCTACGCCGGAACAGACCAAATCCAACGCAACATCATCTCCGAACGCGCCCTCAATATGCCACGCGAACCTAGAGGATGAGAGGGGAGCAGATGAGCACATCAGCTTCCCCGACACACCTCCCCTAAACTGCCCTATCGACAAGCAGGAGAATTAAGATGCCATTGGATCCTCAACTCGAGGCGATGTTCGCCGGGCAGCCGGATTGGGGCCCGGTCCGCACTTTCCCCTTAGATGCCCTGCGTGAAGCAGTGCGGTCCAGTTCCACCCAATTGCCCCCGCCGCCAGTGACCCTGGCCGCTGTCAGCGACCGGACTATTCCCGGTCCGGCCGGAGAGATCCCGGTGCGCATCTATACGCCGGAGGGTTCCGGCCCCTTCCCGGTGATCGCCTATTTCCACGGGGGTGGCTTCGTCGTAGGCGACCTCGACACGCAGGACATGATCGCGCGCGGTCTGGCAGCCGGCGCGGAAAGCATCGTGGTGTCGGTCGATTACCGCCTCGCTCCGGAACATAAATTCCCTGCAGCCTTCGATGATTGCTGGGCCGCGACGCAGTGGGTGGCCGCTAACGCCGCTGAACTGGGTGGAGACCCAGCGCTCATCGGCATAGCAGGCGATAGCGCGGGCGGCGTGCTGGCAAGTGCTTGCGCCCTTCTGGCTCGCGATGCGGGCGCACCTCGGCTTGCTGCGCAGATCAATTGGTACGGCCCCGGCATCCATCCGATTCCGGAAGAAGGCTCCGCAATCGAGTTCGCGAACGGCCCGATCCTGCGCCTGGATGACGCCCATTATTTCTGGGAACTGCACATCAATGATGACAGCGACTTCGACGACTTCCGCGCCAGTCCGATGAAGGCGGCGAGCCATGATGGCTTGCCCCCTGCGTTCATCGCCAGTGCCGAATGCGACCCGATCCGCGATGCCGTTGAAAGCTATGCTCCAGTACTCGAAAAGGCAGGGGTTGAGGTCGAAATGAAGCGTTACCCCGGCATGGTTCACGGCTTCGTGTCATGGCTCGGCTTCCTGCCCGGCGCCCAGGCTGCGATGGCCGACGCCTGCGCCTTTGCAAAGAAGCAATTTGCAGCGGTGCGTCAGACCGCCTGATGTGGTGAGGAAAAGGGCTCGTCCAGACCGGATGAGCCCTTTTGTCTATCATTTTTATCAATCCGAAGGCAGTGGCTGCCCGGCGATAAGCGCGCGCGCATCGGCTGACCCGTCTAGCAAACTGTTGACGCGGCATGCCACCTTCCACTCTGCGCCAATGCGGACGAGATGCCACATATTGGCCGAGACGCGATGCGCCTGCCAACCATCTCCCGACTTGCGGAACACAACCGAATAGGTCCGCGCGGTAGCCAAATCCCCGTTCAAATCGATTACCGGAGGACTGAGCACATGCGCCGCCCCGCCATTGATCAGCGCTTGATGGTTCTCGCCTTCCAGTAGCGCCTGTATAGCTGCGCGACCCAGATAGACGCCAAAGCCGCCGACTTCATAAATGCCGTCCTCAACCCAAAGCGCTGCGGCACCGGCACAGTTCCCAGCATCGGCCAATGGCCCATAATTGGCGATCAGGCCGCGTATCGCCTCCCGATCTTCCAGGGCGGCGATACGAGCAGCAAGCGCTTCAGACCTGGTCAGAGCTTCACGACCTTGCATTGCGGCACCGGATGCTCATTCGCTTCGATCCAGCGCCACAGGCCCGTGCCCTTGCGGTGGCCTGACAGATCGATCCAGTTGCCATAGCCGGGGTCTTTGTCGGAACAGACAAGGACGACGCTGCCGTCCTCCTCATATTTCGCCTGGGACCCATTAACCCAGACCTTGCGGTTCACATGGTCCATCGATTCCATCCACCAGTTGTCAATCTGAAAATTCCAGAAACGGCATTCGGGCGGCTTGGCGGTGATGATCAAAGCCTCATCAGGAGCGAGATCATAATAAATGTGGCCGTACCAGATCTTCGGATCGCCGCCGGCACGCTGATAAACCGACTGCTCCTTTCCTTCATAAAAACGGTTCGGCTGCTCCATGAACCATTGCGACCAATCGGCGAAAGTATTGCCCGTGCCCCGAACCCAGGCAGCCGCCCCATTTAACTGCGCCTCGATAGTCCCAGGCGTCAGAATTGCCGGAACCGCAGGTCCCTCGCTGATCCGCTCAATCTTCACGTCAGCCGCGGCTTCCGTCCGCTTGTCGTTGAAAGTCTGGCGGATGATCAGCAGCGTCGTGTCATCCGCCATCGGCAGCCAGTTGCCGGGCTTCTGCGCTTTGCTGACTATGATCTCGAAGCTGCCGTCCGGACGCAGCTCCATATCGGCAAGCTCGATCTCGCCGGTCGATGCCATCGTCCCGTCGATAGCGTAGCGATTTGCCTTCGAGCCGATCGAAAAATATGGGACGCTGTTGCGCTTGCCGGTGATGCGGTATTCGCGATCACCGCGCACCACGATCTGCTGATACAGATTGTCGGGATTATCCGCGCCAATCTTGATGGCGTCGTCGGTCAGCAGAAAGATGCGCGGGAAATCAGGATCGCTTGAATCGACCAGCATATTAAGCGCGGTACGTGTGAGTCGGGAGAGATAGCGCAACCCTTCGGCCTGATCGATCGGCATACCCGGTGCGCTGGGGCGGTCGAGAATTTCCCCCGCCTGCGCCAGCTTGTCACAAAAGTCGCGCCATACGGCGGACAGCCGCACCTCTCCCGCGTTTGTCTCAGCCACCACTATCTCCTATCTGCGTATCTGCTGGCCTAGTTTATCCTACATCCAGGCTGTCGAACAGAGTTTATAATGCTTTAATGCGTAAGATAAGGGAGGATGAAGATGGCCACATAATCATTTTGCTTCACAAAGATCGAGGTGAAAGACATCGCCGCCGCCGAAACTTTCTGCAGTCAAGCAATTGGCCTTGACGTGAGCGTGAGATTGGAAGCCGGTGAGGGCGAAAATCTGATGCATGAGGTCGTCATGGCGCTGCCAGGCGCGCGTCCACCAGCGCCCAATCTCATCCTGGTCTGCTTCCCGAATCGCAGCTGTCCTCCGCCCGGAGAAGCCACCACCGGCTTCCTGGTCGAAAATGTGGATGCCGCGCTGGAACGGGCGCCTGCGGCGGGCGCTACGATCGACGTCCCCGCCATGGAAGTGCCCAAACACGGCATGCGCCTCGCATTCATCCTCGACCCGCAGGGCATCGGATCGAACTGCTTCAGGTCTTGAAGTCCTGAAGCCTCACATTTCGTGATCGATGACGGCGCGAGTGACTTCTCCCGCCTTCAGCGCTGCGATCGCCTCGTTGATCCGGTCGAGCGGCCACACGCCGCTGATCTGATCGGCAAGGTTCAGCTGCCCGCTCTGGGCTTGGGCGATCAGTTCGGGGTAATCGCGTTCGGGCACCGCGCCCCCGTTCATGGTTGCGATCACTTCGCCCCCCATGACAAAGCTGGTGAGCGGCAGTGCCGCCTCCGATCCATATCTCGACATGCCGATCAGCACTACCCTGCCGCCGCGCTTGGTGCAGCGCAGCGCGGTGTTGATTGCGCCGACCGCACCACTGCATTCGACCACGACGTCGATCGGACCATGATCGCGCGCCAGTGCCTCCGCCGCCGCCGCACTGTCCTGCGCCGGGTCCGCCAGCACAAACGCTTCGGCGCCGAACTGTCGCGCGACCGCCTCCTTTGCGGGATTGGCATCGACCGCGATCACATGAGCGCCATTACAAGCGGCGCCTTGGATTGCGTTCACCCCAATCCCGCCAATGCCAAAGACAACGACGGTGTCGCCCGTACGGACCTTACCCAGAACGCGCGAAGCGCAGACGCCCGTGGATACAGCGCAACCGATCAGCGCGCCTTGCTCAAGCGGCAAGTCCTTGATCGCGAACAGCTGTGACGCCTTTACGATGATTTCACTGGCGAAGGAGGAGACGTTGGCAAAGGAGGCGACCGGCGCCCCATCAAGCGTGAACGGAAAATCAGGCGTGAAGCCCCAGTTGATGTCGCAATTATGCGGTTCGCCACGGCGGCATTCACGGCAATCGCCGCACGGCGTCTGCGTACCCACGGCCACAAGGTCCCCAGTCGTCCAGCCTGCGACCCCGGGGCCGATTTCGGCGATCTCACCGGCGGCCTCATGTCCTAGAATGACCGGCAGCTTGGGAGCATGCGGCGTCAGCATCGCGATGTCGCTGTGGCAAATGCCTGAGCGTAGCACCCGCACGCGCACTTCGCCCTCACCTACCGGCCGCAACTTGACCTGATCGCTCACGAACAGCAACTGCCCGTCCCACACTGCGGCCCTCATGCGCTGAGGCTCGCCAACAGGGGGTAGTCGAAGGACGGATCGTTGCGATCGGCACGGCCGTTGGGCGCGTCCTTGCTCATGCGATCGACAGCATCCTGATCGACCTGGACGATGGATCCATGATCGAAAACCAGGCTGCGGTAGGTGAATTTCCATTCGCCATTGCGGCGCTCATAGCGGTCGAGATAGCGGCCCAGCGCGATGAACAGCTTCGCGTCTTGCCCCCGCGTGCGATGCCACGCCTCGACATAATGTTCGCCTTCCGCATGATCCCCATTGATAACAAACAGGCTGTTGCTGATGCTGTGCCGGGTCAGGTCCCAGTGCGCCGTGACTTCGGGCAGCCATGCAACGAACGCATCCGGTCCACCTTTGAACATCGCCCCATGGTCATCGATCGCATCATCATGATAAAGCGTGCGAACCAGCGCGAAATCCCGCCGGTCGCATCCGCGGCAGTAACGCATTACCAGATCGTGCAGTGCGATCCTGTCAAGCCAAGGCTGCGACATCTTCCTCTCCATTTCGGCCAGTTGACCGCTTTTTATCGACGCTGCTGGCGGGATAGCCAGCATCTGGCCCAGAGTGAATGCAAAAATTGCCTCCTGCCTGTTTTTGCCCTTGAGGCTCGTGGAACGGTAGACGTAATTGGCATTATGTGGCGAATCCGCTATAATCGGCGGAGCCCATCGCAATAAGCGGGGAAAGAGGATGGAACCTGACAGTTCGGTATTCCTGCTCTGTCCATTTCGTTTGCTGTGTCTCGCAAGCGGATCATCTGCGCTGATAGCGTTCAGCGTCATCTTGCTACTAACCTAATTCCACATTTCCGATTGCTCCTCGGAAAAGACTTGCCTTCGCTTTATAGCAAATCCTAAGTCGTCGAAAGAGGCCGACATTGGGATTTTTATGACCGAACATCAAAGGTCGATTGCAGACACAGCCGATGCGGATGCCGTCTCACACCGGTTGGAACAAAGCGAAGTCGTAAGCCCGAAAAAGCGTCGCAGATTGCGTCTCGTGCTTGGCACGGCTGCTATGGCAGTGCTGGTCGTTGGGGCCATCTGGTTCATACGCCATCAGGTCTATGGCAAATACCAGCAAAGGACCGAAGATGCCTATCTTCAGGCCGACAGCGTTACCGTGTCAGCGCGCGTATCGGGCTATATCAGCCAAGTGCTGGTCCGGGAAAATCAAGATGTAAAGGCCGGTCAGCCGCTCCTGCGGATCGAGGCGCCGGACTATCCCTCGCTGGCTGCGCAAGGTCAGGCCCAGATCAATCTGGCGGCCGCAAGCGCCGCCAATGCCGAAGCGATGATCGGCGAACAGGAAGCGGCGATCGCGCAGGCGCGCGCTGCGCTTGCCACGGTGCAGACCAAGGCCCGCTTTGCCGCATCGGAAGTCGCCAGATATGCGCCGCTCGCCGCGACTGGCGCAGAACCCGCCGAAAAGCTCGCCACCCTTCGCACCCAGGCAGCACAAGCAGCGCAGGACGTATCGGCTCAACAGGCAGCGCTCGCAGGCGCGACGCGGCGTATCGCCAGCCTTCGCGCTCAGGTGGAGCAAGCCAAAGCTCAGGGTCAGAGCGCCCGCGCGCAGTTAGAGGCAGCGCAGCGCAACGTGCAGGACATGGTCGTCGTGGCAAGTGTCGCGGGACGGGTAGGCGATCTTACGGCCCGGGCCGGACAATTCGTCCAGCCGGGTCTGAGGCTGATGTCGGTCGTGCCGCTCGAACAACTGTATCTGGAGGCGAATTTCAAGGAAACGCAGCTGGGCCTGATGCGCCAGGGCCAGCCTGCCGAGATCCAGGTCGATGCCCTGCCCGGCATCAGCTTCCACGGCCATGTCGCCAGCGTTGCGCCAGGCACCGGTGCCCAATTCTCGCTGCTGCCCCCGCAAAATGCGACCGGCAACTTCACCAAGATCGTTCAGCGGGTACCCGTACGCATTGCGATCGATGCAGACCCGGCGCTAAAAAGGCTGCTGCTGCCCGGCATGTCCGTCGATGTTTCGGTCGATACCCGTTCCGCGCGGGACGAGATCGAACGGCTTAAGAACCGCCAGCAGGTCCGGCAGGACGCCGCAAAGTGAGCGCAGCGCTACCTGCCGCCGAACAGCGCGCAAGCGCAGCCGATTGGCTGGCCGTTGCGGCAGGTACCTTGGGCGCTATGATGGCGATGCTGGACATTTCTATCGTCAACTCGGCGCTGCCCATCATCCAGGGCGAAATTGGCGCGAGCGGCACCGAAGGCACCTGGATCGCGACATCGTTCATCGTCGCGGAGATCATCATCATCCCCTTGGCAGGCTGGTTGCAGCGGCTCTTCGGGTTACGCAACTTCCTCATCATCGCCACCGTCGGTTTTGTGGCCTTTTCCATGATCTGCGGCATGGCGCAGACGCTAACGATCATGATCGCCGGCCGTATTGGGCAGGGTGTGACCGGCGGCGCTTTGATCCCCACTGCAATGACGATCATCGCCACGCGATTGCCGCGTAACCAGCAACCGGTGGGCAATTCCCTGTTCGGCGCGACCGCGATCCTGGGGCCGATCATGGGGCCGGTGCTCGGTGGCTGGCTCACCGAAAATGTCAGCTGGCATTATGCCTTCTTTCTCAACCTCCCCGTCGGCATAGCTCTGCTGATCCTTCTGTTCGCAGCACTTCCCCATGAGCGCGCCCGCTTTGACCTGATCGGCGAAGCGGACTGGCTGGGCGTGTTCGGCCTGATCCTGGGCCTTGGCGGCCTTACCGTCGTTCTGGAGGAAGGCGAGCGGGAACAATGGTTCGAATCCTCCACGATCATTTGGCTCACCATCATGGCCGTTGCCGGCTTTGCGATGCTGCTCGCAGGGCAGATGCGCGCGCAGCGGCCTGTGATACGCCTGCGTCTGCTGTTGGACAGGCAATTTGGCGCGGTGTTCATCATGGCGATGATGATCGGCATGGTGATCTACGGCACCTCCTACGTCATTCCTCAGTTCCTGACGCTGATCGCTCATTATAATGCACTACAATCAGGGCAGATCGTACTGCTGTCGGGCGTACCTATGGTGCTGATGATGCCCTTCATGCCTTGGGCCATCCGCAACATGCCGATCCATCTGTCGGTCCTGATCGGCCTCGTGCTGTTGATCGTCAGTGCCTATATGGAGACCGCGTTGACCTCCTCCTCCAAGGGAACCGACTTTATCGAGTCCCAATTGATGCGCGGCGTGGGCACTATCTGCGTCATGATGTTCCTCAACCAGGCGGCGATCCGGTCGGTGCCGGTGTCGCTGGCAAGCGATGCCGCTGGCCTCTACAATGCTGCGCGAAACCTCGGCGGCTCCTTCGCACTGGCGGGCATCGCCGTGGTGCAGGACCAGAGGCTCTGGCTGCACAGCCGCAGGATGGAGGAAAGCCTGCGGGCCAACGGCCTAGACGTCCAAAGCTATGTGGATATGCAGGCGCAGGCACTGGGCAGCCGTGCGGCCGCCTATCGGATGATTGAGCAGACCATCCAGACGCAGGCGCTGACCATGACCTTCATCGACCTGTTCTGGATGCTGATCATCGGCATCCTGTGCACCGCTCCGCTTGTTTTCTTCCTTCGCCCGCTGCCCCAGCATGCCGCGCCCGTGGCGGCACATTGAGATGCCGATGCGCTACAAATCCGCTCTTCTTTTCGCCCCTCTGCTGACCGCCGCCTGTACGGCCGGACCCGATTATCATGGGCCAGTGGCTGCCACTCCCGCCACCCCGCCCAGCTTTGTCAGGGGCGATGCCAGCACTGGCTTGCTTGAGGCGGCGCAGCCATGGTGGACGGCTCTTCACGATCCGATCCTGGACCAGTTGATGAACCAGGCGCTTTCGGCCAATCCGCGCCTCGATGCCGCCGCGGCCCGTATCCGCCAAGCGCGCTCGTCGCTTCGCCAGCGCAAGGCCGGCGGCCTGCCGACGATCAACGGATCGGCGCTTTACGCCAAGGCGCGGCTACCCGGCCAGGCGGAGGATGGCGACGCCACCACGCTCGACCTCTATAATCTTGGTTTCGATGCAAGTTGGGAGCTGGACCTGTTCGGCGGCCATCACCGCGCGGTGGAGGCGGCGCGCGCCGACGTCGAGGGAAGCGAAGCAAGCCTGGACGTCGCGCGCGTCAGCCTGTCGGCGGAGGTAGCGCAAAGCTATGTCGATCTGCGCGACCGGCAGCAACGGCTCGCCCTCGGCACCCAGGCGCTGGCCCTGCAGGATGAAGAGGTCGCGCTGACCCGCCAACGCTTTGAACGCGGGACGATCGCGCACGGCGATCTGTTGCAGCAGGAATTCGATCGCGACGGTGCACGCGCCAGGCTGTCGCCGATCCGAGCAGAGGTTGATGCGTTGAAGGACAAGCTGGCCATATTGACAGGCGCGGCGCCTGGCACGCTCGACGCGCTGCTCGATCCGCCCGCACTCCCGCCCCTTCCCCCGGCGCAAGTCGCGGTCGGTGATCCGGCGGCACTGCTGCAACGCCGCCCGGACATTCGCGCGGCAGAGCGCAAGCTAGCGGCGCAGACGGCGCGGATTGGCGTGGCGGATGCTGCGCGCTTTCCGCACATCAGCTTCCTCGGCCTGATCGGTCTTGGCGGTTCGTCACCAGAGGATCTGGTCGATCTCGACAAGTTTACGGTTGCCGCGGTGCCACGTATTAGCTGGTCATTCCTCGATTTCGGCAAGGCACGCGCGCGCATCAATGCGGCGGAAGCGCAGCGGGACGAGGCGGCGGCCAACTATCGGGCGGCGGTACTGACGGCGCTGCAGGATGCAGAAGGCGCGCTGTCGCGGTTCCAGCGTCAGCGGGAAAGCCTCGCCGATCTGGTGCGAGCTGAGCAGCAGGCAAAAGCGGCGGCTGAATTGGCGCGGCAGCGGAGTGAAGCCGGGACGATTTCAATAATAAACTATAGAATTACGCAACGTCAGGCATTGGGTGCGACCCAAGCGAAGGTAGAGGCGATGGCGGCGCTGACCGGCAGTTTCATCAGTCTTCAGAAGGCGTTGGGCCTCGGGTGGCAGGGTGTGGGGAGCGCAGCCCCGGCGGTCCGCTGAGCAAAATCGTTACGAACTTACAACAAAATAAGGAGAGGCGGGATGAGCGAAGTTTTGGCCATGGGATGCCGCCGTCTGGTGGACAAGGTGATCGTCGTGGCGGGCGCATCTACCGGTATCGGACGGGCGACCGCGTTGCGGCTTGCGGCGGAAGGCGCAATTGTCGTCGCTGCGTCGCCCGCTCGAGAAAAGGACAGGATCGACAGCCTGGTGCAGGAAATCGAAAGCCAGGGCGGCCGCGCGCTGGGAGCCGAGTTCGATGCCACCGAGGATGCGTCGGTCGCGGCGCTGATCGAGACGGCTGTCAGGACATTCGGCGGTATCGACGCGGTGCACGCTAATTTCGCCGACCTGCGCGTGTTGATGACCGACAGCGACGTTCTTACCGTATCGGACGAGGTGCTGGAGCGCACGCTGGACGTGAACCTCAAAGGCATGTTGCGCATCACCCGCCATGCCCTGCCCAAGCTGTTGGAACGAGGTGGCGGCGCGATGATCTACACCTCTTCGGCGGCCGCGGTCGTCGGCGAACCAGTGCGTCCCTGCTATGCCATGGCGAAGGCCGGGATCAATGCGCTGGTCCGCCATGTCGCCAGCGGCTGGGGACAACAAGGTATCCGCGCCAACGCGATCATGCCGGGCCTCGTCATCACCCCCGAACTCCGGGCGACGATGCCGACCGACTTTCAGCAGGAAGTGCTAGCGCGCGGCCGCTCTCCGCGCCTTGGCCAGGTCGAAGATATTGCGGCGATGGTCGCGCATCTGGCGAGCCGGGACGGTGAGTGGATCAGCGGCCAGAGCATCGCCGTCGATGGCGGATCGACGGTGAGCTGAAATAAAATTGGAGGCGTTACACGACAGCCCCTCTCCCGTTCGGGCTGAGCCTGTCGAAGCCGTTCCTTTCCCATAAAAAGGAAGGAAAGCCCTTCGACAAGCTTAGGGCGAACGGAGATTTGGGGGTTATGCCGTTAGAAGTAGGATGAACCGTCTTCTCCGCGCGCCTCCAAGATCATGCATGCAAAATAAGGGGCGCGAAGTTCATCACTTCGCGCCCCTTCTCTGACAGCCCCGCTCTTAGAAGCTGATCTTGGCGTCCACGCCGTAGGAAATCGGCTTATTAAAGGTAGCGCCGGCGAAACCGAGCGCACCGAAGTCGATGCCATAGACCAGGCGCTTCTGGTTCAGCAAATTGTCGCCCCAAATGCCCACATCCAGCTTGCCGCCACCCATATCGAGACCTTCAACCGACAGACGCGCCTTCACATTGGTCTGGCTGGGCGAGACGATATTTTCGTTAAAAGGCGCGGTGTTGTTGAGCGCATTGAAGTAGATCTTCGTGCGGTAGGAATAGTCGCCACGCAGACGGACCAGCGTGTCGCCGCCGCCGATCGGATGCGAATATTCCGCACCCAGATGGACGTTCCACTTCGGCGTGTAGAGCGGCTTCGCCTGATCAGCGACATCCAGAAGCGTGTTCGTGCCAGGGTCGCGGAAGAGGAAGGTCTTATAGTCCGTCTTCACATAACCGACCGAACCGTCGATCTGGAAGCCGGTGAAAGGCAGAGCCGTCAGTTCCGCTTCGAAGCCCGACAGCCGGACCTTGCCCGCATTGACGATCAGCGAAGTGGCGCCGCCACTGCCAGCAGCGAACTGCTGAACCTGCAGATCGTTATAATCGGTGACATAGCCAGCGACGTTCAGACGGAGGCGGTTGTCGAACCATTGCGACTTGATGCCTGCTTCATAGGCAGTGGCCTTTTCCGGATTGAAGCCGTTGATGACCCCAGCACGCGGATTGATGCCGCCCGAGCGGTAGCCGGTCGATACGCGGCCATAGACCATCACATCGTCGATCACCTCATAAGAGACCGAGGCAAGCCAGGAGAAATTATCGAAGCTCCTGCGCCCGCGCTGCACCGGACTGACGTCGCCCGCCAGGTAGATGGTCTTGTCGTCGGCCGTATGGCGGCCGCCCAGCGTGACTTCGAGCTTTTCATCAAGCGACGAAGGCCGCCAGCTGACCTGTCCGAACACCGCCATCGACTGCGAGGTGCCGCCAAAGGCCTGGACCGGGTTAGCATTGACACCGACAGTGGCGAGGCCCGGGTTGAGCGCGGCGATGCCGTCCGCAACCGACTGCGGGAAGCCCAGGAAGGGCAGACCGGCCACCGGCGTCACGATCGTCAGCGCTTGCTGATTAGATTCCGACGATTTTTCGTAGAAATAATACATGCCGAGCAGGTAGTTGAAGTCACCCACCTTGCCGAGCGCCTGGAATTCCTGGCTGAACTGCCACTGCTTTTGCGGCGCGTTGTTGCCGGTATAGGGGACGACATCCTGGATCGAGACGAGCGTGGGCGAGGTGAAATCGACCACTGGCCCGCGCAGCACGCCATTACCCGACAGGTTCAGGATCGTGTCCTGGAAGAACTTGCGATAGCCGGTGATCGACTTGAGCGTCAGTTCCGGAATGGCGTCATAGCTGATGGTCAGGCCATGGCCCTGTACCCGGGTCTTGCTGCCATAGCGGAAATTGCCGTTGCGGTCGGTGAAGCCTGCCTGCTGGACGGTGCCCTGTCGTTCCGTGCTGACCAGGAAAGGCGCGCCGCCGAAATTGGGCGACTGCGAATAATAGTTTTGAGCCAACGGCGTCGTGGCAACGATCTGGAAGAAGGCCGGGGTGCCACGGCGGTCGTCATAGTCGAAATTATAATTGACGGTGACGTCGCCCAGGTCGGCTTGCAGCCCTACCGCAATCGATTCCGCGTTGAGCGCGCCCGGATCCTGCGACGAGGGGGTGAGCGTGTTGTTCACATAACCATCGCCCTGCCGATGCTGGTAAGCGAGCGACGCCTTGATGACGTCACCGACAATGTAGCCGGTGTCGAGCCGCGCACGTGCGTACCATTCGTTGAAGCGGCCATAGCCCGCCTTGGCCGTGACGTGCATGTCATTGGAAGGCTTTTTGGTGATCAACTGCAGCGCGCCACCGATGGTGTTGCGGCCGAACAGCGTACCCTGCGGACCGCGTAGCACTTCGATACGCTCCAGGTCGATAAGGTCGAACACGGCGCCGGCCGCGCGGGCGAGATAGACGCCGTCCAAATAGACGCCCACGCCCTGTTCAGACACAGCGGAAGGTTCGTTATTGCCGATGCCGCGGATATAGATGGTCGCGGCCGAAAGGCTGGACGGCTGCTGTTCGATCGTGATGTTCGGCGCAAAGTTCGGCACATCGGTCGGATCGGAAATATTCTGCCGCTCGATGAAATCACCGCTAAGCGCGGTAACGGCGACCGGCACGTCCTGCAGCGTTTCCGCAGAACGGCGCGCAGTCACGACGATGTCGCCGAGATTGGCGCCCTGTTCCTGCGCCGCGGTGGCCGAGGACTGATCCTGAGCCTGGGCCGAAACCGAGAAGGGGACCAAGATAGCCGCAACGCCGGCCAGCAACATAGACTTCATAACATCCTCCCAACACATGGCTGTTTATCGCCAACTGTTCCGGCGTTCTTATGCTTATCTGCACGCACTTCACCGGAAAAAACGCGCGACGCCTCGGAACATGAATTATCATGTCCGATTGGGCTCCATTAGTCGCACATATCGCTTACTTCAAGCGGTTAGTCGCCATCTGCGTATCATATGATCTTATATGCTACGCTGTTGCATATTTCACGCAGGGGGAGCGGACGTCCGGCTACCCCAAGAGCCGGGAGCGGGGCGTTTCCACGTGGCGGACAAGCAGGATTTCCGCGGAGAGGCCAGAAGGCACCGAACATTGCTCATGCCAACCCGGCAGCCACACGACGGCCTTTGCGGGAAAGGCCAATTCGGTCCAGGAACTGGTGAAATCAACTGAAACGCCCGGCAGATCCCGCGCGAAGCCGGACGCCCATCCCATGAGCCTGGACCGCAAGTCATCGCCCCCGGCCGGACCCTGGACCAGGATGGCGGTACGGCTGCCGTCGCTGCCTGCACGATTCCCTCGTGACAGAATGACCTCTTCGACACCGGCTGACGCGATCAGCGGCCGGTTCATGAACCGCTCCTCGTCTTCCGCCATGATCTTGCCGATCGGGCCATCCATGAGCGCCGCCGCCGCGTCGATATCGTCAGCCCAAAATTCGCTGATCGTATCCCAGCGGAAATCGGCTGCACCCGTCAGATGATTGCGCGCATAGCCGGAAAAGGGGAAATGGCCGATCGCAAGCGGAACATGATGTTCCTCATAATAGGCCTGGAACGCCTCGCGCGTACTGCCGGGCTTGTGCGCCAGGGCGCAGATCGATTTGGTCATGCTGCGGCACTCTTTTCTGAAAGGGCGACGATACGATCGGCGGCGGCATAAGGATCAAGACGGCGGCTTTCGACCTGTTGAAGAATGGCTTCGCCAGACAGATCAAGCGCCCGCGAAGCTAGCGCATCGCGGACGAGCGACAGCACCTGTTCCCGCGCCCGCAGGTGGCTGCGGCTGGCGAAGTCACCTTCCTGATCCAGAAAGCTGCGATGTGCCGCGATGGCATCGACGATCGCCGCGGCCCCCTCTCCCCTTGATGCGACGGCGCGGAGCAGGGGAACGTCCCAGCGCAGATCCCCAACTGCCTGAGCGCGCAGGTGAAGCATCAATTCCATTTGCCGCTGCGTGGCATCATAGCCGTCCCGGTCGGCCTTGTTGACGACGAAGATATCGCCCGCCTCCATCAGCCCCGCCTTCACCGCCTGAATTTCGTCCCCCAAGCCCGGCACGGCGACGATGACGGTTGTGTGGGCGAGGTTGACGACGTCGATCTCGTCCTGTCCTACACCCACGGTCTCAACGAGAACGATGTCATAGCCCATGGCGTCGAAGATGAGGCAAGCGTCCTGCGTCGAACGCGACAGGCCGCCCGCCTGTCCGCGCGTGCCGAGCGAGCGGATGAAGACGCCGGGGTCGAGCGCATGGCGGCTCATGCGCACCCGATCGCCCAGGATCGCCCCGCCGGTGAAAGGGCTGGACGGATCGACGGCGATCACGCCGACCCGCTGGCCGCGCCTGCGCCATTCGGCGACAAGCGCGTCGGTGAGGGTCGATTTGCCAGCACCGGGCGGGCCGGTGACGCCCACCACCTGCGCGCGGCCGGTGTGTGGATAGATGGCGGCAAGGACCTCCGCCCCGCGTCGATCACGATCATCGAGCCAGCGGATGGCGCGGGCGCCTGCGGCGATGTCTCCCGCCAGCAGTCCTTGCGCCACCTCCGCCGGGCTGCGGAGCATCAGGCAGCGTCCTCCGCAAGGCGCTGCGCCCACCAGCTTTCGAGATAGGCAACGATGTCGCGCGTGTCGGAGCCCATGGTGAAGATGCGATCGACGCCGGCCTCCTCCAACAGTGGCTTGTCCTCCTCAGGGATGACACCGCCCGCGACGAGCAGCTTGTCGCCCCCGCCCGCTTCACGCAGCAGCCGGGCGAGCTTGGGCAGGCTGCGGGTGTGCCCCGCCGACAGGGTGGAGATGCCGACCACATCGACATCCTCCTGGACGGCGGCAGCGCACACCATTTCGGGGGTCTGCTTGAGGCCGGTGAAGATGACCTCCATCCCGGCCTCGCGCAGGGCATGGCCGATGACCGTGACGCCGACTGTATGCGTATCCATGCCGAGCTTCGCCAACAGCACGCGCAACGGACGTTTGGTGAAATTCGTCATACTGGTCAGATTCCCATCAGCTGGCTGTCGGCGCTATGGACGCCGAAGACGTCACGCATCGCGTTGCAGATTTCGCCATGCGTGGCGTAGAGCTTCACCGCCTCCAGGCAGGGCGGCACCATGTTCGCGCCGCTACGCGCGGCTTCGCGCACCCTTTCGAGCGCCACATCGACGGCGGGCTGGTCGCGCCGGGCGCGCAGGTCGCGAACCTTGCGGACCTGCTCCTCCTCCATCGCATCGTCGAGGCGAAAGATTTCGATCTCGCGCTCTTCTTCCGCCCGGGTGAGGTGGTTGACGCCGACCCATTTGCGGCGGCCTTCCTCTACATCCTTGTTCCGCTCATATTGCTCGCGGCCGAGCGCGCGCTGGATATAGCCGGTCTCGATCGCCTTCACCGCGCCGCCCATGGCGAAGATCTTATCCATTTCGGCGAAGGCGGCGTCCTCCATCTGCTTGGTCAGCGTTTCGACATAATAGGAGCCGGCGAGCGGGTCGATGGTTTCGGCAACACCCGTTTCATGCGCGACGATATGCTGGATCGCGGCGCCGACGCGGATAGCGTTTTCGGCCGGAAGCGCATGGGCCTCGTCATAGAGCGGGGTCGTCATCGCCTCCCCCGCTCCGCCGAGCGCGCAGGCGGTCGCCATGATGCCCAGCCGCGCGATGTTGTTGAGCGGCTGTTGGAGAGTCAGGGCGATGGTGGTCGGCGAGGTCATCATGCGGATCTTGAGCGCCTCGGGCTTCGATGCGCCGTACCGCTCCTTCATTAGCCGCGCCCAGCATTTGCGAAAGGCGCGCAGCTTGCAGACGCCTTCGAAGAAATCCATGTCGACGTTGACGACGAAGTGGTTGATGTAGGGCGCGACCGTGTCGATATCGAGCCCGCGTTCCAGCACCGCGTCGATATGGGCGCAGGCGATGGCGAGCGAATAAGCGATCTCCTGCACCGGATTAGCCTTGGCGGGCTGGAGCTGCGCGGAGATGATCGAGATCGGCGCCCAATTGGGGTGATTGCGGATGATATATTCGATGCAGTCGGTCGCAATCCGCAATCCATGTTCAGGCGGATATATGTAACGGCCGACGCAGGTATATTCGATCAAGATGCCGTTGACGATGTGCAGCACGAAGTCGCGGGGATCGATGCCCTTCTTCTCCAGGGCGGCGATGATCATCGCAAGGTTCACCGGCTGCGGCGCATTGCACACGCTCATCAGATATTTAAGCTTGTCGAACGGCAGGTCGAAGGCTTTCTCCAAATCCTCCAGGCTGTCGAGCGCCATCCCCGCGCGGCCGACTTCTCCCTCTACGATCGGGTCGTCACTGTCATAGCCGTTGGTGGTGGCAAGGTCATATTCCAGGATCAGGCCGGACAAGCCCTGATCCAGCATGTAACGCGCGCGCTTCGCCCAATCCTCGCCCTTGCCGAAGCCGGTGACCTGCGTCATCGTCCAGAAATCGGTGCGATGACCATTGGGGCGGGTGGACCGGGTGTAAGGATATTCGCCGGGGAAGCCGAGATCGGCCATATAGTCGAAACCAACGGCATCGAGGTCCGCGGGCGTATAGAGCGGCTTGATCGCCCATTTCAGCGCCTGCGTCACGAAGGGATCGCGCCGCTCCGAGCGTTCACCCATGGCAGGGCCGCGGGTTTTTTCCTGCCAGCGCGCCTCCTCCTGCGCGATGGCGTCGGCGGCGGGAACGATGGGTCCGGTCGGGCGATTCATAGGGGCACTCTCCTTGGGTCCATTGCTTCCACCGCTTGGCCGCCCGCTCAAGGACGGAGGCGTCCCACCTGCATGATTGTCGCATGATCTCGTAATATTTCGCATTATGTGATAAGCGACGGCGTCATGGATGCGATTTCCATCAGGCAGGCGCGGCAGAGCGCCGATGTCGTGCGGCGATCGCTGCGCATCGACGGCGCGGTCATTGAACTATGCGCCTTTCCCGAAGTCCGCGAAGAGACGATCCGGATCGTAGAGCCGCAATCGGTGCTGATGCTGGGGCTTTCTCGCCTGCTGACCGGATCGGAGGGGCGGATGGCGGGCGATCCCCGGCGGCCCTTTGCACGCATGGGCGCACTGGCATTGCGTCCAGCGCGCGTGCCGATGGAAATTCATGTCGGGCAAGGGGCGTTCGACACGCTCCGCATCCGGTTTGAGGATCGGCGGATCGCACCTGCACTAAGTGACGTGTCCTTTGACGATGCGACGCTCAGCGCCTGTTTCGACATGCATGTTCCCTCGATCGAAGAAGCGATGTTGCGGCTGGCGGCGGAGGTGGAGCATGTGGCACCCGACAGCCCAGCGGTCGCTGAGGCACTGGTCACACTGTTGCTGCTGGACCTTGGCCGCTTCCTTCAAGAGGCGTCGGAACGAGCAGGCAGGCGGCGCGGCGGCCTTTCCGCCCGCGCGCTACGGCTGGCGCTTGAGATGATCGATGCGCCAGGGGCCGCGCCCTCGCTCGACGCCATGGCTGAACGCTGCGGCCTCAGCCGGGATCATTTCATCCGCTGCTTCCACCACTCGACGGGCGTTAGCCCCGGCGCAGCGATCCGCCGCAGGCGCATCGAACGCGCCAAGGCGATGCTGACAGAGGATCATGGATCGATCGAGGACATCGCACGCGCGCTGGGCTATGCAGGAGCGCCGTCCTTCTCCGCCGCCTTCCGCCGCGAAACGGGGAGGCCGCCCGGCGCCTGGCGAGCATTGATGCGATGATGGAAGGGATGTGAATGGAGGGCATCGATTTCACCGCCAAAGTCATCGAATCCTGCCACGTTCCAGGGGGGCGGTTCGAACTGGTGGAATGGCATTGGCCGGACATCGTCAGTTTCGAGCGCACCGAACATCAGCTGATGCTGGAAATGTCGCTGCCCCCCATGTCGGCCGACGCGTCGGCCTATTTTCCGGACATCGCCCCCGATCGCCGTTGCTTCATGGGCGCGCTGTTCGTACGTCATCCAGGGATCGCCATCGGCGGCCGTTCGGAGGGGCGGCAGATCCGTGTTATCCGTTGCCTGTTCGACGACAAACACGGCCGCGCGATCATGGGCGAGGGCGAACCGTCACTGCCCTTCCTCCAGGGCCTTCTCAACATCCGGAACGACGCCTTGCGCAGCCTGATGCGGCTGACTCACCGGGAGTTGATCAATCCGCTCGGCCGATCGCCCGAAGCGATGGAAGCGCTGTTTCAGCTGATCCGTGTCGAATTGCGCCGCGTGTTCCACCAAGCCGCCGGTGCTGCCACCGCCAGCCGCCTTGCGCCCTGGCAATTTCGCCGCGTGCGCGAGCGGATCGAAGCAGGCGCGCCGATGCCCGGCGTTGCGGAGCTGGCCACGCTGTGCGGCATCAGCCCCCGCCACTTGCACCGCCAGTTTATCGCCCTCACCGGCAAGACGATATCGGCCTATATCGAAACCTACCGGATCGAGCAGGCCAAGCTGCTGCTGGCCGCCGCGGAGGTGCCGATGAAACAGGTGGCGGAGCAGGCCGGCTTTTCGCACGGTAACAGCTTCGCCCGCGCCTTCCGCCGAGCGACCGGCCTGTCTCCCCGCGAATATCGGCAGCGCTCCGCCGCCCTCACCAACGAAGCTTCAGCGATGTAAAGCCCATCACCGGGCCGCCGAAGACGGATTCCGCGTCCTGATCCGGGTCCAGTTCAAACTCCGGGATCTGCCGCAGCCATTCCTGCAGGGAAATCATGATTTCGCGCTTTGCGAGATGCGATCCGATGCAGCGATGCGGGCCAAGGCCGAAGGTGACATGATTGTTCACCTTGCGATCAAGGTCGATCGTCTGCGGTTCCTTGAACACCGACTGATCCCGGTTCGCCACGGTATTGGGCAGAACCACGCGGTCATTGCGGCGGAACTGGACGCCCTTGAATTCGCAATCATGAGTCACGCGGCGATAGATATTGGACACCGCGTTGATCCGCATCAATTCCTCGATCGCCAGCAGGAAGGCGGAGGGGTCGTCCAGGCGATCGCGAAACTTTTGCCGCGCATCGGGCGATGTTGCGAGGTAGCGCCACACATAGGCCATCGTATTCGTGACCGTGTCCAGCCCTGCAACGAACAGCAGAAAGCCGCAATTGATGATGTCGGTCCAAGGGAAAGGATTGCCGTCCGCATCGCGCGACTGCACCACGGTGGATGCAATGTCACTGCCCGGATTGCGTTCCTTTTCGCGGAACAGCGCCTCCAGCACCTCGAAAATTTCCAGCAGGTTCGCCGCACGAATGTCCGGGTCGGTGCTACGAAAGAAGGTATCGGAAATGCGCAGGAATTCCGGCAAGCGCTCTTCGGGCAGGCCAAACAATTCCAGGAAGGTGCCGGTCGGGAATTTGGCGGCATATTCCTTGACGAAGTCGCATCCGCTCTTGGCGGCGAAGCCGGAAACCAGCCCCTCGGCGCGATGCTGCAAGCCGTCGGTCATCCGCCGGACGGCGAGCGGCGTGAACATGGGGGCCAATATTTTGCGGAACACGTCATGCTGCGGCGGGTCCACGCCGTTGGGCTGGAGAACCGGGTAAGGCTCCAACGGCGGAATTTGCGCCTTATGCGTCGAAAATATCTCGTGGTTCCGATACGCCTCGGCAATGTCGCTGTAGCGCAAGAATACCCAATGCCCGCCATTGCGCGGCGTATAGAAGATAGGCGGCGCGCCCCGGCGCACCAGCCCGTGCCAGATTTGCACGGGATCGGAAACATCAGCGGGTACGTCGAAAAAGTCGAAGTCCAGTACCAGTTCAGACGGGATATGGACCGGCGATTGCGGATAGAAGCTCATACGCCCGTCCCTTTCGCAATGCGAAGAGCGCCTTCGGGACAGTTGCGAACCGCCATCCGCACTTTTTCTTCCAGTTCTGGCGGGAATTCAGGTTGTTCTATGACTACCTTGCCTTCTATGGCATCTGTCGAGAAGACTTCGGGACACAGGTCTTCGCATCGGGCATGACCCTGACAGACATTCATGTTCGCGATCACGCGCATGCGGCATACTCTCCTGGTCGATCGTTGCCGCTTTTTAACAGGGTGGCGACGGAAGGCCCATGATGAGGTGGGAGCAATATCCGCCATGAGGAACCGTTCAGGACATCCGTGGACCTTCGCCAGGCTTATAGCAACCCGGGATCGAGGCGTGTGCAAAGTCCCCTGACACGTCCCAGCATGTTCGCTTCGCCTTCCGCTGTCCGATCCACCGGCTCGAATTCCAATTCGACCATGCCCCGATAACCCTGATCCGCCACCTGCCGCAGGATCGCCGTCCAATCCAGCAGGCCCAAACCCGGATCGACACGATCAGGAACGTCGGCGAACTGGATAAGGCCAATTTCCGCCGCGCTCATCGCCAACGCGGATGGGACATCATGCCCCATCATGGCGACATGGCCCGTATCGAACAGCAACCGCACCGACGGCATCGCCACGGTGCGTACCATTTCAAGGGAATCCTCCAGCCGGTTGAGCAGCAGGCCGGCGATGCGGGTTTCCGCGATCGGTTCGACCAGCAGGGTCAGGTCGCGGCGGGCGGCGGTTTCGGCGTTGCGCTTCAGATTTTCCGTCATCGCCACCAGTTGCGCGCGGCGGGATCGATCGGGGTCCAGTCCGGCGACACAGACGACGCCTGCCACGCCGAAGCGTTCGGCGAGCGCGCAGCTTGCCGTAATGCTCTCCTGCACGGCTTCGCGGCCTACCTCATCTTCGGCGCTCCAAAACGGCAGGTTCCAGCGCATCGGATCGCCGCCGAAGCTGGACAGGTTAAGTCCGCGCAACGTCATCCGCTCCGCCATGGCCGCCTGCTCCGCCGCAGGACGGAGCTTCAGGAACAGGTCCTGCACGCCTGAAAAGCCATGGTCGGCGAGCGCATCGATCTGATCGACCGGATCAACCGAGCGTCCAAGATGCGCCAGCAGCGGCCGGTCCGGTGCGCTGAGGCCGAGATGACCCGCCAGGCGAAAATCTGTTGTCACCGCGTGACCGTGTCAGCGAAAGCGATCAGCGCCCGGTTGAACGCTTCGGGCTGTTCCTGCTGCACGAAATGCCCGGCGCCCGGCACAGCGATCATGCCCCGCAAGCCCGGAACGCGCGACGGCATTCTTTCTTCCCAATCTGGAAAAAAGCCGAAGGCCGGGTCCTTCGCGCCGTAGAGGAATAGGGTCGGCGTTCCGACATCATGATCGGCCCAGCGCTCCCCGATCCGCCAGTTCGCGTCAGCCGTGCGATAGCTGTTGAGGCCGCCAATGAAGCGCAGCATGGGTTCGGCACCAACATATTCCGCGACGAAGCGGTCGAACTCGGCTTCGCTCAGCCAGGGCCAAGGGAGCGGGGGCGCGGGCGGCAGGACATCCAAATAGCCGCTGCCCACCGATGATGCAGTCTTCCAACTCCACAGGTCTCCTTCCGAGGAGAGAGCGTACAACAGGCGCGCCAGAAATTCGCGGGGGCGCGCCGCCAGTTCTCGTTCGGCGGGACCGACCTGCTGGAAATAATGGAGATGAACGAAATGCTCTTGCGCCATGGCGGCGAAGCGTTCGCTAGGCAACCGATCGGGCGAGGAGCCTTCCGGTCGCGCGGGGGCGTCGGCGGGGTAGCGCGGCCCACTGCCCAGCATGGCGCGCCCTGCCATGTCATAATCATAGGGGATAGTGGCGACTAGGCCCGCAACCCTTTCAGGCGCGCGGACGGCAAGGTTCCAGGCATATTGGGCGCCGAAATCCTGGCCGACGATCACGGCCTGTGCGGCGCCATAATGATCGAGCAGCGCGATCAGGTAATCCTGCATATGGTCGGACGTATAGGCGGCGGGATCGGCCGGCCGATCGCTGCCGCCATAACCCAGGCTGTCGATCGCCACGGCGCGATAGCCCGCCTCTGCGAGGGGAGCCATCTGGTGCCGCCAGGACCAGGCAAGACCCGGAAACCCGTGGATCATCAGGACGAGAGGGCCCTCCCCCTGCTCCACCGCGCGCAGGCGATAGCGGCCGACGTCGATCAACTGTTCCTTCACAGGCATGCCCCCTCCTCTCCGCAGGCTATCCGCCATGCGAGGCCCGCAATCTCGCCCGCGCGCGCGCCGTGGACGGCAGCGGCTTCGCTGGACGCGTTGCCGCTGATCGCGCGATGATAGACGCCCTGGCGGATTGCGGCGTTACGAAACATCGCAAGCGTTAAAGCATAGCGCCAATGGGCGGGATCGATGGGGCCCGCGCCACTGCGCTCAGCATAGGTGCGCAGATAGTCAGCTTCGCTGGGAATACCGAGCGCGGGCAAGTCCGCGTCGGACAGGCCGCGATAGCCCTCCCTCGGCACGCGCCAGGCCATGACATGCTGGGCGAGGTCGGCCAGGGGATGGCCAAGCGTTGACAGTTCCCAATCGAGTACCGCGATGATGCGGGGCTCGTCCGGCGCGAATATCATATTGTCGTTCCGGAAGTCGCCATGAACTATGCGGCTTGCTTCCAGCCCCGGATCGTTCGCGGGCAGCCAGTCGATAAGTTGCTCCATCGCCTCGATGCGCTGGGTTTCCGTCGCGCGATATTGCCTCGTCCAGCGAGCCACCTGCCGGGCGAAATAATTGCCCGGCTTGCCGTATTCGGCCAGGCCCACATCGGCCGGATCGATGGCGTGGAGCGCGGCGAGCACGCGGTTCATCTCGTCATAAATGGCAGCGCGCTCGACGGGGACAAGATCGGGGAGGCGCGCATCCCAGAAATTGCGGCCTTGCGCATAGTCCATGATGAAGAAGGGTGTGCCGACGATGCCGCTGTCCTCGCACAGGGCGAGCGGCGGGGCGACGGGCACGGCGCTGTCCTTGAGCGCGTCGGTCACGCGATATTCGCGTTCGATGGCATGGGCGGAGGGGAGCAGCACGCCATCGGGCTTGCGCCGCAGAACGAAGCGCGGCGCGCCGTCCACCGACAGCAGGTAAGTCGGATTGGACTGTCCCCCCGCGAATTTCTCCGCCGTGATTGAGCCGCCCGCACCCGGCACATGCTCGCGCAGCCACGGCGCGAGACGCGTCGTGTCGAGCGTGCGGACGTCAGTCATATTTCGCCAGCTCTAAGCGCCCGAGCTGGTGGCGGTGCACTTCGTCCGGGCCGTCGGCGAACCGTATCTTGCGGGCGTGGGCATAATAGCTCGCGAGGAAGAAGTCCTGGCTGATCCCCGCCGCGCCATGGGCCTGCATCGCCCAGTCGATCACCTGACAGGCCATGTTGGGCGCGGCGACCTTGATCATGGCGATATCCGCCTTCGCCACCTTGTTGCCGACCGTATCCATGCGGTGCGCGGCGTGGAGCGTCAGCAGCCGTGCCTGATCGATCATGATGCGACTGTTGGCGATGCGTTCGATGATGACGCCCTGTTCGGCAAGCGGCTTGCCGAAAGCTACGCGCGACTTCACCCGGCGGCACATAGCCTCAAGCGCGCGTTCGGCCATGCCGATCATGCGCATGCAATGATGGATGCGCCCCGGCCCGAGCCGCGCCTGCGCAATCTCGAACCCGCGCCCTTTGCCCAGCAGCATGTTGGAGGTGGGCACACGGACATTTTCAAAAAGAATTTCCATGTGGCCGTGCGGCGCGTCGTCATAGCCGAGCACGGTCATCGGCCGCAGCACGGTGATGCCGGGCGTGTCGCGCGGCACCAGGATCATCGACTGCTGCTTATGCTTGGGCGCGGTGGGATCGGTCTTGCCCATGAAGATCATGAGCGCGCAGTCCGCCTCGCCCATGCCCGAAATCCACCATTTGCGGCCGTTGATGACATAATCGTCGCCGTCACGGACGATCGAGCTTTCGATATTCGTCGCGTCCGAGGAGGCGACCGCAGGCTCGGTCATAGCGAAGGCGGAGCGCATCTCGCCCGCCAGCATGGGTTTGAGCCAGCGCTCCTTATGCTCTTCCGTCCCGAACCGCTCCAGCGTCTCCATATTGCCAGTATCAGGCGCGGCGCAGTTGAAGACGGCGGGGCACCAGTGGACCCGGCCCATCTCCTCGCAGAGCGGCGCATATTCGAGGTTGGTGAGCCCCGCGCCATGGCCGCTTTCGGGCAGGAACAGGTTCCACAGCCCCGCTTGCCTAGCAAGCGGCTTGAGCTGATCGATGAGGGTGACATGCGCCCACCGATCGCCGGTCGCCACCTCCTCATAATAGCGTTGCTCGTTGGGATAGATATGCGCGTCCATGAAAGCGCGCAGCCGCGCCAGCAGGTCTGCAGTCTTGGCATTGGGCTCATAGCTCATGCGTAAAAGCCCCTGCCCTCGCGCGCATATTGGACGAGTAATGGCGCGGGCGTCCAATAGGCGTCGCCCTGATCGGCGCGGAACGCCTCGATCGTCGCTAGCACCTTGTCCAGCCCGATCTGGTCGGCCCAATGCATGGGGCCGCCGGTGTAGCTCGGCCAGCCAAGTCCGTTGACCAGCGCGACGTCGATTTCATGCGGGCGGGGCACGATGCCTTCGCTCAGCAGCTTCGCGCCTTCATTGACCATGGCGTAGAGCAGGCGTTCGCGGATCTCGTCCTCGCCAATCTCGCGGAGCGTCAGGCCATGGCGCTCGGCATGGGCGGCGATCATCGCATCGGTCTGCGGATTGGGGCTGGCCTTGCGGTTCTCGTCATAGCTGTACCAGCCCGATCCGGTCTTCTGCCCCAGCCGCCCTTGCGCAACCATCTGTTCAGGGAAATCGGCGCGCAATTCGCGCTCCGTCGCGGTGGCGGCACGGGCCTTACGCGCCGCGACCTGCACATCGAGCCCGGCAAGGTCGCCTAGCGCAAAGGGACCCATTGGGAAACCGTAGGACAGCAGCACCTTGTCGATGGCGGCAGGCTTGGCGCCCTCCTCGACCAGGAAGAAGCCTTCGCGCGATCGCTTGGACAGCATGCGATTGACGATGAAGCCATCGCACACGCCCGACAGGACCGGCAGCTTGCCGATGCGTTTGCCGAGCGCCATGATCGTCGCGACGACTTCGGGATCGGTCTTGGCCGCGCGGACATTTTCCAGCAGGCGCATGACATGGGCGGGGTTGAAGAAGTGCATGCCGCACACATCATCGCCCCGGCCAGAAGCTTCGGCCAGCGTGTCGATATTGAGAAAGCTGGTGTTGGATGCCAGGATCGTGCCCGGCTGCGTCACTTGCCCAAGCTGCGCGAAGACCGCCTTCTTGATCTCCAGATCTTCGGTTACCGCCTCGATCACCAATTGGGTCGCGGAAAGGTCGCGCGGGTCGCCGCTGGTGGTGATGAGCGCCATCCGCTTGTCCATCGCCTCTTGAGACATGCTGCCTTTGGCGACGGAGGAGGACCACATTTTCGTGATCGCCTTCATCGCCGCATCGACATTGGCCGGGTCGAGCCCGACGGCGATCACCGGAAAGCCCGCAGTGACGAGCGCCATGACGATACCGCGGCCCATGACGCCCAGGCCGATGACGCCCACGCGCTCGACAGGACGGGTCGCGGTGTCAGCGGGAAGGCCCGGGATGCGCGTCACTTCGCGCTCGGCCGCGAACATGTGGCGCAGCGCCTTGGACTGCGCGCCATGCATGCACTCGCGAAAAATCGCCAGTTCTTGGCGAACCGCCTCATCAAAGGGCAGTTCATAGGCTAGGCGCATGGCGTCCAGCGCACGGAGCGGGGCGGTCTGTCCGCGCATCTTCTTCGCCACCGCCTTGCGCGCCTCCTCGAACAATGCCGGATCGTCGGCGGGCATCGGCAGGGTCGAGGAGCTGCGCGGCCCCTTCCCTTCCGCAACCAGCCCCTCGGCGAAGGCACGCGCGGCGGCCGCCAAGTCGCCGCCAGAAGCGACCGCATCGATCAGGTTGGATTTCAGCGCGTCGTCAGTGCCGATCTGGTTGCCCTCCGTCACCAGCTTGATCGCGGTGGCAAGGCCCGCAAGGCGCGGCGTCCGCTGCGTGCCGCCGCCGCCGGGCATCAGGCCCAGCTTGACCTCGGGAAAACCGAATTTCGTGCCCGGCGCGGCGATGCGGTAATGGCAAGCGAGCGCAACCTCCAGCCCGCCGCCCAACACGGTGCCATGGACGGCAGCGATGATCGGCTTGGTTGCACGGTCCATCATCTGCATGACTTCGGGCAGGCCCGGATCAGCCATGGGCTTGCCGAATTCCTTGATGTCGGCGCCCGCGATGAAGGTCTTGCCCTCGCACCGGATGACGAGCGCGGCGAGCTTCGGGTCGGCCTCCGTCTTGCGGATCGCTTCGGCCAGGCCCTGGCGGACGCTGGCGGAGGTGGCATTGACGGGGGGATTGTCGATCACCGCTTCGGCAATGGCGCCGTGGGTGTGGAAGCTGACGGTATCGGACATGCGAAATTCCTATTCAGGATGCGGGCGCGACGGTCAGGAGCACTTTGCCCTTCACTTTGCGCTTTTCGAGATGCTGGAGCGCCGCCACTGCGTCGGGCAGGGCGAAGCGGGTATCGATGACGGGCCTCAGCTTCCCTTCCGCCAGCCATGCGAGCAACTCACGCATATTGGCGCCCTGTGTGACAGGATCGGCGCGGACGCTGTTGCCCCACAGCACGCCGACCGCCGACGCGCTTTTCAGCAACAGCAGATTGGCGGGGATCGAAGGGATTTCCCCGCCCGCAAAGCCGATGACAAGCAGGCGGCCACCCCAGGCGAGGCTCTTGACCGCCGTCAGGTTCATCGGCCCGCCGACCGGGTCATAAATAACATCGACGCCCTTGCCATCCGTCAGCGCCTTGATCCGCTCGCGCAAATCCTCTTGCGCATAGTCGATAAGGTCGTCCGCGCCCTGCGCCTTCGAGAGCGCCAGTTTTCCCGGGCTGGAAGCAGCAGCGATCACCCGCGCGCCCATATGCTTGCCCAGCTCCACGGCGGTCAGGCCAACGCCCCCGCCCGCGCCCAGCACGAGCAACGTTTCGCCGGGCTTGAGGTTCGCGCGGTCCTTCAGCGCGTGATAGGATGTGCCATAGGTGATGGCGATGCCCGCCGCGACTTCCAGATCCACGCCGTCCGGCACTGGCCACACCTGAGTAGCGGGCGCCCGGACCTGCTGCGCAAAGGCTCCACTGCCGGTGAAGGCGATGACGCGGTCTCCAATGGAAAAGCCCTCCACGCCTTCGCCGATCGCAGCGATGCGCCCGCCGGCCTCACTGCCCGGCACGAAAGGCAGCGGGGGCTTGGTCTGATATTTGCCCTGCACGATCAGCACATCGGGATAATTGACCCCCGCCGCCACGACGTCGATCACCACTTCGCCTGGCCCCGCATCGGGGGCGGGGAATTCGCCATGACGAAGGTCTTCAACCGGCGCGAACGCCCCGCAGATCACGGCTTTCACATCACTCTCCTAAGCCACGCCAGCAGGCGTGCAGCCGTTGATTAGGCTTTGTTCGGCCATGCTACCATTTCGAAATTCCGACCCATAGCATCAGGAAAACTGATGGATCATGAGAAAGAGAGGTCATTTTCCTGATCCACCCACTCCTCGCTTCTTTGACGGGCAAAGTCGCGGAACGCGCGGCAGGCGTGCGGCTGCTCGGTATCGCGGCGGCTGACCAGACTGACGATACGGGTGAAGCGCAGTTCGGGAACCGCCAGTTCGACCAGTTCTCCGCGCCCGATCTCGTCAGCCACGGTCAGGCTGGACAGGCAGGCGAGCACCGCGCCGTCGCCAACGATGCGCTTGATCGCTTCGACGCTGTCGCCTTCGAAAACGATGTTAAGCGAGTTCAACGATTTCAGCGCCTCGACCGTGAAGGATATGCGCTCGCTTGATAAGGTCTTTTCCAGCGCCCAAGGCTGGTCCGCCAGCTTCGCCAGCGGCACCGTCGCCCGTCCGGCGAGCGGATGGCCCGGCGCGGCACACACCACCAGCCGATCGCGCAGCCAGGGTTCGGCCTCCAGATAGCTGCTATTGACCGGCGCACCGACGAAGCCGACGTCCAGCGCCATGTTGCGCACCCCCTCCATCACCTCGTGCGATGGCATGATGCGCAATTCCACGCGGACGCCGGGATGGCGGCGCATGAAAGCGGCGCATAGGCGAGGCAGGACATAATCTCCCACCGGCACCGCCGCGCCGATCCGCAACCGCCCGCGTACTTCCTCCGGCAAGGACAGCGACTCCATATCGGCGACCTGCACCAATATGCCGCGCGCCATCTCCAGCATGGGCCGCCCTCGATCGGTCAACAGCATGCGACGGCCGGAGCGGGCGAAAAGCTGCACGCCCAGATGCGTTTCCAGATCCTTGAGCGACATGCTGGCCGCCGATGCGCTGAGGCCGATCTCGTCCGCAGCGCCCGCCACGCTGCCGGTGCGGGCGACGGCTTCGAAGACTGCGATCTGGCGTAAGGTTATCCTCACCCTGCCTCCCAGCGCCACCAATTGCCGAATGGGCGGAAAAAGCGCCGTGGAGAAGCAGGATCAGGGATAAGCAAGCTGGTCGCGATCAGCGCAGTTCGCCCCGGTGCATGGCTTCCGCGCGCGCCTTGAGTGCCTTGGCCGTGTCGTTGAATGCGCGCGTCACCCAATCCCCGCAAAAGCGCATGACATGGATGCCATTGGGACCGGTAAAGGCGTCGGTCGACTGGTAGCGGCACTTTTCCGCGCCCAGTTCCTCGATCATCTGGTCGCGCCGGGCCGGATAGGGCCAGGCTTCGCTGTCATACATTTCCCAGGATAGAAGGCGCCCGGGCTCGAACGCACACACATATTCGCAATTGGGCGCAAGCGAGCCGGGATTGGCATAGTTGACCAACCGCATATGGACCGGCGCGCCCATCTCCAGCGTCGATTCTGCCCATACGCAGAATGGGTTCCATTCACCATAGCGCGGCATATCGGTCAGAATGTTCCAGACCACCATGGCAGGCGCATCGATTTCGATCGGGTCCGACGCGACCAGCGTTGCCGGATCATAGACTGCGAAGGGATCGAACCGCTCCACGGTCAGGCTTTCCACGGACATCCTCTTCTCCTTTGGCTTGTAAGCGGCGCGGGACATGAGCGGCCTGTTCGATGACGCGAACGGGCAAAGTTTTTGCAACTCATGCAGCTGTTTGCGTAGATGATAGCACGGCGGATCGGCGGGTCAATGTCATCCAATGCCCCAGATCAGGCTTGACCTGCGTAACATCTTGACCAATTCAGCACGCATGACGAAGCAGGCTAAGGGAAAGAAGGCGGGAGTCCGCCGAGTCCCCGTCCGTGCGTCACGCACAAGCAGAAACAGACGCACGCTTGCCGCGCGTGGGAGAGATCATGGCCGACACTTACGACTTCATCATTGCGGGCGGCGGCTCTGCGGGCTGCGTGCTGGCAGGGCGACTGTCGGAAAATCCGCGCAATCGGGTGCTGCTGCTCGAAGCGGGCGGGAAGGATAACAGCGTCTTCATCCATGCGCCGGGCGGACTGCTGCCGATCATGTACCGTGGCATGTTTCAATGGATGCATGTCAGCGTACCGCAGACGCATGCCGGTGGGCGGCAGATGTACACGCCGCGCGGCAAAGTCCTTGGCGGCTCTTCCTCCATCAACGGCATGGTCTATGATCGCGGCGCTGCCGCCGATTATGACGGCTGGCGGCAGCTCGGCAATGAAGGGTGGAGCTATGACGATGTGCTCCCCTATTTCAAGAAGCTGGAGGATTTTCAGCCCGGCGGCGAAGAAGGTTATCACGGCCGCGGCGGTCCTGTAGTTGTCACCCGGCCGGGGATCGAAAATCCGCTGGCCAAGGCTTTTCGCGATGCCGCCGTGGCGGCGGGCGTTCCCTATAATGACGACCCCAGCGGATCGCAGCGGGAAGGTGTTGTTCCCGCCGATGTCACCGCCTCGGCGGGCTACCGCTGGAGCGCTGCGCGCGCCTATCTGAAGCCCGCGCTGCGCCGCCCGAACCTGCGCGTGATCACCGGCGCCCATGTGGAGCGGGTGATCGTCGAGGAAGGGCGTGCGACAGGCATCAGCTGGCGGCGCGCCGGTCAGCTGGAACAGGCGAACGCATCGCGTGAGGTGATATTGTCCGCAGGCGCAATTCATTCGCCCTGGATTTTGCTGCTCTCGGGCATTGGCGACGGCGAACATTTGCGCCAGGTGGGCGCGCCGCTTGTCCACCACTTGCCAGGCGTCGGACAAAATTACCGGGATCATGTGGCGGTCAGCGTGAAGCAATATTGCACGCAACCCGTATCGCTCTTCAACGTCTTCCACCCGGTCGTCGCTGCAAAGGCGGTCGCGAACTTCCTGCTGTTCCGCAAGGGGCCGCTCGCCAATCCGCCTGCGGAGATCGGCGCTTATCTAAAGACCATGCCAGGCGCGGAATATCCGGACGTGAAGGTGCATTTCGCCATGGCCCTCTATGAAGCCATGGGGCGCAAGCTCATCATGGACCATGGCTATTTCGCGCATATCGACTTGCTGAACCCCGAAAGCGTGGGCGAGATCAAGCTGACTGGTCCAGACGCCTCCGCGCCGCTGTCGATCGACCCCAACATCCTGTCCACCGCCAATGACATGGCGATGGGCCGCGCGGCGATCCGGGCCGTGCGCAACATCTTCGCACAGATCCCCTTCGACCCCTTCCGTGGCGAGGAACTGGCCCCCGGCGCGAATATCCAGTCCGATGACGAGCTGGACGCCTATCTGCGCGAAACAGCCATTTCGGACATACACGCGGTGGGCACCTGCCGCATGGGACATGATCCAATGGCGGTGGTCGATCCGCAGCTCCGCGTTGGTGGCGTCGCCGGGCTGCGCGTCGTTGACGCCTCCGTCATGCCGCGCGTGCCGGGCGGCAACACCAACGTCCCGACCATGATGGTGGCCGAAAAGGCCGCCGACATGATCCTGAAGGCTTGAGGGATCGTCAGATCGCATGCCGCGAGATCGCCAGGCGACCAGACATATAGCTGCTCGTCCTGGGCGGGGTTTACCTCGCCTGCCGGATTGGCAATCCTTGGCCACAGGACCGGATGATAAGGGAGAGGCGGATGTCTGAGCTGCGTTTCGATGGCAAGGTCGCAATCGTGACTGGCGCCGGAGGCGGCCTGGGGAAAGCTTATGCGTCGCTGCTCGCCGCGCGCGGGGCCAAGCTGCTCGTCAACGATCTTGGCGGCAATTTCCAAGGCCAGGGCCAGGATATCAGCTATGCCGAAGCCGCGGCGCGCGACATTCGTGATGCGGGCGGCATTGCGGAGGCCAATGGCGACAGCGTGGCGACCTCCGCAGGCGTCGAGGCGATCGTGCAGGATGCCCTGAAGCGCTGGGGACGCGTCGATATATTGGTCAATAATGCGGGCATCGTCAGCGCGTCCGGCACTCTGGCCACCGTCACCGATGAGGAATGGGAAAAGGACATGGCCGTTTCGGCCAGCGGCACTTTTTACCTCTGCCGGGCGGTGTGGGAAGGCATGCTGGAGCGCGACTTCGGCCGTATCGTCAACATCTCATCCGGATCCTGGTTCGGCATGGGCAGTGCGGTTCCCTACCCGGCGGCTAAGGGCGCAGTATGGGCGATGACCCGCGCGCTGGCCGCCGCGACCAACGCCCTGGGCAAGAATGTGAAGATCAACGCCATTATGCCGATCGCAGGCAGCCGCATGACGCAACTCATGGGGCCGGAAATTCACGGTCTCATGGAACGCGATTTCCCCGCCCGCGCCGTAGCCCCGGTCGTCGCTATGCTCGCGCATGAAAGCGCGCCCTGCAATGGCGAAATGTTCACGGCAGGCGGCGGAGGCTACACCCGCGTGTTCGCAGGCGTCACCCAAGGCTACCGCGCTACCGACAAGGACTGGACACCCGAAACTGCCCTTGCACAATTCGATAAGGTGATGGACACGAGCGGCTTCCACATTCCTGAAGGATCGATGGACGAAGCTGCCCTCTACACCTCGGATGTGCCATGGGAGGCGTTCAAGGCCTTCATCAAATAAGTCAGTTCAACAAGGAAAGCAGTTAATATGACCGGAAGGTTGCAGGACAAGGTCGCCATCATCACCGGCGGAGCGCGCGGCATGGGCGAAGCAACGGTGCGTCTGTTCGCCCGCGAAGGCGCGAAGGTCGTCATCGCCGACGTGTTGGAGGCGGAAGGTCAGGCACTGGCCGCGGAGCTGGGCGATCTCGCCATGTTCCAGCGGCTAGACGTGTCTGACGAGGGCAGCTGGACGGCATTGGTGGACGCCGTGATGGCGCGCCATGGCCGGATCGACGCACTGGTCAATAACGCAGCCGTCGTGGCCTTCACCCCCATCATCGCGCTGACCTCCGAACAGATCGACCGGGTGCTCGGCATCAATGTGAAGGGGACCATGTTGGGCCTCAAACATGTTGGCGGCGCGATGTGCGCCGCCGGGCGTGGGGCGATCGTCAACATCTCGTCCGTCGATGGCTTGCGGGGCGCGAATTCGCTTGCGCTTTATAGCAGCTCGAAGTGGGCCGTGCGCGGGCTGACCAAGACCGCGGCGCTGGAATTCGGCCATCTCGGCGTGCGCGTGAACAGCGTGCATCCCGGCGGCGTCAACACCGTCATGGGCAATCCCCAGGCGCTGGAGGGCGAGGCCAAAAATGCCGGTTATGAACGCGTTCCGATGCAGCGCATCGGCGAACCGGAGGAAATCGCCGCAGCCAGCCTGTTCCTCTGCTCTGACGAGGCGAGCTACATCTGCGGTGCCGAATTGTCGGTCGATGGCGGTTGGTCTGCGGGCTACTACCACCATTATCTGCCCGGCGCGCCCGCATCGCTGACGTCGATCTGATCTCAAAAAATTCTGGAGAAGCATGAATATGACTGAAGAAGAAAAGGTTTTTTCTGGCGGCGTTGCCGTCATCACCGGCGCGGGTGCTGGCATCGGCATGGGCCTTGCCCGCCGCTGCGGTGAAATCGGCATGACCGTTGTCGTGACCGACATCGACAAAGGCCGGGCTGACAAGGTCGCCGCCGAGATCGTGGCGGCAGGCGGCAAGGCAGAGGCCATCCAGCTCGATGTGTCCAAACCCGAAGCGCTTGACGCGCTCGCCCAGGATGTGTTCGACCGTCATGGCGCCGTCCGACTGTTGATCAACAATGCCGGCATCGAAACCATCGGCAAGGTCTGGGAAATCCCGACCGCCCGGTGGGAAGCGACGCTCAACATTAACATCCACGGCGTCGTCCATGGCGTGCGCGCTTTCGTGCCGCACATGCTGCGCGTTGGCCAGGAGGCATGGATCGCTAACCTCGCCTCGATCGGCTCCTTCGGCCAGATGCCGACCCAGACCGCCTATATCATGAGCAAGCACGCGATCCAGTCGTTCAGCGAGTGTCTCTATCTGGAAATGCAGGTGGCAAAGGCGCCGATCAACGTATGCTCGATCATTCCGGGCATGCTGAAAACCAGCATCTTCGACGCCGAAGCAGGCGTAGGCGAGCCGGAAAACGCCGCTTCGCACCGTGCGACTATGGCGCATATGATGGCCAATTACGGCATGGACCTGGACGAAGGCTCCCGCGTCTTCGTCGAAGGCCTCGCCGCCCGCAAATTCTGGATTTCCAGCCAGCCCGAAATGACGGAACAGGCCGTCGCGGGGCGGATCGCCTTCTTCCAGAACCAGAGCAATCCCGAACTGGGCGAGCAACAGCGCGCCTTGCTCGGCATTTAACGAGACAGCCGGGCGGGGCCTGTCCCCGCGCGGTTCCCCGTCAAAACGGCCGCATTCCGCCCTTCTGTATTTCCGCTTTTTCCTCCATCCGAAAAGGCCGCCAATGCGGGACCAGAAGTTCGCAAACAGAGAGGAGAAGGTCAGATGAAGACGCACGTGATCGTGACCGGCGCGGCAGGCGTGCTGGGCCGGGCCGTGACGAAGGCGCTGGAAGAAGCTGGGCATAAGGTGACCGGCATCGACCGCGCACCGGACGCGGGCGCGGTAGGTGCTGGCGCCTATCTCGGCAACATCGATCTCACCGATCCTGCGGCAGCGTCTGCCGCGATCGAAAAGGCGATCGGCGCGAGCGGCCCATTAGGAGCGCTCGTCAATGTGGCGGGCACCTTCCGCTGGGAAACCATCGCGGATGGCGACATCGCCACCTGGGCCACGATGTTCGACATCAACCTGCGCACGGCCGTCAATGCAGTTCGGGCCGCGCTGCCGTCCCTTCGTGACGGCGGTGGCGCGGTGGTTAGCATCGGCGCGGCCTCGGCGATCAAGGCGGCGGCGGGCATGGGCGCCTATGCCGCGAGCAAGGCGGGCATCGCCAAGCTGACCGAAGCTCTGGCCGAGGAAGAAAAGGACAATGGCGTGCGCGTCAACGCGGTTCTGCCCTCGATCATCGACACGCCCGCCAACCGGGCCGACATGGCCAGCGCCGATTTCACCCGTTGGGTTTCGCCTGCGCAGATCGCGAGCGTCATCGCCTTCCTGCTGTCCGATGGCGCATCTGCCATCACAGGCGCTTGCATCCCTGTCACCGGCCGCGTCTGACCTTCAGATAATGGGCGGGGATGCGCCCCGCCCATTACCGCCAAGATCAGGCGGCCGTCTCTTCCGCCGTCGCCTTCTCATGGATGACGAAGTCGTCGAGCTTCGGCTCGCGCGATTCATTCCAATAGTCGAGCATGCGGAAAGGCCAGGAGCCGATCACCCGGCCCTTGCTGTTCTTGTAGTAGCTGTTGGCCTTGGGATGGGTCCAGATCATCTTGGGCATCTGACCCTGCACCCGATCGTTGAACGTAGCGTTGGCGTCCTCCGTCGGCTCCATCGCGCTCGCCCCGGTTTCCACCAGATGATCCAGGCACTCCAGGATATAATGAACCTGCGCCTCTGCCATCAGGTTGACGCCCGCGCCATGGTTCGGACCCGCATTGGGACCCATGATGTGGAAATAATTCGGGAAGCCAGGGACCATCAGCCCGAAATAACCGACCGGGTCCTCATCGCCCCATAGCTCTCGCAGGTTGACGCCATCACGCCCGATAATGTCCAGCCATCCCGCCATGCGCGCCACATCATAGCCGGTCGCCAGAATGATGGCATCGACGCGATGTTCGGTGCCATCGGCGGTCCTGATCGCACCAGGGAGCACGCGCTCGATCCCCGCCGTCTCCAGCGTCACATTATCGCGGCGGAACATGGTCAGCCAGTTGGTGTCCATGACGATCCGCTTGGAAAAAACCGGGCAGTCCGGCGTCAGCTTTTCCATCAGGTCCGGCCGGTCGCCCAGCTTCGCCTCCAAGTTCGACATGCAGAACTTTCGCAGCCGTTCGTTAACCAGCGAAACCGAAGGGCTCTCGGCGGGCCATTCGGGATCCTTAATCAGGTTGGAATAGAGCCCGTCCGACCCGGTCCAATAGATGCCAAAACGGAACCAGGCGAGATAGAAGGGGATGTGCCGCATCGCCCATTGCACGCCTTCGGGCACCTTGGCGGCGGCCCATTCGCTCGGCACCACCCAATGGCCGGACCGCATGAAGACGGTGAGATGCTCCACCTCATCGACGATCGCAGGGCCGCACTGCGCGGCGCTCGCGCCCGTGCCGACCATCGCCACCCGCTTGCCCTTCAGGTCCAGGTCCGGGTCCCATTCGGCAGTGTGGACCAGTGGCCCTTCAAAGTCCTTCAGACCCTCGATCTTGGGCCAGACCCAGCGGCTAAGGCGTCCATGCGCATTGATGACGGCATTGGCCCGCACGGTGGACTTGCCGCCATGCTTGTCGTTGAGCTCGACCTCCCAGACCTGCTCATCCTCGATCCAGCGCATGCCCAGCACTTCGGTTTCGAAGTGGATATGGTCGCGCACGCCATAGCTGTGGGACGCGCGGATCAGATAGTCGAGCATCTCGCGCCCACGCGGACGGTAGGTGGACCATTCAGGATTGAGCGCGAAGGAATAGGAATAGAAATGGCTCGGCGTATCGACGCCAGCACCCGGATAGCGCGCCACCCACCAAGTGCCGCCGACCTCGGAATTCTTCTCGATTACCTCGAAATCATAGCCGCCTTCCTTCAGCTTGATCGCGGCGGCGAGGCCGCTGATGCCCGCGCCGATGATCAGCACCTTGAACCCCTGCGGGATCTGCTGGCGCGCAGGGCGGTGCGACCGGTCATGCTGCGGCCCAAGACCCGATTGTTCGAGCAGCAACGGGATGAACTCTTTCGAAACCGGTTCCCCCATGCCGACACTCATGATCCGCTGCAGCAGCGCGGGCTCTGGGATGGTCAAATCGGCCTCGTTCGGACTGGTCAGCAACGCCCGCATCTTCTCGCGAAGCTCCGCCGCCAGATCGTCGGGAACAGCAGTCTGCTTACCAGAACTCAGCGCATGGACATGCGGCTGAAACTTGTCGAGCAGGGCCATGTCGCGGCTCAGATGCACATAGGTCATCAGCAATGTCGGCAGGTCAGCCGCCGCCAACGCATCGCGCAGCGCCTGGTCTTCGGCAAGCGGCAGTTTCTGATCTTCGGTCAGCGCAACGGTCATCAATCTATCTCCTTACGCTGCCCGGGCTATGGATCTGTTGCAACGGCAGCAACGACCAACCGCACCGATCCGGATAGGAGGAAGAGTGAGGAGGCGGCGTCAGTTCGATTGGCCCAGTGCGTTCATCGTCTCGGAAGACTTTGTTCGGGGGCAGCGGGTTTTAGTCCTTGCTGCATCCTAAAACGCCAGCTTGCTACGCAAGAAGTTGACATTATGGCGTGGAAAGGCACAGTTCGCGTGAAGTTTGCGGGAGGGAAACGGCGCACCGGCGATAAGCCCGGCACGCCGGTCACCCGCGTGGAAACATCCGTACCGGAATGGGGCTATAATGAGTAATTGGGATAAGGAAGTCGATATCCTCGTGGTCGGGTCGGGCGCGGGCGGCCTGCTCGCGGGCCTGGTCGGTGCGCATAACCGTGCGGACGTGCTGATCGTGGAAAAGGCTGACCTTTGGGGCGGCACGTCTGCCACCTCGGGCGGCGGCATCTGGATTCCCCGCAGTGACGTCGCCAAGGCCGCGGGCTTTGAGGATAATCTGGACGACGCCTTCACCTACCTGCGGGCGCTCTCCGCCGACAATGTTCCGGACGAAAATATCCGCGCCTTCGTCGATAACGCAGCGCCCATGCTGCGCTGGGTCATGGCGAACACGCCGGTCCAATATATGGCCTTCCCCTATCCCGATTATCATGCGGAAAATCCGGGCGGCTCGGCCCAGGGCTACCGCACACACCTGCCCCTCCCGATCAGCGGCAAGCCGCTCGGCAACGAAGTCCGCTCCCTGCGCTTCGCCTCCCCTGCGGCCAGCCTGTTCGGCTACATCAACTGGCACTTCACCGAAACCAGCGAACTGCTCTACCGCACCAAGGGCTGGATGAAGAATCTCGCCGTAAGCATGGCGCGCTACTGGCTCGACCTTCCCTTCCGCCTCACCTCACGCAAGGACCGCCGACTGACGCTGGGCAATGCACTGACCGGCGGCCTGCGCATGGCGCTCAACGATCGAGGCGTGCCGCTCTGGCTGAACACGCCGCTCATCGACCTGGTACGCGAAGGCGACCGGGTGACGGGCGCTATCGTCGAAAAGGACGGCAAGCCCTACCGCATCGGCGTCCGCCAGGGCGTGGTGCTGGCAGCGGGCGGTTTCGACAAGAACCAGACGATGCGCAACGCCAACGCGCCGCTCTATCCCACTGCCCAATATTCGGGCGGCGTTACCAGCAATACCGGTGACAGCATCCGCGCGGGCGAGGCGATCGGCGCGCGTACGCTCAACCTGCAATCGGCTTGGGCCGCGCCGGTTTTCTACGTGCCGGGCGAAGATCGCGGGCGCCTCTGCACCGTCGAACGCGCGCTGCCGGGCTGCATCATGGTTAACCAGAGCGGCAAGCGTTACCTTAACGAGGCCGCCTCCTACCATATCGTCGGGCAGCAGATGGCGCGGCGCGATGCCGAACATGGCGACGCCAATCCCAGCTGGATGATTTTCGATCACACTTACCGCCACAAATTCCCGATGGGGCCGCTCTACCCGCTGATGCCCACCTTCCTGCATAGCAAGGGCGTGCGCAGCATCCTGAAGCAGGGCCGCTCGATCGAGGAATTGGCGCGCAAGATCGGCGTCGATCCCGCGACGCTGTCTGAAACGGTGGCCCGTTTCAACACCCATGCGGCCAAGGGCGAGGACCCCGAATTCCACCGGGGCGAGGCCGCCTACGATAAGATGTATGGCGATTTCCGCCACGTCCCCAACCCCTGCCTCCGGCCGCTGGACAAGGGGCCCTTCTACGCTCTGCCCATCTATCCGGGCGACATCGGCACTAATGGCGGCCTGCTGACCAACGCCAAGGCGCAGGTGCTCGACGACACGGGCGAACCCATCACCGGGCTCTATGCGGTCGGCAACAATGCTGCCTCAGCCATGGGTGAAAGCTACCCCGGCGCAGGCGTCACGATCGGACCCGCCATGACCTCCGCTTATGTGGCGGCCCGCCACATGACCGGCGCCAACGCATGATTGAGGCAAACCGGCGGCAAGTGCTTCGCTTTTTCGAAGGGCTTACCGCCGGCGCCTTCCCGGACGATCTCTTCGCCCCGGACCTCACTTGCTGGACCACCGCCGGTGATATGGAGGCGGGCCTGTATCGGGCTGTGCCGCGGATGCTGAAGTCCCTCTTCCAAGATGGACTTGCCTTTCACATTGACGCCATCATTGCCGAAGCGGACCGCGCCGCAGCGCAAGTCCGATCGAAGGGCGTCTTCGAGGGCGATCAGCTCTACACCAACGATTATGCCTTCATCTTCGGCTTCAAGGACGGCCGCATTTCGTCCGTGGCGGAACATCTTAACCCCCTTCGCGTGCCTGAAGCGCTTGCGGCGCGGATGATGGCGGCCATGCACGGCTGATGAGCACCGCCCGCGCCCCAACGATCCGCATCGCCGCCGCCCTGATCGACAGCGATAGAGGTCGCATGCTCCTTGTGCGCAAAGCGGGGACGCCTTGGTTTATGCAGGCAGGCGGCAAGATTGAAGAGAGCGAAACCCCCTTCCCCGCACCGCAACGCGAATTGCTGGAAGAGTTGGGTGGACGCTGCACGAGGATGAAACCCGTATATCGGCCAATTTTCCTCCCCCGCAGCCGATGAAGCAGGCCATGTGGTGCAAGCCGACCGCGCTCGCCAGCCCTTGCCGTCGGGGCGGAAAGAGCGGAAGCCATCGGGGTCGATTTACTGGAGGCCGAGCCGATGCCTCCGGCACCGCTCACGAGAACGCATGTCCTGCCACTGGCGTCCAGACTGCGGCGATAGTCCCGCCGCTTGCCATCAAGCTTCGTTTAGCCGCCTCGCTTCATCCGTAACCACCCGCCGCCATTCGATCCGCACCAAGTCTGTGCCGATCTCTGTCTCCAGAAAGAGCCTGTCGCCGGAGAAGGCATAGCGGCGCGGCTGGTCGGAACCGATCCAGTCGGGATACCATGCGCCATCGACATGATGGGTGATGACGCCTGCCATGGCATCAATCGAATATCGGCCAAAATAACCGCTATAGCCGCGCATAGACGCGCCAAGTTCCTCATCGCTCACCTGATAGACGCTGGGCTTCCCGAACAGCGGCCGGTCGGGCCGCATCAGATGGCAACTCATATGCCCATCGGCGCTATACATGATCTGGCCTACGGCATCGGTTCCAAAGGGATAATCCTTCGTCCCGTCCGAGTGAAAGGTTGTCCACAACACCAGCTGCCATCCGCCGGTAAAGGCGGCGAAGGCCTGCGCTGCGTTCATCTCGGGCCGGGTCAGTCTCTGGGGCAGGCCGCTCATGGTGCGGTCTCCTCCCGCCGGATCAGCGACAGCGGCTTGGTGCCGGGCGGATAATGTTGCGGCCGCCCCGGATTATAGGCGTCGTTCAGTACCCCGATGAAGGCCATGTCATCATAGGGGTCGGACGGCGGATCGAAGGATATGCCCCTCCGCCGCAAATCGGCCATGAAGATCTCCGCGACCATGTCGTGGGTCAGGTCGTCTCGGTGATCGGAATGGAGCTTCAGATCATCCAGGTCATGATAGACCTCCGCGTTCCAATGCAGCATCAACCGAAGGTCATCCGTATGCAGCACCGCGTTGATGGTATCCCCCGTCTTCATCAGCCAGCGATCGCGGTCATCCGCATCGACGCCCAGTTCCGTGTCGAACGATAGCCCTTCATAGATGCGCCGCGCAGGCGGACCATTTGACTCGGGCCGGTGATACATGCGCTCATTCTGGCAGATCAGGCCCTTGTTCCACATCGGCGCGGTCACGCGCTGCGGCTGTCCGGCGATGCCGTCCGGCCAATAGGTAAAGCCGCCGGTCGGACATTTGCACCACCAGGCGACCACCTGCGTCATCTTCACCATCCACCTGTCGAACAGCCCCGACTTGCCCATCAGCGACAGGATCCAGAGCGGTGCATTTTCCTTGCGGATGCCGCGGAAGGTCACGCCGTCTATGTGGCCGGGATCGGTCGCCTCGAACGGCCCTGAGAGGCTGAAATACATGAAGGTCGGCCTCGCCAGACCCGCGCCCCAATAGGCCCGCGCATGCGCGCGCAGCCTGGGGTCGAGGAATATGTCATCCAGTTCGGTATAATAGCTGGTCCCATGGCTCGCGACCCAGCCGCGAAACTGCGCGACGATGAAATGGTCCATAGACATGTTGGGCTGGATACGGCCGCTCGTCGAAGCCGCGATCTGCTCAATATTCTGGAATCGTCCCTTGGTCACCATCGGCCACGGACCATAGTTCCGGATCATGTCTAGTAGCATCGCGTGCTGCGCGGGCGTATAGACATTATCGATTTGAATGGGCGGCGCGACTGGCCGCATGTCCGCGGCCGTGCCCGTTGCGATGCTTGCCACCTCGCCCTCCTCTACGTGCCCGGCGATTGGCCGCCGGCGCGAGTCCTAAAAGACGATGATGACATCATGGCCGAGCGACCGCCAGCGGCCAGCACCCCCTGCGATGCAACCTTCCGCCTGACCGGAAAGAAAAAGGGCTGGCGGGGTTTTGTTTTTGAAGATGTGCGGCGCTGGTTTTTTGAGAAGGGCCGCGGGCGCACCTGTTCAATCCGGTCGGGGGTTTGACTGGCGGGTCAGGGCGAGGGCGATCTTCTTGATGTTCTGGGCGGCTGCGGCGAGGAGGCACTGGCAAGCGACCCTTATTCGGCCTCGGAAGCGCGCATAACGATGACCATATAGCTGCTTGGCGTCGGCGAAGGAGCGCTCGACGGTTTCCTTGCGGCGCTTGCAGACGGCCTTACCCTAAGGGGTGAGACGATGGCCCTCGCATCGGTCTCTGATGTCCTGCCAGACATGGCGGGTGATGACGCGTTGGGGCTTGGCGGCGCTGGTGCAGGAGGCGAGTAGCGGGCATTGCCGGCGGATCGCGGGGTCAGACTTGTAGTGGCGATAGCCATGGCGATCGGTCGTGGCATAGGGCAGCAAGGGCAGCAGCTGACCTTCGGGACAGCGATAGCTGTCCTGGTCCGGCTCCCAATGGAAGCGGCTCTTGCGCATCATACCAGGCTTAGGCGGGGTCGGGTTGCGATAGCCGGTAAGACCGAGAATGCCGCGCTCCTCTAGCCCTTGAGCAATGCCGGCGGTAGCGTATCCGGCATTGAGCCCCACCGCCGCGACAGGAAAGCCAAAGCGCTCGCGCTGCCGGTCGAGGCGTCCGAGATAGACAATCGCTTGAGGCCGCGTTCCCGTCGCTCCTGGGTGATCGCGGCGTCGAGCGCCTCCCAATAGTCCGAGCGCGATTTGGCGACGACTGCCTTGTCATATTTGTTCTTGTTGGCGTTGGCCTTAAGATGGGTGCTGTCGGTGTACAGCACCGTGCTATCCACCAGGCCATGGCCGATCGCCTGCTCGACAATCCGGTCGAATATCTCCTGCGCCACCGTCGTGTCGCCATAGCGGCGACGCCGGTTCTGCGACACCGTCGAGGCATCGAGGATCGCACCGGTCAGCCGCAGCCGCAGGAACCAGCGATAGGCAACGTTGACCTGGATCTCGCGGCAAGTGCCGTTCCGAGCGAACCCCAAACAAATAGCCAAGGAACAGCGCCTTGAACATCAGTGTCGGATCCAACGCAGGCCGCCCGCGTCGATCTTGCGCAGCAGGTGATCCGCAGGAACCAACTCCTCGAGCGTCACTATCTCGAGTGCCGTCTGCTCAGGTCCAGGCTCTCTCACCATAGCCTGAAGAATCACAAACCCCCAGCTCACGCCAGGGGTTTGTCAGCAGTCTGAGGGCCGGGTTCCCCCGGCCCTCCCCTTTTACTCGCCGCCGAAGCGGTATTTCAGGCGCAGCCCGTACATGCGCGGTTCGCCATAGAGCGTCGACTGATACAGCAGCCCGCCGCCCTGGAAGACATTGGTGTTGCTGATCCGGTAGAGCTTGTTGGTCGCATTGGTGACGAACAGGCCCACGTCGAACCCGCTGCGTGCAACGTCGTTCCAGTCGAGCGACATGTTGAGCAGGCCGAACGCTTCCAGATACGCGCCCGGCTGCAGCGCAGGCACATTGCCCGGATCGGTGTACTGACGCGAGGTGTGCGAATAGTTCACGAAGAAGTTCAGCTTACCCATGTCGTCGCCGACCGGCATCGTCGCATTGGCATGAATGCTCCAGATATAGGGCGACACATATTGGAAGGGCAGGCAGCTCAGGTCCACCGTCCCACCGGGCGCGACACCGCCGTTGCAACCGAAACCGCCGGTGTTGGTCGTATACTCATACTTCTTGTATTTCGCATCAGTGTGGCTGAAGTTGCCGCCGATCTCCAGGCCCTGGAACGGCTGCATCGAAGCTTCGACCTCTACACCCTTGATCCGGGCGTCGGCGTTGCGGACCACCGCGCCACCGGCGCCCGATCCGGGGTTGAAGTCCGCGCCTGCCCGCTGGATGTTCTTATAGTCCAACAGATAGGCGCTGGTGTTCAGGCGGAACGGAACGTCGGCGACCCGGAAATCGGCCTTGAAACCGGCTTCATAGGAAGTCACGGTTTCCGGCTGGAAGGTGCGGGTATTGGTGAACACGGCCTGCTGGTTAAAACCGCCAGCCTTGTAGCCGCGGCTAACCTTCCCGAACAGCAGCACGTCGCGAACTACCTTGTAGTCCAGACCGATCAGCCAGGTGGACGCCTTGCTGTTCAGTTCGGCAGTATAGGTGCAGTCAGCCCCGGCAGTCCCGATCGGTACGATCGTGCCGGTTGAACTGCACTTCGCGGTCGTGCCCCCAATCTGCGGCAGGTAAGCGGTGGAGTAGCCGCGGATCTTGTCCCAGGTGTGGCGATAGCCGCCGGTCAGGCGAAGGCTCTCCAGAGCAGACGACACCGCTCCGAAGTCAAACGTCGCCTGAGCATAGACCGCCTTGGACGTCTGCGTAGTGCCATAGGTGCTGTAGTTGCCGGGGCATACGACGGGATAACCGGGAGTGTCGACGTCCGTTCCGGTGGCGAATGCCGGACAGTAAACGATCGCGCTGCCGGCCTGCGTGCCGCTCGGCCGCTGGTCATAATAGAAGCCGCCGACGGTGTAGGTCAGTTGCTTTTCCAGCGTGGAACCCTGCAATTGCAATTCTTCCGTGAACTGCTTCAAGTCGTCGCGCGGGAAGCCCGGATCATTCTCGTTGTAATAGGTGAGCGGGATGTTGGTGCCGGGCAGCACCACCTGGCCCGGCGCGGGCAGGCGATTGGGATCGACGTCATGCTGCTGCAGGACCGTGCCGTCGCTGTCATAGGCATAGTCCAGCTTTAGCTTCTGGAAGCTGGCGATGTTGCGCAGCGTCAGTTCGTCGCCCAGCTCGAAATCGGTCGTGTTGGTGATGCCCCAAGTCTTCGTGCGCGAGAAGATATCGACGCCCAACGCGGTCTGCCGGGGGCCAAGTGCGTCTGCTCGAGCCGTAGCGGCACGATAAACGTCACAGGAAAACGGGCCGCTTGCTGTAACCGGGGTGTTGGAGCACAGTCCCAGTTGGGCGAGGCCGCCAGCGCCTTCGATGTTATAACCCTTATGTACGAAGCCCGACCCATTGTTGCTCGACTTTGCGCCATAGATCATCGTGTAGTTTTCGATGGTCTCGGTCGGCTTGAACGTTACGCCGATGCGGCCCGAATACCAATGCTCGTCGTCGCGATCCTTGTTCCACACGACATCGCGCGTATAACCGTCACGATCATGGAAGGCGCCGACGACGCGGACCAGCAGCTTGTCTTCGATGACCGGAATATTCACCGCGCCTTCGACATAGCGGCGGTCATAATTGCCGATCTCACCCTTCATCCAGCCGCCGAAATTGTTGGTCGGCTTCTTGGGCACCAGCAGCACCGCGCCGCCGGTCGTGTTGCGGCCGAACAGCGTGCCCTGCGGACCGGACAGGACCTGAAGATTTTCCAGATCAACGAAGTTGCCGGGGCCACCCTGCTGGCTGAGCGTGATGCCTGCGGGCAGCGGGACTTCGTTCATGTAAACGACGACGCCCGGCGAAGCCTGGAAGGTTGCGCCCTGGCCGCGGATGGTGAAGGACTGCGCGTCACGCGATCCCTGGCCGTTGGGACCAACGATCAGCGAGGGGACGCTGGCCTGCAGGTCCTGTTCCTTCGCGATGCCCTGCTGTTCCAGCCGGTCCGGCGAGAAAGCGGTGATGGCGATCGGAACGTCCTGATTGCGCTCCTGACGGCGGTTGGCCGTAACGATGATGTCGGCAATGCCGCCACCCTGCTCTTCCGCTTGAGGTTGAGCTTCGGTTTGAGCGAACGCGGCGGGCGCCAGCAGATTTACGGCGACACCGGCCATCATGCTGGTGGCGAGAAGCGGCAAGCGCTGCCGCCGGCGAATTTCAGAAGACATTTAGGTCTCTCCCTGCACAGTTGAGCAAGGCGTGCGGCATCGCTGCCACCGCCGGAAAATCCTCTCCATTTTTGCGTTTTTTATTTTGATCTGGACGACGCGTTGCGATCGCTGTCCAGCGTTTGGCACCGAGCAATGCCTCGGCACCATGCGTTCAATTGCTAAATAAAATCAGGTCGCGCCTGCCCCGACCTAGGGGCACCGCTTATGTCGGCAGCAATGCGTGCAAACGCCTGGCCCGTTGCGGCCCAGCTCCGCTTGTAGCTATCAGCTTGTATTCAGCCTCACGCATCAACTCCCTGACATCGATGGCGCTTCTGCGTCCAGCGCTCTTATTGACGCTCCGATAGGGGAGACAAATCTGCAAATCAATATGGTAATCATTAGTAAATATATCTTTTTCATTCCAATAATCGCAGAAACCGGCAGGAATTTTTCGCATTTCCAAACGAAGGGCACGGCTGCGCGCTCAGTGGAGGCTTTTTCGGTCATGTGAAAAAATGCGCTTCGTGCTGTGCCCGCGGCTACCCACACCCTATTGCCACGCCATGACGGCACCACTCCCCCTAGAAGGATGCAAGATCCTGATCACCGGTCCTGCCGGCCAAATCGCTTTCCCATTGGCCCGCGCTCTCGCCGACAAAAATGAAGTCTGGGGCATCGCCCGCTTCAGTGACGCGGCACAGCGGCGGGAGGTGGAGCTGGCGGGCATCCGCACTCTGGCCATCGACCTGGGACAGCCCGATTTCTCTGGCCTGCCCAGCAACTTCACCCATCTGCTGCATCTCGCCGCAACTGTGCAGGGCGAAGATTATGACGGCGCGATCAGCGTCAATGCCGAGGGCACCGGTCTCCTTCTGTCCCACTGCCGCACGGTTGAGGCCGCACTCATCATGTCCACCGTTTCGGTGTATAGGCCGCATCCCGATCCTTGCCACGCCTATCGTGAGGATGATCCGCTCGGCGACGCGATGCTGCCCGGCATGGCCGCCTATTCGGTGGCGAAGATTGCGCAGGAGTCCGTCGCCCGATACTGCGCGCGCGAGTTCAACATCCCCATCACCATCGCGCGCATGGGCGCTTCCTACGGCCCGCGCGGCGGCCTGCCCACGCTGGTTGCGCAAACGGTCTCGCAGGGCCGCCCCTGGACCACACGGTCAGACCCCTGCCCTTATAATCCTATCCACGACGACGATTTGTTCGCCCAGCTCCCCTCGTTGCTTGCCGCCGCCAGCACACCGGCAACGATCGTCAACTGGGCCGGTGACGAGATGGTGAGCGTGCAACAGATGGCGGCCTTCGCGGGCGAACTGCTCGGCATGCCCGCCCGAATCGAGATTACTCCAGCCCCCGGCGCTCAGCCGGGGTCAGGCGTCGATAATGCCCGCCGCCTCGCGATCACCGGGCCGTGTCGGGTCGGCTGGCGCGATGGACTGCGCCGCGTCTTGGCACAGCTTTATCCCGGCCGGGCTCCAACGAAAAATGCCCCCTTGCCGCCCGGTAGCTGAACGGCCACCCTGAGACAGCATAATCCGAGAAGGGGAAATCCATGCCGCGATGGGTGAACAGGCCCGAAGGTTCCAACTGGGGCGACTTTGCCGAGGACGACCAGATCGGCCGCATGAACCTGCTGACCCCAGAGCGCCGCCGCGCTGCAATGGCGGAAGTCCAGGACGGTATCGCGTTCACGCTCAGCCTTCCGCTCAACGTGCCCAGCATCCCTTTCGCGCCCTTCCGCCAGCCGCCGCAGCTAAGCGCGGCCTGCGATGAAGAAGGCGGCATGTTCAACCGTCTCGATCCGGACGGCCAAGAAACCACCTGCGACGACCGGGTGCTACTCTACACCCAACATTCCACGCAGTGGGACGCTCTGTCGCACCGTGGCCGGGCCTTCGACGCGGATGGGGACGGGGTCGCCGAACTCGTCTATTATAACGGCTTCCGCGCCGGCGACGACGTCAGCGGCCCCGTCGGGCAAACGGGCGCCACGTGCGCTCATGCACTCGGCATAGAGACACTCGCGACCGCAGGCGTGCAGGGTCGGGGCGTGATGGTCAATCTCAAAGCCGCCTATGGTATAGAAAGCCGCGCCGTCACCCGGGACGATCTGCTGCGCGCAATGGATGCGCAGCGGGTGGAACTGCGCCCCGGCGACTTCCTGCTACTCTATACCGGCTTTGACCGCCTGGTCCTCGACCGGGAGGCGCGCGGCGATGACACGCCACTGACCCTAGCAGGGTGCGCGCTCGACGGCAGCGACGAAAGCCTGCTGCAATGGATCACGGACAGCGACATCGTCGCCATCTGTTCAGACAATGTCGCGATCGAAGCACTTGGCGCCATTCTCTCGCCCGAACCGCCGCCAATCCGCCTCCCCATCCATGACCTTTGCCTTTTCCGTCAGGGCATCTTCCTGGGCGAGCTATGGTATCTGGAAGAGCTGGCGGCCTGGCTGGGCGAACGGCAGCGCCACGCCTTCCTGCTCACCGCCCCGCCGCTGCGCTTGCCGGGCAGCGTGGGCTCTCCGGTGACGCCGGTCGCCACTGTCTGATCGCTCTGCTCATTGTCGATAGAAAGCGACTGGCACCAGTGGCACCTGACATCGTCGGTAATAGCCGAACCGACTCGCTAGCCGCCACTAGCTCCCGTTCAACATCGCGTACGCACCGTTCAGGAACAGACGGGTGACGGTTTCGGCGTTGGCCTTGATCTGGGCGGTAGTCATAGCGCGCTCATTATAGATGACCCGGTCCTGCCACCGCCGGAACAGCAACGTAACGTAGAAGCTCGCCAGTTCCCGTGCCTGCTCCGCGCTGAACCCGTGGGCTGCCAATATCGTCTGCACGGGCTCCAACTGAAAGCGTTCGAACTGCCGCCGCGACACCATTTCCAATTGGGGAAAGCTGGTGCACTCGCGAAAGATGACGCGGGCAAGCCGGACCTGGCGATCATGATTCAGCCGCCCGTTCATATGAAGGGCATAACTGACCAACTGCTGGTGCAATGTCCCTGTCCCCCCAGCGGGGAAATGATGCTTGATTGCCGACATTTCCAAGCAGGATTCGAACAGTGCGACCTTGTCAGGGTAGCGATTATACAAGGTGCGCGTCGATACGCCCGCCCGTTCCGCGATTGCGCGGACCGATGCTCCATGAAAACCGTGCCGGGAAAATTCCTCCAGCGCCGCTTCCAACATCGCCTCATGCTTCAGTTCAGCTTCCCGCGCATTGGGCCTGCCGACCCGGCGCTTTGTTCCCGCATCAATCTTCTCTGCCTCACTGCTCTGCATTGGCTGGCGTCGCTCTTCCCTTTTCGCTTTGCACACAGAACCGCTGCCGGACGCGCGCGGCTCGCGCCCTGCTATAGGGCATATCCGCCCGTTCAGATAGGGACGGATCGGGCAGCCCAAGGACGCAATCGCGACTGGACCAGCGCTCGCGCCGGAGGAAAATCACCTCGTCAGGAAACCTGGACGTCCTCAACAGGCGGGATGGGCGGCATGTCGGGCACATTATGGGCATAACCCATCTCTTCATAGCGCTCTGCGATCCGCCAACCCTGTTCCGTGCGGACCAGCTTGTCGCGATACCATAGGCCGATGAAGAACACCTGCTCTTTCCCGTCCTCGGCCTGATAGACCATCGGGTTAAACAGCACCGTGCGGCTGCGAGCGCTATCGCCCTCCAGTTCCAGCTTGGTCGTCGCGACCATATGCTGAAACAGCGGGAATCGCTCCATCGCGACAGGTAGCCATGCCTTGATCTGCGCCACGCTGCCTTTTGCCCCGCCGGTTTCGCTATAGTCGATCACCGCGTCCGGCGTAAACACATCGTCTAACGCGTCCCAGTTCCGTTCATCGATCGCATAGCTGTAGCGGGACAGAAGGTCCTGAATCTCCAGCCGATCCGAAATTTCCTGAAGCGACAGCATCAGACATCCTCCTTTTTTTGTCCGGGTGAGAAGAGGCCCATCCGGTTCGCGCTTGTCAAGTTTATACGGCTTTCAGCCTTGAAATGCGTAGCAGTCTGGCGCAAACACTAATCAACTACACAGTTTGTCAGGAGAGTTTGCGTGCGGCTTGAAGGTAAGATCGCCCTTGTGACTGGCGCAGCGTCGGGAATCGGCTTGGCCGTGGCAAAGCGGTTCGCGGCCGAGGGCGCAAAGCTCGTTATTGGCGACCGCAATGCCGCGGGGGTGGAAGACGCCGCTCGGGGAATCGGCCAGGGCGTCACCGCGTTGGCGCTCGACGTCGCTGACGAAGCTTCCTGCCAGGCCATGGTCGATCGCGCGATCAGCCTGCATGGCGGCGTCGATATTCTTTGCAACATCGCGGGCGTTCTCGATTTCGGCCGTTTCGCCGATGTGGATCGGACGCGCTGGGACCGGGTCATTTCGGTCAATCTCACCGGCGTCTATCAAATGTGCCGGGCCGTCATGCCCCAGTTGATCGAACGCCGCGGCAATATCGTCAACATGGCGTCGGCTGCTGGCCTTGTCGGCGTTCCTTATAACTCGGTCTATACCGCCTCCAAACATGGCGTCGTCGGCCTGACCAGGGCGCTCGCGCTTGAGTTTTCGAAGGAAGGCGTACGCGTGAACGCTGTGTGCCCCGGCGGCGTCGATACGCCGATGCTGCATGAGGCGCCCCCGGAAAACATCGATTGGCAGATGGTCATGCGCTCGGCATCCTGGCTCGACAGCGGCGCCATGGCGACGCCCGATGATATCGCCGATGCGGTGACTTTCCTGGCATCTTCCGAAGCCCGCCGGATTACGGGAGCCGCTTTCACCGTCGATGGCGGACAGACGGCCGGCTGACCGGTATCCACCTCAAGCTTTCAACAAGAGTGACGACTATGGCGACCCAGCCCGATCAGACCCAAACCCAGCCCCTCGAACGTGAGGCGCTGTTGCAGCAGGCGCGTGAAAGGGCCGGGCTCACCGACTTTGGCGACCTCTGGTTCCTGGAACCGATGGACCATTTTATCGAAGCCTCCAACCGCGAAGGGCGGCTGACGCCCGTTGGCCGCGAAGGCACGGTGGAAGTGATCGTCAAGGGCCTGGTCAGCCGTCTGCGCATGGTCGAGGACATCAAGCGCCATCCCGAAATCCTGGATGAACAGGTCGATGTCGCGGGCATCATCCTCGGCCTGCCGCGCACCGGCAGCACCATCTTCCAGCGCCTGCTTGCCAGCGCGCCGGGCATGACCGGCCTGCGCTGGTTCGAAGCGCAGAATATCGCGCCCTTCCCCGGCGAAGAGCGCGGCAACCCGGTCGAGCGCCGCGCCTATGCGCAGGCGATGATCGATGGCTGGCTCCAGCTGTCGCCCGAACTCGCCTCCATCCACCCCCTCGAACCCGATGCGCCAGACGAGGAAATCCTGGTGCTGGGCCAGATGTTCGTCAGCACCATGATCGAAGGCATGAACTATGTGCCCAGCTTCACCCGCTGGCTGAACACATATGACCAGTCGAAGGGGCATGAAGACCTCAAGACCATCCTCAAATATCTCCAGTGGCAGGACCCCTCGCGCAAAGGCCGCAAGTGGATTTTGAAGAGCCCATCCAACCTCCCTTATACCGAGGTCGTGGCCAAGGCTTTCCCCGACGCGCTGCTCATCATGACGCACCGCGACCCGCTCCAGACCGTCCCCTCCTATGTCTCGATGCAGGCGGCGCTCTATAAGCTCAGCGCGACGCTCACCGACCGGGAAGTAGGTGAATTCTGGTTCCCCCGCCTGGTCGAATGGATGCGCATGTTCGAAGCCGCGCGCGAACGGATCGGCGAAGACCGCTTCATCGATATCGACTATCGCGAAGTGGGCAAGGAGCCCATGGCACAGGCCGAGCGTGTCCTCACCCGCATGGGCATCCCCGTAGATGCGCAGCTTGAAGAAGTGCTGGCCGAATTCCTCGCCGGCAACAAGCGCGAACAGCGCCCGATGCACGACTATTCGCTCGAGCGCTTCGGCTTGGACGAAGAAGCGATCAAGCGCGAATTCGCCGCCTATCGCGAACGCTACATTCTCTGACGATGGAGGTCCGGCCCGGCATATTGCGCACGCCCGACGCCTGTTTCGAAGGACTGCCGGGCTATGACTTCGCACCCAATTATGTGGAGGTTGAGGATGCGCGCCTCGGGCCACTGCGCATGCATTATGTGGATGAAGGGGACCGCAATGCCCCCGTCGTCCTCATGCTGCACGGCAATCCGACGTGGAGCTATCTCTACCGCCACATGATCGGCCCTGTCGTGGCGGCGGGCTATCGCGTCATCGCGCCCGACATGATCGGCTTCGGCAAGTCCGACAAGCCCGCCAGCCGCGCCGACTATGGCTTCGACCGCTTCGTTGCCTGGATGCGCGGCTTCGTCGAAGCGCTCGATCTTAAGGGTATCACCCTTGTCTGCCAGGATTGGGGCGGTCCCATCGGCCTGCGCGTCGTTGCAAAATGTCCCGACCGCTTCGCCGCGATCCTCGCCGCCAATACGCTGCTGCAAAATTGCGACCCGCCGCCGCTCGGCGTGCCCGACTGGCCGGGCGAGGCGATCGCCGCCTGGGTCGAAACCTGCCGCACCAGCGAGGATCTTCCGCTGGACCTGCTCGTCGGCCGCGCCTGCGTCACCGATGTGCCTGATGAAGTACTCGCCGCCTACGCCGCCCCTTTCCCCGACGCCTCCTACAAAAAAGGCATGCTCCAGATCACCTGCGGCATCCCGATCGCCGAAGACGCCGAAGGGCTGGAAGCAAACCGCGCTACCTGGCGTTTCCTCGAAAGCTGGGACAAGCCTTTCCTAACCGCCTTCAGCGATCAGGACCCGGCCACGATCGCCTGGGAAGAGGTTTTCCAACGCCGCATTCCCGGCGCAAAGGGCCAGCCCCACACACGCATCAGCAACGGCGGCCACTTCGTGCAGGAGGATCAGGGGCCGCCCTTAGCGCAAGTGCTGATCAGCTTTCTACGGGCCAATAACTAACCCCGTTCGCTCGAGCCCGGAGCGCCTGCTGCAAGCAGGCAGTCGAAGGCCTTGGCACGAACGAAAGCCGCCGCAACCCCCAAGCCCGTTCGCCCTGAGCTCGTCGAAGGGCGCGCACGCCCCTCTAATGAAACCCCCGCCGAAACGCGCGCGGTGTCATCCCTGTCGCGCGCCGGAACGCGGCGCTGAACGCGCTCGCCGTCGCAAAGCCAAGCGTCTCAGCTATCCGGTTCATCGGCAAGGCACCGCCTCGAATCATGTCCTGCGCACGTTCAATCCGTATTGCCGCGGCATAATCGGACAGCGCCGCCCCTGCCGTCGCTGCGAAACTGCGCGACAGATGCGACCGGCTGATCCCGCACAGGCTCGCCAGCACCTGCGTCGTTGGCCATTCCCCGTCGCTTGAGCGTAACGCTTCCTCGATCCGCGCCAGCTGCCAGGGTGCAAGACCACCCTGCCCCGCCTCATGCACCGGCTTCCGCCGGAACAGCCGCGCCACTTCCACCATCATCAACTGCACTAGCGCCTCGACCGCCATTTCCGATCCGAAGCCCGGCGCAACCGTCTCCTGTTTCAACCGCTCGGCCAGTGTCATCAAGATAGGTGAATGGATCGAAGCGCAGTGGCTCAACCGCCGGGAGTCCCATTCAGCCAGACCCGTAACCGCCGCGAAACGCACCGGATCAAAGCGGCAGGCCAATATGTCCAGCATCCCGCCGTCGCCGCGCGAATGCATGGCGATGCCACCCGGCCGCAAGAGCAAGCGACCGACCTTGTGCCGCCGCCGGTCGCCCAGGTCGAACATGATCTCGCCCTGCGTCCCTTCCGCGCGCGGCATAACGAAGGACAGGATAGGCGCATCGTCCAACTCCCACATCTCATTGGGACTCGGCAGCTCGTAGCGCCGCAGCTCGACGCGCGCGACGCTGCTTGCAGCGGCCGCCAGCACGGTCCACGGCTCCGCCGGGGCCCTCGCTGCACCGCCCGTTTCAATCAAAGCCTGTTGCGCCATCGACACAACGATAATCTCATACGACCCCCATAACAAGCACTGGCGATGCGCAGAAAAAGCTGCCATCAACAACGCAACAAAGCAAAAGACGGAGAGTGTCAGTATGAGCAGGACCATTGTCGTGACCGGCGCAGCATCAGGCATCGGCGCTGCGACCCGGGACAGGCTGAAGCACGGCGGCCACCATGTCATCGGTGTGGATCTGCGCAATTCGGATATCGATGCGGATCTCGGCACGGCGGCTGGCCGCGACCATATGGTGGCGGAAATATCCCGTCTTGCGCCCGAAGGCATCGATGGCGTGCTCGCAGGTGCCGGCATCTCCGCCCAGGATCGGGATGCTCAGACCATCGCCATCAACTATTTTGGCGCAGTCGCCACGCTGGAGGGATTGCGCCCGCTGCTCGCCAAGTCTCCGCGTCCGCGTGCTGTCGCCATCTGCTCCACCGCCGCCATGCTGCCCAACAATCCAAAGGTTGTGGAACTCTGCCTTGCCGGGGATGAGGGGGGCGCACTGGACGCCATGAATGCAGAGCCGGGCAACGCCTATGCGACGTCCAAAAATGCGCTGTCACGATGGGTGCGCCGCGCCGCCGCTACCCCCGAATGGGGCGGCGCGGATATCCTGCTGAACGGCATCGGCCCCGGCGTGGTGAAGACCCCGATGACCGAGCCCCTGTTCGGCGAGCCCGAAATGATGAAGCTCATCGCCCAGAGCAATCCGATAGCGGTCAAGGACTATGCGCCGCCAGAGGAAATCGCCGAACTGATCGACTTCCTCCTCGGTATGGAAAACCAGTATCTGCTCGGCCAGATCATCTTCATCGACGGCGGCAGCGACGCGATCCTGCGACCGCAACAGGTCTGACGCGCCCACACCCGATCAACAAAATCTTATCGAAAGGATAGAGCGATGACGGCTCTTAAAGGCAAAGTCGCCCTGATCACCGGGGCGGGACAGGGAATTGGCCAGGGCGTCGCGCTCGCTTTGGCCAGCGAAGGCGTCGATCTGCTGCTATCGGGCCGCACCCTTGAAAAAGTACAGGAAACCGCGCGCCTCGTCGAAGAACGCGGCGTGCGCGCCATTGCGGTCGCCTGCAATGTGAAGGCGGCGGACGATCTCGCATCGGCCGTCGATACCGCCGTGCGCGATCTTGGCGGCGTTGATATCCTGGTCAACAATGCGCAGGAAGTGCCGCTCGGCCTGCTCGACGAGGTGACCGACGAAGCTTTCCTGGCAGGTTTTGAATCCGGCCCGCTCGCCACCTTCCGCCTGATGAAGCTGGTCCGCCCGCACATGGAAAGGCGCGGCGGCGGCACCATCTTCAACTTCACCTCTTCCGCGGGCATCCGCTGGGACATGAGCGGCTACGGCTGCTATGGTGCGATCAAGCAGGCAACGCGGGTCCTCACCCGCGCTGGCGCAGCCGAATGGGGACGGCAGAATATCCGCGTCCTCACCATCGCGCCCCATGCGGAATCACCTGGCCTTAAAATGTGGATCGAACATAATCCGGACGAAGCGAAAGCCTTTTTCCGCACCATCCCGCTCGATCGCATCGGCCGGCTGGAGGAGGATATTGGCCGCGCCATCGTCGCCCTGTGCGGATCGGACCTGTCCTACCTCACTGGCGCCACCATCCCGCTCGACGGCGGCCAGGCCAATTTCGACTGATATAGAAAATAGTTGGAGAGACGATCATGGAAAAGCTGATCTGCGCCCTGTGGGCGCCGGAAGGTGAAAGCCGCGGCGACTATGCCGAACGCCTGAAATCCACCCTCCCCGCCGCGCTCAAGGCGGCCGGGGCAGACGGCATCCGCCTGAACCTGCGTGATGCCACGGTAGAGCCTGCATCCTCGCTCATCCAGCAGTGGCAGGAACGCCAGCAGGACGCCGTGGTCCAATTCTGGCTCCCCACCGCCAACGCCCATTTCCGTGGACAGATCGACGCCGCTCTGGCCGATCATAGCGTCCGGTTTGAAGCGTGGGTCGTTGCTGAATCTACCATCATCCCCAACAAGGATCATGCGCCGCAGGCCGGATCACGCACCTGGGGCTGGTCGCAGGCCAGCTTCATTTCCTTCCGCCCCGACATGAGCTGGGACGATGCGGTCGCCCATTGGCACCACCATCACACCCGGGTCGCCATCGATACGCAGGCGAATTTCGAATATGTCCAAAACATCATCGTCCGCGCGCTGACCCCCAACGCGCCTGACTATGATGCCTTTGTCGAGGAATGCTTCCCCCTGGAAGCGATGACCGACGCGCCCGTCTTCTTCGACGCCGTTGGCGACGAAGCCAAGTTCTCGCATAATACAAAGGAAATGGCAGACAGCTGCGCCGGGTTCATCGATTTCTCGAGAATCGACATCATCCCCACCAGCCAGTTCGACTACGCTCATCTCGACCGGTAGGCGACATGCAAGTCGCTACGAGACTACAATAACTTCCTGGCGGATATGCCCTTAATGACAATATTGGAATCTCGCTGCCTGGTCAGCTGGACAATCTTCACCGCTTCCAATCGGAGCCATTAGATATCCAGAAACCTGTCACACCACAGCGAAATCAATCACAGTCACTGGATTTTTGCCGTCCCATGACCGCGAAGCGGCGATGCCCGCTTCGCACAGGGCGCGCATATCCGCGCCGCAGATGAATTCGAACAACTGGCCGGGCTCGCCGGGCACTTGGAGATAAGCCACGCGCGTTGTAGGATTTTGCGCGGTGAACGAGACTTCCATGCCACCCGCAACGGCAGCATCCACAGCCGCGTCGAGGTCATCGACAATGCGCGCAAGATGATGGAGGCCAAGCAGGGGCCGTCCATCATCGCCCCGATAGGGTGACGGCGCGTCGTTCGTGACTTGTATAAGTTCGATCTGCATCTCGCCCTGATAGGAGAGGCCCACATCCATCGTGACGACGGTAGGCTCACCGCGATAGCTGCCGTCCAGCCTCACATTGCGGAAGACCGTCCACGGCCCGACGCCTGAATGGGTGATCCAGCGGCTGATGCTGGCGTCGAGGTCCTGGACCAATATGCCCGTTTGGTCGATCGCACCGAATATGCCCAAGCGCCTGTTCCCTTATTCGCAAAAAACGAGCGGGCGGCGCGAACCGCCCGCTCCCTCCCAACCTTATTCCGCCGCTTCCAGGGACGCCAGCGCGTCGTTCACTGCGGCCGTCGGCGCGAGATATTCGCCAGGCCGCGCGCCGGTATAGCTCTGGCCGTCGAAGGTCTTGACCCCGTTCACCAGCGTCAGCCGCATGGGCGCGGCCGGGCGGGTAAAGCGCCATGTGGTGCCGCCGTCGCCATCGGGCACATCGAAGCGCTTCTCCATGTTGCGATATTCGACCTCGTCAAGGTTGAAGACCGTGATATCGGCGCGGCGGCCGACCTTGATCTCGCCCGTATCGTGCAAGCCGAAGAAGTTGGCGAGCTTACCTGTCTTCACATGGATCGCTTGCTCCAGGGTCAACAAGCCCTCGCGCACATATTTGCTGAAAAGCAGGATATTCTCGCCCCCGCCGCACAGCATCTGCAGATGCGCGCCCGCGTCGGAAATATTGCCGACTGTCTTGGGATCCAGCATCAGCTGGATCGTCAGGTCCTCATCCTTGGGGAAGGGCGCCATATGCACGGTGGACTTGGTGCCATTCTCCAAGATCCACTGCGCCATCGCGTCCGACCGATGCAGCCCACGCGCGTCGGCAAATTCCTTGAGCGTGCCGCCCACGGGACCCGCGCCATTCTCGCTGTCCAGCAGATAAAGGTCCTGCGGGTTGTTCATCGGCGAATGAGGCCAAGCCTTCGTATCCCAGCTTTCCCGCGCCCGCGCGCGCCAATCCGGATCGGCAAGCAGCCGCGCCTTATCCTGATGCGTTTCAGCCAGCACAACCTCATGCCAGACATAATCGTTGGACTGGGCGAAGATCAGCGACTTGACGAGGCTCAGCGTGCTGGTGGGCGAGACATGCGCGTAACCGGGCCAGATATCGACGCCTTCCGCCTTCAGCTTCGCCATCGTGTCCTGAAGCCGGGGCAGAATGTCCTTCTGGAACTCCAGCGTCGGCACGGCGCCCGCGACCTGGATGCGGATCGCGCGACCCTTGAGCAGGCGGCCTAGCCGTTCAAGGCTTTCGGGACCTGTCTTGCGCATGAAGGTGTCGATGATCACCTGATAGGTCGTGCCGGGGTAGCGCTCCATCACCGCGAACAGCGCCTCGAACTCGGCATCGTCCGCCAGCAGGGTCGGGATGGCGCGATCATCACCATCATGGTCGTGCAGATTGTCGGACATGCCAAGCGCGCCCGCCGCCAGCGCATCGTCCAGCAATTCGGCCATGCGAGCGACCTCTTCCGCTGTCGCGGCGCGATCCCAAGCCTCTATCCCCATGGCAGCGAGACGGAGGGCGATATGGCCGACAAAGGCGGAATAGTTGGCGGGCAGGCTGATGTTGCGCGCCATCGACGCCTTATACTCCGACCATTTCTCCCAGTCCCACGGGACATGCTGGAGGAAGGGCTTCAGGGGGATATCCTCGAAGAAGGAGAAGATCTTGATCATCTCCAGTTGCGCGGCCTTTTCCTTCGAAAGCGGCGCTGCGGAAAAACCGCAATTGCCCAGGATCACCGTGGTCGCGCCATTGCCGGGCAGTGGATCGAGGTCCGGCTGCCACCACATGGTCGCATCATAATGGGTGTGGCTTTCAATGAAACCGGGGGTCACATAGCAACCACTGGCGTCCACCACCTCCTCACCGGCGGCAGCAGTCAGCCCCGTGCCGATTTCGGTGATCTTGGCTCCTGCCACGCGTACGTCGGCGGCGTAGCCGGGCGCGCCCGTGCCATCGACCACCGTGCCGCCGCGGATCAGCATGTCCGTCATCTCTCTCTCCTCTTGAGGCTTGTTATCCCTCGAGGCCGAAGCCTTGCATCTATGCCGCCTGTTCACCCGGCGATCGTGCTGAAGAAAGGCTATCGCGACCGGTCCGGGCACCGCAAGCTCGGCGCGCGGCAACTACCGCACAGGATCATGCAGCGATCCATCTAGGGTTTGGCCGATGATCCTGCGGTGTTAGCGGCGGCGAGATCAGGAGGGTTCGGTGAGCATCGAACGGATGCGCGTCGCCAGCGCCTCCATAGCGAACGGCTTGGTGATCATTTCCATGCCCGGCTCCAGGAAGCCTGAGGCCAACGCAGCATTTTCAGCATAGCCCGTCATGAACAAAATCTTGAGTGACGGCCGCAGCAGCCGCGCTGCATCGGCAAGCTGGCGGCCGTTTAGCCCGGGAAGGCCAATGTCTGTGATCAGAAGGTCGATGCGCCGCTTGGACTGCAGCATATCAAGGCCGCTGACGCCATCTACAGCCTCAAGCGCCGCATAGCCCAGTTCATGCAGTTCCTCGAGGATGAGGCCGCGCACCACCGACTCATCCTCCACCACCAACACGACCTCGCCATCTTCGGCCTGGTGCATGGCGCTAGTTTGCGGAAGGTCTTCCTCCTCATCCTCGCTGCCGCGGTAGCGAGGCAGATAGAGTTTGAACGTCGTTCCCTGCCCGACTTCACTATAGATCTTGGCATAGCCTTCCGACTGCTGCGCAAAACCGTAGATCATCGACAGACCCAGGCCAGTGCCCTGCCCGATCGGCTTGGTCGTGAAAAAGGGTTCGAAAGCCTTGCTGATGGTATCGGCGCTCATGCCGATGCCGGTGTCGCTGACGCAGAGGCACACATATTGGCCCGGCCGCACGCCCCGCTGCCGCGCCACATAGGCGCGGTCGAGATGGGCGTTGCAGGTTTCGATGGTCAGCTTGCCGCCATCAGGCATGGCGTCGCGCGCGTTGATGGCGAGGTTGAGTATAGCGCTTTCCAACTGATTGGGATCGCATTTGGTGACCCACAGCCCGCCTGCCAAAACCAGTTCCAATTCGATCCGCTCGCCACTTGTGCGGCGGAGCAGATCCTCCATGGAAGCAACGAGGGCATTGGCGCGCACAGGCTTGGGATCGAGCGGCTGGCGGCGGGAAAATGCCAGCAGCCGGTGCGTCAGGGCCGCAGCCCGACTGGCGGCGGTCGATGCGCCGGCAATGAACCGGTCCAGCTCGTCCAACCGGCCCTGCGCCACCCGCCGCTGCACGATCTCCAAACTGCCGGTGATCCCCTGAAGCAGATTATTGAAGTCGTGCGCGATGCCGCCGGTCAGCTGGCCGACCGCTTCCATCTTCTGCGACTGGCGTAGCGCGGCCTCCGCATCGGCGAGGGCTGCGGCCGCTTCGATCTCTGCGGTGATGTCGCGTCCGAAACCGTAGAAGGTGTCGTTTTCCGGGACGGTCGTCCACTGGATGGTCCGATGATCGCCATCTTTGGTCTGCAGCTTCGTGCGGTAATCGAGCAGCGGCGTGCCCGCGCGCAGCGTAGCGACCCGCTCGCGCCACCCAGCTTCGTCGTCCACCATGAAGTCCGTGGTGCGGCGGCCCAATGTCTCCTCACGCGACCAGCCCAGCTTTTCCGTCCAGGACGGATTAACGTCGGTGATATAGCCCTGCGCATCCGTGACGACCTTCAGCACTGGCGACAGGTTCCAGATGCGGTCGCGGTCGCGGGCGAGGTGACGCTCCTCGGTAATGTCACGTCCTACGCCATGGACCCGCCCCGCGTCGGGAACGGCCGTCCACGCGAGCAGGCGATAGTCGCCCTCACGCGTGCGGTAACGATTTTCGAAAGCGAGTGTGCTGAGCCCTTCCCCCAGACTCGCCATTTCGCCGCTGGTGCGGTCGAGATCGGCGGGGTGGATGAACTCGGCCAGGTTATGCCCGACCATATCCTCTTCCGCCCATCCCAGCATGCGCGTCGCCGAAGGGTTGACGGCCGTGATCGTCCCTTCCAGCGTGCAGACGAGCAGCAAATCGCGCGAAATCGACCAAAGCCGGTTGCGGTCATCCTGGAGCCGCCGGCTGGCCAGCACCTTTTCCGTAGTCTCGATGACGATCGCCACCACGCCGATCGGCGTGCCGTCTTCATCCATTACGGGCGAATATTCGAGGTCGGTCCACAGCAGCTTGGGCGTGCCATCGCGGATCAGCGTCAGTTCCTGATCCTTGTAGGACAGCGTTCCGCCCTCGCGATACACCTTCTGCATTACATTAGCGTTGAAGTCCGCAACCTCGTGCCAGCCTTCCAGCACATTGGTGCCGAGCAGTGATGGATGCCGGGCGCCTGCAAAGGAACGATAGGCGTCATTGTAGATCATGACGCCCTTGTCGCCCCATAGCGTTACGATGGGGACGGGAGAACGGAGCACGAAGCCCAGCATGCTCTTCATCGCATTGCACCAGAGATCGATCGGCCCGATGCTGGTGCGCGACCAGTCGAAACGGGCGATGCGATCGCCCATCTCCCCTCCGCCGCTCAGAAAATGATGGTAATTACCGCCCCCAATCCGGCCCGAAATCGTCACACTGCATACCTTCTAGACCGGGAACTCATAGGTGCGGTCGCTCCGCGGGAGCGGAACTCCCTATAACACAAAGGGTTCCGTTCGGATTTGGTCAGCGGATATGCTGGACTTCTTGCAACCAATCAGCGCTGCGCGACGGACTCGATCGTCTGAGCATAGGAACGCAGTCCCGACCAAGCCGCGACAGCAGCGAGAAGCGTGGCACAAAGTCCTACAGTCGCCAGCGCCGAGCCGATCTGGCCATGCCCGCCGAACAAGGCGCTGTCGATTAACGGCACGATGGCGGTGCCGAGCGACAGCCCGACAAGGCTGTTGGCAAGCAGGAACAGGGCGGCCCCGGTCGCACGCATATTAGGCGGTGTCGCAAGTTGGATCGCGGCGAGTGAACAACCGAAATATCCATTGAAGAAGAGGGTGAGCAACCCGAAGAGGACGAGCAACAGCGCGGGCGAAGGCGTGAGCGGCGCGAGCAGCGCTGGGAACAGACAAAGCAGGGCGATAATCATGACCACCCGCAGGTTCGCGTCCCGTATGCCCTTTAGCGTAAGCCGCTCTGCCGCAAAGCCCCCCGCCAATGACCCCATGCTGCCGAGCAGCAGATAGATGAGCCCCAACCGGAGCGAAGCCTGTCCCGGAGTAAGGGCGAAACCGCGGATCAACAAGGTCGGATACCAGGCGGTTAGACCATAGCCCATGATCGAGAGCAGTGTCGAATTTGCGTAAATGGCGATGAATGTCCGCTTGTGATCGCGCAGGTGGGACAAAGCGGCGCGAAGCGGCATGCCCGCCTTCGATTGGGCGCGACGCGCCGGTTCGCGCGCGATGAATACAAGGGCGGCGACCAGTGCGCCGGGAAGCGCAACCAGCAGGAATGCGGCGCGCCATGTTGGCATCGGCCCCACAAGCGGCAGCACGAGCGCTCCGCTTTGCGCGACCATATCGACCACTGCGCCGCCAACGAGCAGCGCCAAGCCGCCGCCGATGGTGATGCCAAGATTGTAGATCGCCATGGCGCGGGAAAGCTGCGCAGGCGGATAAGCGTCGCTCAGCCAGCTATGGGCCGATGGCGAGAGCGACGCTTCGCCAAGGCCCACGCCCATCCGCGCCATGAACAGATGCGCATAGCTGCCGGCAAAGCCGCAGAGCGCAGTGCAGGCGCTCCAGAACAGCACGCCGACTGCAATGATCCGACGGCGGCTGATCCGGTCCGCGAGCATGCCGATGGGAATGCCGACCACCGCATAGAGCATGGCAAAGGCCAGTCCCTGCAGAAGGCCGACCTGAAGATCGCTCAGCCCCAGGTCCTGCTTAATCGGTTCAACCATCAAGCTGAGGATCTGCCGGTCAATGAAGGACAGGATATAGGCGATAAGGAATATGCCGAGCGCGACATGGGCTTGACGGTGGCTGACGCGTCCGCCGGCACTGATGGGTTGTTCGATGATCAATTTCTCGTCGCCGCGTGCCATGATCCAAAATCTGCTCGGTATAAATGTAAATCACTCGCCCACCGGATCGTGGACGATGGGATCATAGCCAAATTAGGCGGCGACGATGGCGGATCGCAATCGCAGATATAGACGCCCCCCCCTTTTAGCCCCCCTGACCGATTATCCCGTGCAGGTCGCCTATATAATGGGGATTATAGTTATTCCACGATTAGATCATCGTTTCCGTGATCCCGGTTGGGTCTTTCATATGGCCTCAGCGCCGCACTGGCCGTCATAAAGCACCCGCGGGCCAATGCGAGCAGGGGGAGCGGCCACCAAAAGGGTTCCATCTCCTCAGTCACAGGCCCCGCATTCAGGCAGCGGATTGCAATCGGCTCTCGCCCACCTCTTCCACCGGGGTATCGTTAGTCGAGCGCCTTTCCGGATCCAGCATCAGTTTGACAAATTGCCACCATGCTGGTGCCTGGGGCCGCAGCGGCAGCAACTGACCTTTGCGAAGGACAGCAATCCAACCTGTGCCGCCGCACTCATACTTCCATACGGGATCGCAGTTCAACGGGACTTGCTCAAATTCGCCCAGACCAATCGATTGTTGCATTGCGCGGAGTTGGCTAGGAACTTCGCGGCATTCGCCGTCGGGAAACTCGACGAAAACAGGCATAATTCGCTCCAGGCGGGCAGCAGATCGGCAGCCCTTCTGTCTCAACGCACAGCAAGTGATTGAGTTCTGGTCGCAAGGAGCAGAATTAAGATTTGTGGCGAAACCAGCGGCGGCAAATCCATCCCACCGCTCGCGCCCCTATATTCATCGTTCAGGAATCAGCTGACATTCTCGATCACTAGAGCGATGCCCTGCCCACCGCCGATGCACATGGTAATGAGGGCATAACGGCCGCTGGTCCGCTTCAACTCATAGGCGGCTTTGATCGTCAGGATCGTGCCGGTCGCCCCGACCGGATGGCCAAGGGCGATGCCCGAACCATTGGGGTTGAGCTTCTCACGATCGAAACCCAGCGTGTTGGCGACAGAAAGGGCCTGTGCGGCAAAGGCTTCGTTGGCCTCGACCACATCCATCTGCTCCAACGTCAGGCCCGCGCGCTTCAGGGCTACGGGAGCGGCCTTGATCGGCCCTTCACCCATATATTCGGGCTCGACGCCCGCATGACCCCAAGCCAGGATCTTCGCCAGCGGCTTCAGCCCGCGGCGCTCGACCTCGCTGCCGGTCGCCAGGACCACGGCGGCCGCGCCGTCGTTGATGCCCGACGCATTGCCAGCGGTAACCGTGCCATCCTTCTTGAACGCGGGGCGCATCGCGGCCAGCGTCTCGGCGTTCGTGTCGGCGCGTGGATGTTCGTCGGTATCGAAGATGGTCACGCCCTTGCGCGTCTTCACCTCGACGGGAACGATCTGCTCCTTGAAGCGACCCTCGGAAATGGCTCGTACGGCGCGCTGATGGCCTTCAACTGCCAGCGCGTCCTGCTGTTCGCGAGTGATGCCATGCCGTTCGGCGCAATTTTCAGCGGTGACACCCATGTGATAGCCGCCACCTGCATCCTGCAGGCCACAGACCAGTGCGTCTTCCACAGGATTGTCGCCCATCTTGCGGCCCCATCGCGCGCCATGGTCATGATAGGGCACGTTGGACATCGATTCTGCGCCACCTGCGACAGTGATGTCGGCCTCGCCCAGCTTCATCATCTGCGCGGCGGACACGATCGCCTGGACGCCCGAACCGCACAGCCGGTTGAGCGTCAGGGCGGGAACCTCAAGCGGCACGCCCGCATGAAGCGCGATGGTGCGCGACAACATGCCATCGCGGGCACTGGTCGGCATGACTTGGCCGATGACGACATGGCCGACGTCACTTGCCGGGACCCCGGCGCGGTTGAGCGCTTCCTTCACCACGATGCTGCCCAGCTCCGAAGGTTTGAAAGGCTTGAGCGAGCCGCCGAAATCGCCGATCGCCGTGCGCGCGCCGCCGACAATATAGATATCTTCCATCACATGGTCCTTTGAACGATTGGCCAGGCGTGCACCCACTGCCGAAAAAATCTGACGCCGCTCATGCCCCGCTACACGAAACTGTCAAGGGCGCTTCGCAACGGGACGGCATATGCCTTCACGTACCGGCGCGGTTCGCCACCATGCGTTCCAGAGCGCCGATCAAGCAGTCATAGCCCATTGTCACAATCTCTTCCCGCCTGATGGTGGGTAAATAGTGCCGGCGTTCCATATCGCAACGCTCCGCGTCGCTCGCCGCTGATGCCGGGTCGAGCTCGAAATCCCCGGCAATCGCGCGGTTCAGGGACGCATGATATTCGATCAACAACATGCCCGTGACCTGCCCTTCGAACCAGGCATGGAGAAGCGTCAACTCCCGCCCCGAATAGCCAAGGCCATGAAGGACATCCAGCAGCAGCGCACGGACGTTGATCCAGGCGGAGGATGCCTGGCTGTTCGTCGCCATCACCCGGAACGCCACTGGATTGCGATCAAAAAAACGGTCGATTTCATCGAGCCAGGCGCGCAGCCGCTGCTGCCAGGGTGCGTCCGGTCCCGGATCGTCGAAATGGAAGCTCGCAAAAACATCCGCAGCGACGGCGGCGAGCAAGGCTTCGCGGTTGGGGAAATAATTATAGATGGATGAACTGGGCACGCGCAGTTCCCGCCCCAGCATCGCGAAGGTGATTTCCTCCGGCTGCTTCACCAGCAACATTTCGCGAGCCTTGGCGACGATCAACGCTGCCGTAATTTTGGCGGGACGCCCCCGCCCGGCGCGCACCGGCGCGGCCAATTGCTGCAAGTCAGAATCCATTACGCCATGACCGGCCAAACGGTCATTTTGTCAAGCCACAGATCCAGTCTTTCCGTATTTTAGGAATAGATGCCAAAAATTCCTTGTCCCGCCTGCATGACCGGTGCAACAATCGCGATCAGGAATACGCAAAGAGGGAGAGGAACTTATGGCACAGAGCGCCAGCACGGGTTTCAGTTTCACCAAGCTGATCGTGTCCGACGTCGATAATCTTTACAGCTTCTACAATCGCGTCTTCGGCCTGGTGGAAAAGACGCGCGTCCAGCAGGGGGAAGGCGAGCATGAACTGGACGAGATCATCATGGGCGCCGATGAGGCGGGCTATTCCAGCCCGACTCTGGTGATCCAGCGCTTTCCCAATCGCCCCATTCCCGACCGGGGCGAAGTGACGCTCGGCTTCGTGGTGGATGATGTCGATGCCACCGTCGAAAAGGCCTGGGCAGAAGGCGGCAGCGTCTATCGCGCCGCCCATGCCCAGCCCCAGCATGGCGTGAAGGTGGCTTTCATCAAGGACAGCGACGGCCACCTGATCGAAATCGTCGAGATGCTTTGATCAGCACTAAGCCGCCGGTCAACAGTCAAATTGGCGGCAAGTAGGAGAGGCAAATGAAAACAGACTTGGCAGACACGTTCCGCCCTATTGCGGAACCGCAAATATTGGATAGCGTCTATAGCGAGGACCAATATCATCGGCTGATTGGCGTAGTGCGCGATCATGGCCCCTGGCCGATGATCTTGGCGCATCATTTCAAAACGCCCGAAGAAGTGATCGCCACCAGTTCGGGCGAAATCCCCGAAGACGGCACGCTGACGTGGGAGCCGTTCCTAAACCCTGTGTTCCGCGGCTACCTCGCGCGCGGAGGAGTATGCCTCTATCCAGAGATAGAGGATTGCTACACAAATCCGTCCTTTCTGGACAAGGCGCGCGCCTATTATGGCGCCAAATATGCCCAGCCTGAGTCCATGCTGTTCAACATTTCAGGCCCCTGCGGTGGCGGCGGGTCGCCGCACGTAGATGGCACGCGGTTCCGCGGTCTCAATCTCGACAGCGCGCCGGTCTGGTTGCTGAACATCATGGCAAAGTCCGGCCTGTTCAAACGCTGGCAGGCGAAGAAGGCGCAGGTCATCGCCTGGTATTATCGCGGCAAGGTGGGCGGCAGCTTCACCTATTGGCCCGATGGTCCGCGCAACGCCCCCAAGCAGTTGAAAGCGCCGATGTGGGGCAAGGGCGTCGTCGTTGAAAATGAAATGATGTACCACACGGCTGAAGCGAATGGGCCGTCGGCGCTGCGCCGTCCCCAAGAGCTGGCCTATGAAAGCCGGATCGGCGCGGGCGCGGATGGCTGGCAGATCACCACCCAGGACCGCGTGATCCAGCAAATCCCCGACGAGGAAATTCGCTTCCTGGTCCATTGGGGGGCGCAGCTTTTCATGGATTATGACGAACTTAAGGTCTCGATGGACCATAGTGACGATCTGACGGTGGAGCGCGCCATCGGCATGTTGATCGCGGACCTGCGTTCACGCGGCGAGACATTTGAGGAACCGAGCGATCCACTGAATGATCGCGCCTTCGTCCGCCTGCTGATCCGCGTCTATGACCTCGGCAAGCCGGTGATCTTCCCGCCCGAACCGATCGAAGAACTGGCTGCCTAAACCAGGCTTCGGGTACCAAAGAAGGGGCCGCCCGGAACGCCCGGGCGGCCCCTCTTCTGTTTCAGCTAACTCAGCGTTCGCCGAAGCTATAGCGCAGCTTGATGCCATACATGCGCGGTTCGCCATAAAGCGATGCGAAGATGCCGAGGCCATTATAGCTGTTGGCATTGGCGACACGGTACAGCTTGTTCGTCGCATTGGTGACGAACAGGCTTGCGTCCAGGCCCGTCTGGCGAATGTTCCGCCAGTCGAGCGACATGTTCAGCAGGCCATAGGCTTCCAGCATCGATCCCGGCTCGAAAGACGGATCACCCGTGGGCGATGTATGCTGTTTAGAGAAGTGCGAATAGCTGATGAGGTAGGACAGCTCGCCCAAATCCTCGCCCATCGGCAGCTTCGCCGTTGCATGGATATTGTAGATGTACGGCGTCACGAACTGGAACGGCAAGCAGCTCGCATCCACCGTGCCGCCGAAGTTGACACGGGCGAAGCCGCCGCCTGGAAGGCAGGTACGATCCGAACCGAGCGAAGTGAACTGGTACTTCTTGTAATCGGCATCGGTGTGACTGAACGTGCCACCAATCTCCAGTCCATCGAACGGACGGATCGACGCTTCTGCCTCGACGCCCTGAATGGTAGCGCTCGCCGACAGGATCTTGGCGCCGCCAGCGAAGGTCGTCAGGTTGAAGTCGGAACCAGGACGCTGGATATTCTTATAGTCCGAATAGAAATAAGTGACGTTCAAACGGCCCGGCACCGAACCCACGCGCCAATCGGATTTGAAGCCAGCTTCATAGCTGGTCAGCTTTTCGGGATCGAACGTACGGAATTGGGGGTTCACTGCCACCGAATTGAAGCCGCCGGCCTTATAGCCGCGCGTGACCTTGCCATAAACCATAAGGCCGGAGAATGGCTTGTAATCCAGTCCCACTGTCCAGGTCGGAGCCTTGGTCTTGAGTGTCGCGTCAAAGCGGCAATCATCGCCCGTGGCCCGGATCGTATTATCGACTGAGCAACGGACGGTGCCGTTCGCCAGCGGTGACCAGGACGCCGAGAAGCCCTTCACCGTGTCCCAGGTATAGCGGTAGCCCGCCGTGAAGCGCAGATTTTCCAACGCTGCGGAGAACGCACCGAAATCCAGCGTGCCTTGCCCGTAGAGCGCCTTCGACTTGTTCGTGACGCCCGCTCTGCCACGCGATCCAGCGCAAGTAACAGGATTGCCGGTATTGATGGGGGAGCAGAACTGCACCGCTGCGGATTCCCACAGACCTGCCGGCTTGGTGTCGATGTAGAAACCACCGACGGTATAGGTCAGGTGATTGTCCAGCATATTCCCCTGAAGCTGTAGTTCCTCGGTGATCTGCTTCAGATAATCACGAGGGTGCGCCACCCGGACCTCATTATTATAACCCGCGACGGGGATCCCGAACTCGTCCGTCAAACCCGGAACGGGGAAGTCCGGGAAATTGGCGTTCTGACTGATCTGATACCCCTGCAGCGGCGTACCGTCATTGTCATTGCCATAATCGGACTTCAGCTTCTGATAGCTGACAATATTGCGCAGCTTCAACTCGTCGGTCAATTCAAGGTCAGTGGTGTTGATCGCGCCCCAGGCGTCGATGTTGGAATAGCTGTCGGCGTCGTTGCGCGTCTTGCGCGGACCGATCTGCTGTGAAATCTCGGTCTGGCGATTGTAGATCGCGATACATTGGGGCGTACCGCAGTTGCCGGTGACCAGACTGGGAATACGGAAGCCGCGATTGATATAACCCGCGCCATTGTTGCGCGACTTTGATCCATAGACCATCAGGTTGTTCGACAGCCGATCGGTCGGCGTCGCAAGGATGCTCACGCGGCCGGTGTACCAATGCTGATTATCGCGATCCTTGTCCCAGACAATGTCTTGGGTGTAGCCGGTCCGGTCATAATAGGCGCCAGCGACGCGGATGGCGAGCTTGTCTTGGATGATCGGCACATTGAGCGCGCCCTCGATATTCACCAGGTCATAATTGCCATAGGCGCCCTGAATATAGCCTTCTACATGGTCGGTCGAAGGCTTGTGTGCCGAAAGCAGCACAGCGCCACCGGTCGTATTACGGCCAAACAGAGTGCCCTGCGGACCGGAAAGCACCTGCACATTTTCAAGATCGACGAACTGACCCGGGCCGCCTTGAAGGCTGAGGCTGATCGATGCGACCAGCGGCACTTCGTTCAGGTAAGTCGCCACCGAAGGCAGCGCGAGAAAGCCGGTCGACTGCCCACGAATGGAGAAGCTCTGCACATCACGGCTCGCCTGACCCTGGGTACCCACCACCAGCGAGGGGACGTTGCCGTAAAGCTTCTGCGGTTCGGTGATGTTCAGTTCCCGCAGCTTTTCGGGCGAGAAGGCACTGATGACGATCGGCACATCCTGCGCGCGTTCTTCGCGCCGCTGTGCTGTCACGATGATATCGCTGATCTGCGCGCCCTGCGCGGGTTCGGCCTGCGGAGCGGTCTGCGCTTGCGCGGGACCCATGGCTCCAAGAAATGCAGCACTCGCCAACAGCGATACGGCATAACCCCTTTTTAAATTATCCATCCCGTCTCCTCCTCATTTTCGAATGAGATTTGAATTTTGTTTAAAGAGGGGGTATAAAGCTCGATCGGCGGTTTACCCGCTCGCTGCATCGTGCCTTTGCACCTCCCCTTGCGCTTCTGCGCTTGGGGATCATGGCGTAGGAAGCGACGGCTTATGAATGCCATCGGCTTGGTTCCGGATATGTGGAGCAATTACCTCCGATCCGACCATTAATGGGTCTAGTTATCGATCGATAACTAAAGATAGTCAAAGTTTGCGCGCCCCGCTAAAGTGCGGCCATGACCAGCATCGCGCAAAAACCCGTTAGCGAACTATCCCTTGCCCGGACAACCAAGGGGCAAAGGACAACCGATAGGCTGCTCGACACAGCTGAACTCTTGTTCGCGCAGCAGGGCTATGAAGCGACATCGCTGCGCGACATCGCCGCCGCCGCCAATATTCAGCAGCCCGGCCTTTACAAACATTTCGAAAGCAAGGATGCGCTCTATCATCGCGTTCTCCAGCGGGCGCTGCAGCCACTGGCGGACGAGATGGATGCAACCATCGCCCGGTCACCGCAGGAGGCATCCTTCCGCACTCTCGGGGGTCGGCTGGTAGATGTGCTGGCGCGGCATCCCAACGTCCCGATGCTGCTCATCCGGTCCCTGCTGTCACCACCCTCGCATCGGGACGATATCGGCATGGCCTGGGTTGACCGGCTCGCCGACTATGGGCGGCGGATCACGCGCGCGGCCGAATTCGAACCGGCGCCGGAGGATCTAATCCTTCAGATCATAGCGATCTTCAATCTCATGTTCGGCTATTTCTGGGCGGCCCCTCTAGCGCGGAACTTGTCAGGGATGGACCCGCTGTCTCCCGAGATGATCGAGCGGCAAAAACAGTTGATCAACCGTTTCATCGAGGCCCTCGAACGAGGGTTTGGGCGGGGGGAATCATGAGATAGCACGGCAGGATCGCCACCCATACGCGCATGTGATTGCCTTGTTTCTCCAGCGTAAATGCCTAAGCTGCGCCCCACCATTCCCGGAACGCTCGCCTGACAACGAGTAGTCCGCCTCTGCATTTCCCCGGAGTGATATTCCAGCCGATGTCCGCCACTCGCCTTTCCAGCGCCGGCCGCCGCGCCTCAATCATTGCCGCAGCGAAAGCGGTCTTTGCCCGGCACGGGCTGGAAGGAGCCCGCACTCAGCAGATCGCCCGCACTGCGGGCATTTCCGAAGCGCTGCTATTCCGGCATTTCCCCACTAAGACGCACATTTATCGCGCGGTGTTGCGGGAAGTGATCGCCGATCAGAACGCAACCTTCCAGTCTTACGGTCAGGCCGCCCCCAGTACCGAAGGTCTTCTTGAAATTCTCCGCCGCACGATCAGTCATGCCATGCAGGGAATGGGCGCATCCAACGCGGAAGGGATGCGCATGGTCGTGGGCAGCCTGGCGGGCGACGGGGGTTATGCGCGCCTGGTTTATCGCCGAGCGCTGCGCCTCACGCTTCCTAACCTTGAAGAAGCATTGGAAGCGGCACGCGCTGATGGGGGCATCAGCGGTGAGATAATCTCGGCCACCAACGCCGCGGCGTTCATGGAAAATATCAGCACAATGATGATGATGGCGCGCTGCCATGAGCGGATTGCCATCCCCTATGATGAGGATGACAATCGCACCTTGCGCGACGCGATCCTTTTCTGCGCTCGGGGCATAGGCATAGCCGAAGCGCGGATCGTTCAATTTCTGAACCAGATGAAACCCGCAGCGCAGGGAGACCGGTAGGGGCCGGTCTCCCCGCCGGTTCAACGCTTGGACCGCAAATGGCGCAGGAAGTAGTCGCTCATCACCTCGATCGCTTCCTGCGCTTCGGGAAGATGGGTCATGTACCAATGCGCGTGCGGCATGGCTTCGAACACGAACAGATCAGCCTCCGCGCCAGCACGGCGCAGGGCGCGGTGGAAACTGGCCGTGGCGCTGAGCACGGCGTCCCGCGTGCCGCTCATGAGCAGCGTTGGCGGGAAACGCGACAGATCCCCATGGATGGGAGAAACCTCCGGGGTTTTCGGGTCCGCGCCGCCCAGATACGCCCGAATTTCGCTGATCTCATGATCGGTCGGCAGGATCAGGTCGCCCCAAAAGCCCATCAGCGTGAAGATTTTCGCCGTGTCGCCGAGGTCGCTCAAATCCCCGCCAGCGGTGAAGATTCCGCAGCAAGCCGGCAGCGGCAGCCCCTCACGTTCCAGCCGCATGATCGTCTGGCCGGTCAGGAAACCGCCGGCCGATGAGCCGTAAATGCCGATCTGATCAGGGCGATGATGGTCCAGCATCGATCGATAAACGGCGACCGCATCATCGACTGCCGCTGGATAGGGATGTTCGGGCGCCAGGCGGTAATCGACGGCGACTACCGCCACCTTGGCCTGATGCGCGACCGGAATGGCTTCGATCAGAGATCCAGAGCCCATAACGAAGCCCCCGCCATGCAGGTTCATCAAGGTCAGGCCCTTATTTTCCTCCGGAATATCGTGAGGCTTGACGAGGTGGCACCGCACCCCGGCGATCTCGATTTCCTGCACCTCGACCGGATATTGCTGCAGCGCTGCTTCACCGCCCAATTTCATCTGTTCATCGACGAAGGGCCGCAACGCCCACATAGGCAGGCGTTCCGCGTCCGGAACGGGCGGCTCAGCCCAAGGCGGGGTAGCCAGAAACGTCTGCGCCTCTGCACTGACCGTCCGCGGCACAGGCACGACCGCATTACCCAGTTGTACCGAACCGTCTGCATCAATCTGATAGGTCATGAATTTCCCTTTCTTTTCGGGAGATCAAACTGCGGGGGCCTGTACCTGGCGACCAGCGCGCGCCATGCCGAAAAACAGCAGCGCTATGATGACACAGCCGCCAATGAGCATCATCGCCACAGGCCCATAGCCGCCGATTATGTCGCGCAGCACGCCCGCGAGCGGCGGTAGAAAGAAGGTAAGCGGCAGCGTCACCACGCCGAAAAGACCGATGACCCGAGGCAGCGAATCCTGACCGAACAGGCGAGCGGACAGCATGTTGACGGCCGGGAACACGCCTGCCCCGCCAGCGCCCAGCATCAGCGATGCCAAAGCCATGAGGGGGAAGGATCTCGTGCTGAGCAGCGCCAGCCAACTGAGCGCCAATCCGGCAGCAATCAGCCCGAGCGAAAATGGCGCGCCCAGGCGACCACAGAGAAAGCCGATGACGAGCGAACCGATCACCGCCGCGCCGCCCATGATAGAGAGCAGGCCAGCAGCCTCGCTCGCCGCCACGCCCCGCTCAGCCACAAAGGCGACGAGGTGCGAAACAGCCGTAATGCCCACGGCGCTAAGGTAACCGGCTCCCAGGCTTATTACCCAGAAGGCTGGACGGCGCAGCAGCGCGCGGGCGGACATCATCGCACCGCCGCCATGGCCATGCCCATGGCCCAATTGCTGCCCCGCTTCAGCTGGCGCGTCCGAAACTCCCAGCATGACAGGCAGCAGCGCCACGTGCAAAGCCGCCAGAGTCAGATAGAAGGCGCCAAGGCCATGGTCGCGGATCACAATCAACCCAACCATCGGCAACAAGGCAACGAACAGCGGCGTATTCGCTATGCCTAACGCCGTGCCAGGATTGCGCCGAAACCAATTACTGGCGAGTACGCTGGCAGGAAAGGGGCCGAACATCGCGAGGCCGACGCCGATCGGCAGTGCGTAAAGCAGCAGCACAACAGGCATGCTCGGCGCGATGGCCAGCAGCGCATAGCCCGCGCCGGAAATTGCCGTGCCGATCGTCATCGTCCAGCGCAGACCAATGCGGCCGATCAACGCGCCAATGAGTGGACTGACAAGGCCCAGCACCAGCACGCACAAAGCGAGCGACAATGTCGTCGTGCCCCTGCTGGCGCCGTAAAGTTGCTGCAGCGGCAGAACGGACACGCCGAAGCCGCCAAAGGCGCAGCCCACCGCCACATTCTGCGCCAGGAAGGCTCGGGCCACCATCATCCGGCCCTGCCCTGAAGGTCCGCCGGTCACGTCCCCGACAGCGGCTGCTCCAGTCATCCCATTCATTCACGTGTCTCCTGTTTGCGCCGGGCAAGGGCGGAGGGCTTGTCGTCAGCCTTGTTGCTGGTCGTAGCCGGTCCAACCGCTCGTGATCTGGACCAGTTCTATGCGCGTCCCGTCCGGGTCAGCGCAGAAGATGAGTTTTCCATAGCCAAGGTCGGACAGGGTCCCGTCCAGCCTCGATCCGCCAAATTCGACTACGCGCGCAGCCACTTGTTCCAGATCGTCAACCACGAAGCAAAGATGGGGGCGGCCGGGCAGATTGGCTGGGCGGGGATCCGCGCCGCCAGCAGGCGGCCGGTCCTCCACAGTCCACAACTCCATCCGCATGCCCTGCTCATGCCGGATGAACTGGGTGCGGACCATCGCGCCCGGCATTTCCAGCAGGGGCCCTGGCACGTCGGTGCGCCCATTTTCCTGCGCTTCAAAGCCGAGTCCCTCAATGTAGAAGCGCGTCGAAAGCGCGATGTCAGCGACATATATGCCGAAATGGGGAAAGCTTTTGATCATCCATCCTCGCCCAGGCGAACTTCGCTTTGCTCTTTCAAAAGCTGCACATGCGGTTTGGCGGCGCGCAGGATCCTGCTATCCAGCCGGGCTGTATAAAAGGACAATGCTGCACCCGTTACTCATTTTCGCAGTCGACCCCGACTCGGATTTTCTATTCTGCCATGCTTCGCACTCCTCGTTTCTGAAATGCGTAGAAGCCAGAGGCAAGCAGGAATTAACAACACACAGTGTATCAGCAAAGTCAGCTTAGCCGCGATCACGCTGCGCCACGAGCGATGCGGCCCGCAATATTGCAATTTCCGGGTAGGCGGATGGACGATGCACAGAGAGATGCGTAAATCTTCCACGGTCTGAAATCCGTCTGGCAAATGCGGATCAGCAAGGAGAGAGCGATGACTCTGGTAATCGATGTCGATGCGCATTTCGAACCGGGACCTGAATGGCTGGCCAATTATCCTGATTTGGCGAAGCGGCTTCCTAAGCTCGATGGCGGCGCTCTGGCGGTAAAGGTGATCTGCGGTGATCTGGTGCGGTCCATTCCCGACGACCGCCGCCCTTCCATGGAGGAACTAACGCCCCCTGGCCTCCTCACCCTGTTCGCCAAGGAAAAGGCGGATGAAAAAGGGCGACGCGCCGAATTTGAAGGCAAGAACCAGATGGAGGTCGCCAACACCAAGGCGCGCCTCAAATGGATGGATAGCCAGGGCATCGACCTGCAGAATGTCATTTGCCTGTCGGGCATTACTTATCAGACTTTCATTGATGATCCCTCGCTGCGGCAGGAAACCATCCGCACCGCCAATGACTGGCTGGCCGACACGTGCGACGAAGGGGGCGGGCGGCTGTTGCCGGTGACCGCGCTCGATTATGAAGATCTGGACTGGGCGATCGCCGAACTCAAACGCATGCGCCGACGCGGCAGCCGGATTGTCCTGATCCCCGGCGCGCCGGTCGCCGGCAGGTCCATCGTCCATCCGGATTGGGACCCGTTTTGGCGCGCCGTGACCGACAGCGGCATGATCGCCATGCTGCACACAGGTTTTGAGCGCATGTCCTTCGATCCGGGCTGGTCAAACATGGCGGCCGATCCTACCTTGCTCCGCCAGTTTGGCGGCGGGTTCCGCCATGTGACGGCGATGATGAACATCAACGCGATGGTCTTTTCGGGACTGTTCGAGCGGCATCCTACGCTGACTGTCACGATCGCAGAACTTGGTATCGGCTGGATGCCTTTCGTCCTCAATGACATAGACGAACGCGCCACGCCCACGGCCGAACTGTTCCTGGGTCAGTGGAAATATCCCATGAGGCCCAGCGACTATGTTCGCCGCAATGTTCGCGGTACGCCGCTCAATTGCGGCAGCGATAATCCGCTCGACCTGATCATGGAACAACTGCCGGAGGAGATGCTGATGTTCTCCTCCGACTTCCCGCACTTTGAGGGCTTTGCCGACCCGTCAGGCCATTATCGCGAATTTTTCGACAAACATGCCGACCGCTTGCCAGCACGCCGCCAAGATTTGTTCATGGGCGGCAACTTTCTGTCGGCTTTTGAACGGATGGGCGATCCGTTGATCGTTCCGGCGCGTTCCGAAACATTGGCTGTCTAATCAAAGGAAGGGGTCGGAAGATATTCCGCCCCTACCCAGTCAACGCGTCTCTTCGACCAGCCGCCGCAACTTGCGCGCCGCCATCTGCGGTGTAGTCAGCACCGGTTCGGACCGGATCTGCCGCACCAGCGGAGCAGCGCGCGCCATCGAGAATTGTCCTACCACGATGACGTCCACCGGCGGCAATGCCTCCGCAGCGGCTACGCTAAGCCGGTCATGCTCGTCCCCATCACCTGCCTGCAACGCTTCCAGCGCGCCGGTCGCGACCGCCGGTATGATTACTGGCCGCGTTTGACCGACAGCATCGGCCATCGCATGGATTTCGCCCTCTAGGGGGGCGACAGACCCCTGGAAGGTCAAGAGGAGGCCCACACGCCCGCCGCCTTCTTTCCCCTTGCAGAGCGCCAGCACCTCATCGAACGCGCCTTCGTTGGGCGTCACTACGGGTATGGAAAGGTTTGCCTTCACCCGTTCGATGGCGGGGCGGAAAGCGGAGCAGGTGAAGAGGATGCCTGCCGTCTCGGCCTGCCCGTCATTGGCCCCGGCGGCGTAACGCCCAAGAGCCTGGAACCGATCATAGATCGCCGGGCTGATTTCGCCGATGGTAGCGAAGTCCGATGCGAGCGAGTCATCGATCAGATTATGGACAGCGGCTTCAGGCCATTCTTCGCGCATGGCCGCCATGGCTGGACCCGGCGACTGTGCCAGGGCGCTGATCATCATAATGCGGGGCGCATTGCTCATTCCGCTCTCTCCATCCGAAAAGTTGCCACGCCGCAATGACGATGCCATCAGCGCGGGGCAAGGGTGAATCGCTACGCAAAACGGAGTGTGAGGGATGTTGAGACTGGACGGACGCGTCGCGATCGTGACTGGCTGCGGTAGCCAGGCTCCCGGCTGGGGCAATGGCAAGGCGATCGCTACCCTTCTCGCGCGGCAGGGGGCGACGGTCTATGGCGTGGACCGCAATCTGGAAGCCGCCGAGGCGACGAAGGAGATCGTCGCTGGCGAAGGCAATATCCTATACGCCGCGGCAGGCGACGTAACCGATTCCGCGCAGGTCAATGCGCTGGTCGCCGACTGCGTTGCCCGCTTCGGCCGCCTAGACATTCTCATCAACAATGTCGGCCAGTCGGAACCGGGCACGCCCGAAACGATGGAGGAAGCGGTCTGGAAGCAGCAGCTTGACCTCAATCTCACCAGCGCCTTCCTGACCAGCAAGGCCGTCCTGCCGATCATGACCGAACAAGGGTCGGGCGCGATCGTCAATGTGTCGTCGATCGCGGGGCTGCGCTGGGCGGGCAAGGACCAGGTCGGCTATGCCGCGGCCAAGGCAGGGCTCATCCAGTTCACGAAGGTGACGGCCGTAGCCTATGCGGCGAAGGGCGTGCGGCTGAACTGCGTCGTTCCCGGCCTGATGTTCACCCCTTTGGTGGAGCGCTTGGCCCAGCGCTACAACAAGGGCGACTTTGAAGGGATGGTGGCAAAGCGCCATGCTCAGGTACCGATGGGCCGCATGGGCGACGCCTGGGACATCGCGCATGCCACCTTGTTCCTCTGTTCCGACGAGGCGCGTTACATCACCGGCACGGAACTGGTCGTCGATGGCGGCATGACCGGCTTTACCGGCTTTCCGGGCTGAACCCAGCTATTCAAAGCTGGCTGATAAAGCCATGCAGGAAAATGGCTGCGGCGCGCTGCGCATAACGCCGCCTTTCCTGCGCGGAAACCGGATGCCCGCCTGCGAACAGGCGGTTGCCGCGCAAAGCGAGCACCAGCAACTGGCGCGCGTGCCAGTCTGCTTCTTGCCCCATGCCAAGGCTGTTCAGCCAGCGAGCCAGCTCCGACACCCAGGGCGCGCGCAGGGCGATATAGACATGGCGCGCCAACGCAGCATCGCGGCGAGACTGGCTGATGACGACGCGATGCAACTGGATCGAAGTGGCGGACGCAAGGATCGCCAAGGCCGCTTCGACATAAGCCGCCAGCGCGTCCACGTCAGCCTGGCCTTCGGGCAGCGCAGGGGGGACTGCTGCGCGCGCGCACTCCTGCACCAGTGCCCGCATGGCGGCTGTGAACAGGCCCGCCTTGCTGGAAAAATGGCGATAGAGGGTGCCGCGCCCAACCCGCGCCTCCTCGCCGATCAGGTGCAGATTGGCGCCTTCATATCCCTGCGCCAGGAAATGACGCCCAGCGACGTCGAGCAGCGTGCGGATATGGGATGGCGGCTCTTCGAATGGCTCGGCCTCGGCGGACGGCATCGGATCGGGCCACGGCAGGCCGGGCGCCGTGGCGCTGCCTATGCCCTGGGCGAACAGAGCCGCGGCGTGGTGCGCGATCCGGTGGCGCGCTTCGGGCGGCGCAGCAGGAAAGCCCATCAGTACCACCGGTCCTTCAACCGCCAATGATCCGAAATCCAGCGCCACTTCCAAAGGCACGGGGCGATCGACGCCTTTTTCCCGCGCATAATTTTCGAGCGCCTGCCGCACAGGTTCTAAGCGCATGCCCTGCCCATTTTGCAGTGCTGATGCGAGGTCGGGCATCTTGTGCGCCACGCCCGCCGCGACCCACAGGGCACTAAACATGCCCTGATCCAATGCGGAATCGAGTATGGCGCGGGCAAGACCCGCCAGTTCCGAACCGCCGCTCGCCGCGCTTTCATGGACGGCAGCGGCGCGGGCGACGAACTTGGCCCCCTGTTCGTCCAGAGCCGCGCGGAACAGCGCCTCCTTATCCGCGAAATGGCGGTAGATGGTTTCCTTGCTCACACCCGCCGTGCGTGCGATCGCATCGATGCTGACCGCGTCAAACCCGCGCTCGACAAACTGTGCGCGAGCGGACGCCAGAAGGTGCCGGACGCGCGGCGACGCCACATCCGTCCTCGCCTCCGCTGCATCTCTCATCCGGCATTCCTGCTAAACATCAGAGCGCTATATCAGCACGGCGCGAGGATGCACCCATGCTTCTTGACGACAACCGAACGGTTCGATACCGTTCGGACCCATAATGTAGTTGGGAGAGCGACTCATGGACAGTCCATGGACGGAGCGACCGTTGACGCCGTTCGGCATGGAAATCGGCATTCGGCTGGAATGGCCGCTGCCGGAAGGTTTCGAACAGCGCATGGTCGATCTGTTCAATCGCCATAAGCTATTGGTCTTCCGGAACCAGCAATTGGCGGAATCCAACCAGGTAAAGCTGCTCGAAAATTTCGGCCGGGTGCTTGGCTCGCACGGCGAATATCGCGAGATTTCAACCGATGGCGGGCTCGGTTCAGGCCCTCTCACCTGGCATAGCGATCTGGCCTTCACCGAAGAACCATTCAAGGTCATTTCTTTGCATGCCGTCGCTGTGAATGACGGACAAAGCTATACCGATTTCGTCAACGGCGCCGATACGGCGGTGGCCCTGCCGGAAGACCTCATGGTCAAAATAGCCGATCGGAAAGCCATGACCATGATCGCCCCGATCCAGACGCACCGCACGGTCGGCTACGACAGTTCCGACGAAATGCCGCATCAGATGCGCCCCCTCATCATCCCCCATCCGCGCACCGGGGAACCTGTCCTCTACATCAGCAACATGCAGACAGCGCGCATCATGGGGATGGAGCGGGACGAAAGCGACGCGACGCTGAACGCGCTGTTCGTTGAACTTTACCGCGACGACCGCATCTATCGCCACCGCTGGAATAATGGCGACATCGTTGTCTGGGACAATATCGCCTTGCAGCACGCGCGCGGCGACCTGACGGGCATGACGCCCCGCCGGCTGCAGCGCGTCGTCGTCGCTGACAAGAGCTTCTTCGACCTGCTCCCGCAATTTGAGGTGGGCGACAAGCGGGTCAGCGCCTGGGGTTCAGGCGGCAAGCAACTGGTGCTCGACTAAAGGAACACGGAACATGGCCGAAATCCCCTATCTGCTGCGCGGCGTAATGCCCGTCGAAACCGAAAGCAGCATCCTCATCTCTTCCTCCAAATATCTGAACAACCCGCGCCTGCGCGAATGGCTGGCGATGATCCTGCTGCGGAAAAATGGGCCCGACATGCCCGCCCCTGCCGAGATGTACGAATTCCTCCCGATCCTGGAATCTCTACGCGATTTCGACGCGATCGAGGAAATGTTCTCGGCAGAGCGCAAGGTGAACCCGCAACTGGACGCCTGGTTCAGCGAAGGTTTCATTTCGACCTACACCATCGAAGAGTTCGCCCAATATGCGCCCGGCTCCCTCGGCGGCATCTTTTACAAGCAGATGACCGAGGGCGATTATGAAATCCAGATCACGCCCTGGAAGGAGCCCCAAACGCAGCTGGAATATTATAATCTGCGTTCCGGCCAGACGCATGATTTCGAACATATTCTCACGGGCGGCGGCTTCAACTTCATGGGGGAGCTGGTCCCCTATTGGTATCGTCTGACCAATGTGCCCAAACATATGCACAACCCGCATCTCGCGGCCGAAGTGAACATGATCCACATCTTTGGCTCGCTCCGCTATACGGTCCGCACCATGCTGCACTATCCCGAAGTGTGGCCCACCTGCGTCAACGCGATCCAGCGCGGCATGAAGGTGGGGCAGCAGAGCGATGCCCTCTTCATGAAGAAGCTGGAAACCGTATTCCACCTGCCGCTCGCCGAGGCGCGCGAGGCGCTTGGCGTCCGGGGCGCGGAAGATGTCGATACGTCACGCGAAGGCGCTTTCTGGGCATCAGGCGGCAAGGTCGCGCTGGACCCGATTGCGAGGGCGGCGGAATGACCGAAACCTGCGATCTGCTCATTCGCGGCGGGACGATCGTCGATGGCGATGGCGGTGAACCCTTCACCGCCGACGTCGCCATCCGTGACGGCCGCATCGTCAGCGTCGGCGCATTCAGCGGCGAGGCGAAGGTAGTCATCGACGCTGCGGGCCTTACTGTCACGCCGGGCTTCGTCGATATCCACACCCATTATGATGGTCAAGCCGTCTGGTCGGAGGAACTCTCCCCCTCCTCCTCTCATGGCGTGACCACTGTCGTGATCGGCAATTGCGGCGTCGGCTTCGCGCCGTGCCGCGCTGCCGATCACGACCGCTTGATCCGCCTGATGGAGGGCGTGGAGGACATTCCCGGCGTCGTCATGGCCGAAGGGCTCAGTTGGGATTGGGAGAGCTTTCCAGACTATCTGAACGCACTCGACGCCCGCCGCCACGATATCGATGTCGCCGCGCTGTTGCCCCACAGCCCGCTCCGCGTGTTCGTGATGGGTGAGCGCGGTGCGCGGCGCGAGCCCGCCAGGGCGGAAGATCTGGAGCAGATGCGCGCACTCACGCGCGAAGCGCTGGACGCCGGGGCCATCGGCTTTGCGACGTCCCGCCTGCTGATCCACCGCACCAAGGCAGGTGAGAATATTCCGAGCTACCAGGCCGATGTCGAGGAACTCAAAGCCATTGCGGGCGCCCTGCGCGACGCAGACACGGGCGTGCTGCAGATGGTGCTGGACGCCCCCTTTCAAAGCTGGTCGGACGAACTTTCCCATCTTCTGGAGGTCGCGGAAACAGCGGGCAGACCGGCCACCTTCACCCTGGGCACTCCCAACGGCGGTGAACCAGTTTGGCAAGACGCGCTGCGCATTTGCGAGGAAGCCAATGAACGCGGCATGACGATCAGCCCGCAAGTGCTGCCCCGCCCCGTCGGCATGATTTGCGGCTTTGAACTGTCCAGCCATCCCTTCAGCCTCTGCCCCAGCTACGAGGCGATCGCGGGCTTGCCGCTGGAAGAACAGCTTGTGCATCTGCGCGATCCCGCCTTCCGGGCGAAGCTGCTCGCCCAAGCGCCGCATGAGGGGAACCCCCTGGCGATGATGACGCGCAACTGGGACTGGATCTTCCCGCTATCCGACCCGCCTAATTACGAGCCCCCGGCCGAAAGCAGCATCGGCGCGCGCGCACGCCGCCGGAACGCCGCGCCTGAAGAAATCGCCTATGATCTGCTGATGAACGGCGGCGACGGACGCGGAATGCTCTATGCCACGCTCGGCAATTACTACCGCAACCGGCTCGATACGGTCCATGACCTCATCAATCATCCTGCGACGGTGATGGGCCTTGGCGATGGCGGCGCGCATTATGCCGCGATCTGTGACGCAAGCTATCCGACCTTCCTGCTGACCTACTGGACGCGCGATCGCGACGGTCCCAAACTGAGCGTAGCCAAGGCGGTGCAGGCGTTGTCGTCACGACCTGCCGAAACCATGGGTCTGCGCGACCGGGGCAGGATTGCGCCCGGGTATAAGGCGGACATCAACATCATCGACCTGAACGGGCTTCATCTGCAAGCGCCTTATGTGCGCCACGACCTGCCGGGGGGTGGGCGCAGGCTGGATCAAAAGGCGACAGGCTTTGTCGCAACGATCGTCTCGGGCGAGGTGATCCGCCGCAGCGATGAGGCGACGGGTGCAAGGCCAGGCCGCCTCGTGCGCGGGGCGCAGGCGGTGCCAGCTTAGGTCCCCCCGGTTCGTCCTGCGTAGCCGTTGAGCTTGTCGAAAAGGGCGTATCGAAGGACATTCCCCTCGATAGGCGCCTTCGACTTCGCTCAGTTCCTAATCAGGGCGAACGGAAAATGATCTTAACGAGCCGCAGACGCCCCTACTTCCTCCGACAAAACCCCTCCCATCCGATCTTCGCGCCGCGCGATCAGCGCAAACAACATGGCCACGATCGAGCAAGTGCAAACAATCGTTGCTATCACCGGCCTATAGTCGCGAGCCATATCGTGTAGCCATCCGGCCGCAGGCGGCAGGAAGAAGGTCAGGGGCACGCTGAACATGCCGAACAGCGCCACGGCCCGCGCCATCGCGGCCGGGCCGAAGCTGTGCGCGAATAACAGAGTGACGCTGGGAAAAACGCCAGGACCGCTCACGCCGATCAGCAGGATAGCTAGCGTCATCGCCGGCAGCGATCCCGTCAGGCCGATGATCGCCCAGCCAAGGGCAAAGCCGCCTGCGACCACGGCCAGCGATCTTGCGCCGCCCAGATGATCGCATAGCCAGCCGATCGCGACCGCGCCGAACACGCTGGCTCCTCCCATCAGCGAGGCGAGCAACGCCGCCTGCGCCATCGGCAAGCCGCGCTCGACCGAGACAGCGACCATGTGCACCGATCCGACGATGCCGGTCGCGTTGAGCAAGCCCGCCCCCACCATGGCGAACCAGAATAGCGGGTGGGACAGCAGGCCGCGCCCGGTCTCAGCGCGCCCCTCCTGATGAACATTGTCCGCCGCTACCGGCGCGAGCGGCGCTTCATGGACGCCAAGCAGCAGGGGCACGGTCAGCAGATGCAATCCGGCCATGGCCAGATAGAGGCCCGGCAGGCCGAAATTCTGGATCAACGCCAGCCCCGCCATGGGCGCTGCGGCGATCACCACCGGCATGGTCGTAAGGCCGATCGCCCGTCCCCGCGCTTCCGGGAACCAGCCGCTCGCCAGAAGGCTGGCGGGCAATGTGCCGGAAAGCCCGACACCCGGCCCCACCAGCAGCGCATAAGCCGCCAGCACGACGGGCATGTTCCATGCGATGCTGAGCAAGCCATAGCCCGCGCAGCACAGCAACGCGCCCGCCACCATGATCGATCGCAGCCCGAACCGCTTCGCCAGCGCCGCTACCAGCGGGCCGATAAGCGCCGTCATCAGCACCACCAGTGACAATCCAGCTGAGACAGTCGCGCGGTTTGCATCGAACCTGTCCTGCAGGGGAAGGATGCTGACCCCGAACCCCCCATAGGCGCAGCCCACCGCGCAATTCTGCGCGACAAAGGCGCGCAGCAGCATGGAACGGCGCAGGGAAGGATCAAGGGCGGAGCCCGCTAGGTCAAAACGAATCATGCCAAGGCGATAGCAGCAGGCGAAACCCCTATTCCAGCGCCCCCCGTCTTGTTCCCCGCTGGCGGAAGGGCCCAGGCCGCTCCATCTCCAAATAAATGAATGATCGCTCGTAAATTATTGACTGCCGCGCGCCTCCCGATAAGAACTATGGCACGCGGCAAACCCGGAACTTTGATTCCGGGACGATTGTGACAGGAGAATCAGGATGCGGATCATCGACGTCGATAGTCATTTCAATGAACCGGCCGACTGGTTCATGAAAGCCAATCCGGCTCTCGCTGCGAAGCTGCCGAAGATGACGGCGGCCGAACAACTGATCGACATTCTGGTGGGCGACCTTTTTTCTTCCGTCCCGCCCGCGCTGCGCCCCGACCCGCTCACGCTCATACCGCCCGTCGTGGTAGATGCTTATGAACGCTCGCTGGCGGGCGGCGACCCGCCACAGATCGCGGTTGATTCGGGTTCTTTCTCTCCGGAAGCCTATCAGCCTGAACCGCGCATCAAATGGATGGATCAGCGCGGCATCGACAAGCAGATCCTGCTCCCGTCCAACGGTTACCACCCCTATCGCCACGCGATGCGCAACGCGCCGGAACTGGCGCTGGCGACGCTGGAAACCTACAATCGCTGGTCCACTGAGCAGCTGGCGGGCTATACCGACCGCCTGATCCCGGCGACGGTCGTCGATCTGATGGACGTTGAATGGTCGATCGCGCAGGTCGTCGCCGGGCGGGAACGCGGCGCGCGCGCTGTGTTCGTAAAGGCCGACCCGCATGGCGGCAAGGCGCTCAACCATCCGGATTTCGAGCCATTCTGGGCGACGTGCGAGGATCTGGGCGTCGCCATCCTGTTCCATGTCGGCGGCGGCCGGGCGGCGATGCACCCCGGCTGGGCGAATAATGGCGGCGACATCGCGGCCTTCTACCGCCTTGCCAATCTGTCCCGCCGTCTGGTGCCACAGCTCGCCGTCGCCTCGCTGGTCTTTGGCGGCGTGCTGGAGCGCTATCCCCGGCTTGCCGTCATCGTGTCGGAACTGGGGATCGACTGGCTGCCCGACTTTCTGGAAGCGATCGATCTCGAAGCCGATGAAAAGCGGCCGCGCATGTTGAGCTTTGCGCCCTACAGCTATCCGCTCAAGCCCAGCGAATATGTCCAGCGCCAGGTGCGCGTGTCCGTCGTCCACCAGCAGGACGTACTGCGCCCGACGATCGAACGCGTCCCGGAAGGCATCATCGTCTTCTCCTCGGACTTCCCGCATGTCGAAGGGCATCAGGAAGCCGTCGCGCTCTACGACGCTCAGTTAGAGGGCTTGCCCCAGTCCACCCGCGAAAGCTTCTTCGGCAAATCAGCTGCCGATCTGCTCGGCATCTGATGGGATTGCTCAATGATTAAGGCTTATGCGTTCACCAAGATCATCGTCGCCGATCTGGCGGCGATGGAGCGTTTCTATTGCGATGGCCTTGGTCTTCGGGTGCAGACGCGGATCGCGGTGGACAAGCCGGGCTACGCCTTGCGCGAGACGGTACTGGTCGTCGGGGAATCCGGCACCTTGCTCAATCTGGTGCAATATCTTGACCGGCCCTGCCCACCGCCGGGCGAGGCAGTGGTCGGCCTGTCGATCGATGACATGAGCGCTGTGATCGCAGCGGCGACCGAGGCAGGCGGATCAGTGGTGACGCCGCCGGTGGATATTCCCGATCACCAACTGAAGGTCGCCTATATCGCCGATCCGGAAGGTCATCTGCTGGAACTGCTCCAACCGCTCGGCTGACGAAGAGGCGGTGGAGGCGTCCGCCGAAATAGCCTAGACTGCACCGCCAGATAACTAGCAGGAGAGGCTTCGATGGCGACAGCGGCAGAAGACCGCGCGGTTGACTGGACCACGCTGCGCACCTGCTTTGGCGAGCGGTTCAGTCAGAGCCAGGCGGTACGCGACCATCATGGGCGAGCGGAAACCTTCTATCCCGCCATGCCGCCGGACGCAGTGGTCTATCCGCTCACCACGGAAGAGGTCGCGACAGCCGTCCTCTTCTGCAAGGATAGGGGCATCGCGGTCACGCCCTATGGTACGGGCACCTCGCTTGAAGGCAATTTCCTCGCCGTGCGCGGCGGCCTGTGCATAGATCTCTCGCGCATGGACCAGGTGCTGCGCGTCAGCACCGACGATCTCGATTGCACGGTGCAGGCGGGCGTCACGCGCAAGCAGCTCAATATGGAGTTGCGGGATACCGGCCTCTTCTTTCGCGTCGACCCGGGCGCGGACGCATCGCTCGGCGGCATGGCCTCCACCCGCGCGTCAGGCACCAACGCGGTCCGCTACGGCACGATGCGCCAGAATGCCCTGGGGCTGACCGTGGTGCTACCAGACGGGCGGATCATCAGGACCGGCGGCCGCGCGCGCAAATCGGCGGCGGGCTATGATCTGACCGGCTTGTTCGTAGGCGCGGAAGGTACGCTCGGCATCATCACTGAAGTGACCCTGCGCCTCTATGGTCAGCCCGAAGCCGTTTCAGCCGCCGTGTGCGAGTTCGAGACGCTGCGCGGCGCGGTGAATGCGGTCATTCAGACGATCCAGATCGGCCTGCCCGTCGCCCGCATCGAATTGCTCGATCCGCTGCAAATGCGCGCCATCAACGGCTATAGCCACACCGCCTATCGCGAATGTCCGACCCTGTTCCTGGAATTTCACGGCACGCCCGCAGGGGTAGCCGAGCAGGCGGAAACCTTCGGCCAGATCGCCGCGGACAATGGCGGCGGTCAGTTCAACTGGGCGACCCGTACGGAAGACCGCACCGCCCTATGGGAAGCGCGGCACAAGGTCCATTATGCCAATCTGGCGCTACGGCCGGGCTGCCAGGCCATCGCCACCGACGTCTGCGTTCCCATCTCGCGCCTGTGCGACTGTATCGAGGAAACGCAACGCGCTATCGAAGAAAGCGGCCTGACCGCTCCCATCGTCGGTCATGTGGGCGACGGCAATTTCCACGTCCTCATGATCTTCGACCCCAACTCCGCCGATGAGCGGGCGCGCGCCAAGGCTTTGTCGGAGCGCATCGTCGAGATCGCTCTCGCCATGGAGGGCACCTGCACCGGCGAACATGGCATCGGCCTCGGCAAGAAAGCCCATCTCCTGACCGAACATGGCGCAGCCGTGGAAGTGATGCGGCAGATCAAGCGCGCGCTCGATCCCAGCGGCATCCTGAACCCGGACAAGGTCCTCGACCTCTGACTAGGCCGAGGGCAGCCCGCTTGCTCCAGCGAGCGACCCGCTCCCCTCTCTGCCCCGCCAGCAGATGACGATGATTGACAACGCATGCCCCACCGCCGGTCCGATCGCAAAGAACAGATGCATGCCCGCCAGCCCCTCCGATCCCGAAGAACGCGGGTCGAAGCCCAACAACCCGATGACGGGAAGCGCGATGCCCACCGCCACCGCATAGGCTGCATTGGTGGTGACGTTGAAAACCGACGAGAACAGCCCCGCCCGCTCGATGCCGCTGCTTTCCCGATGGCGATCCGCCACATCATAGATCATCGACCGCAGCATCAGATTGCCCGACCCTTGCGTCAGCCCCTGCCCCACGATCAGCAGCACGAACAGCCACATGCGATCCGGCGTCAGGAACAGCACCATCATGTTGATCGCCACCTGCACCGCCTCCGCCATCACCAGCGTCCGCAGCCGCCCGAACCGATAGCTGATCCGCGCCCAGAGCGGCGCTGCGATGATGCCGAACGCATATTGCAGCATCAGCAGCAAGGCCGGTGACGCCATGCCCATGTAGCGGGTGACGAAAAACAGGAAGACCGCGGTGCGAAAGCCCTGTCCCAGCGCGACGAAGAAATCCGACGCGACGATCCGCCAGAGCGCCGCATCGCGCAGCACCGCGCTAAGCCCCTGCCGCCAATTCACCGCCATAGATGTACGCCCCGGAACCGGCGGTTCGCGGAACAGCAGCGCAATCAGCAACATGCCCATGGCCAGCACCGCCGCCACCAGCGCCCCCATAGATCCTACCCGTACCTCCGGATTGCCGCGACCCATCGCGTCGAGCAAAGCGGGGAGGACAAGGACCAGGAAGATGCCGATCGACGAGCCCGTTTGGATGTAAGCTTGCACGCGCGCGCGCTCGACGGGCGACGCCGCCATCTCCCCGCCCCAGGCGTAAAGCGGCGTTGAAGTGGCCGTCCAGCCCAAGCACAGCAGCAGCAGCCACCCGCCCAGATACAGCGGGCTTGCTCCGGCGGGCGGCGAAAATACCGCGAAGAGCGACAGCAGAAACAGCAGCCCGCCACCCAATATCCACGGCTTGCGCCTGCCCATCTTGGTGCGCGTATGATCCGACGCCCATCCGATGATCGGATCGGCGGCTGCGCTCCACAAGCGGCTGATCATGAACACCAGCCCGACCGTCGCCAGGTCCATGCCGATAGCCGTGGCATAAAAGGCGGGCAAATAGGTCTGGAGCGGAATGTTGAATCCGCCAGTCGCGATGCTTGTGACGGAAAAGGCCGCCAGCCTCGGCCCCGATTCGCGCGCCTGATCCGTCATGATGCCCAAATGCCCCTCTATTTTACCGTCCGCGCGCCCTAATGGACGATTATGAAATCCGCGCAGGCGCTAATTTCCGAACAATCTTCCGAATTGCAGATTTTGCAACGAAGGATGTCTTTCTTATCTGCTGTCCCACATGCTATCGGCCCCCCATTCCATTTCAAAGGGGATCATCATGAAGTTTTCTTTCGCTTTTGCAGCGGCTTTGTCGCTTGCTCTTCCCGCCGCCGCCATCGCCGCCGACGCGCCCGTCATCAAGGACCGCGCCTTGGTAAAGACCGTTGACGGCCGCAAGGTCGGCTTCATCGACCGCGTGCTGAAGAACGCCGCTGGCGAGCCGACCGGCGTGCAGATCATCTACAGCGGCCGCTTCGTCGTCATCCCCGCCACCACGCTCAGCGCGGCGGAAAAGGGTCTGGTGACCAGCCTGACCTCCAAGGAAGTCAACAAGCTCTGACGCTCAAAAGGCGCTGCATCCCGCACGGGAACAGCGCCTCGACAGGCATGGCCGCTCCTGTGGCCATGCTATTGCCGTTGTGAGTTGATGTTGCCGCCGTCGACGATGATTTCCGCCGCTGTCATGTAGCTAGCCTCGTCCGACAGCAAAAAGCGGATGACGCGCCCCAGTTCCTCCGCCGCGCCATAGCGGCCCATCATGATCCTACGCTCATAATGACCGGGCAGCGCCGCCTTCGTCCCCGCCATGATCGGCGTGTCGATCATCCCGGGACTCACCGCATTGATGCGCACGCCATCGGCTGACAGTTCGTCGGCCATCGAACGAACGAGCGAGATCACCGCGCCCTTCGCCGCGCTGTAGATCGGGATCATGCCATTGCCCAATGTCGCGTTGATCGACGACAACGCCACGATCGCGCTGCCCGGCAGGCTGCGCAAATCCTCCCGAAAAGCCTGCGTCATCAGCACGATGGACCGGACATGCAGTGCGATCCCCGAGTCCCAATTTTCCGGCGTCACGCCATCGATGCCCGTCGTCTCCGCCGTGCCCGCGCAATGGACGATCCCGCCAACCGCGCCGATCGCCTCCCGCGTGGCGATCGCGGCGGGCGTCACCGCCTGCGGGTTGCGCAGGTCAACGCTGAACCCAACCGCACGCACGCCATAACGCTGGCTGATGATATCCGCCGCGCCTGCCGCACCATCCGCATTGATATCCCACAGCGCCACCGGACGCCCCACCGCCGCAAGAGCATGGGCCGCAGCCAGGCCAATGCCCGACGCGCCCCCGGTGATCACCACACCAGTCGCGGGTGAACCGAGCTGCGGCGAGAAATCAGCCTGGTTGTCCAATGCCGCCACGAACCTCTCCCTTCACAGCTCGACAATTTTTAAATCGATCCGCCTTCTTCCGTTCGTTTCGAGCGAAAGAATCACGCTCAAATCACCTTGCTCCAGATGCTCTATCGCCGCTCCAGGTCGCGATAGGCCGCCGCAACAATGTCGGGCCGCATCGCGCCGTTCAGCCAGCTTGGCCAATATTGCGCGAGGTAGAGTAGGAAGAAGCGGCGCTCCGGGTCCATCCAGCAGGCCGTGCCCGCCGCCCCCGGCCAGCCGAACACGCCAGCAGGCACATCGCCCGGCCAATCGAACATGCCGCCGGTTCGCTCACTGCGCGTCAGGGAAACGGACATGCCCGCGCCGAAGCCGACGCCCGAAAGCGTCTGGCCGATCGGCAGGTCCACATGGGTGACAGCCTCGGGCAGCAGGTTGGACCGGGCCAGCCGCACCGTCTCTGGCTTCAGCACCCGCACGCCGTCCAGCTCGCCCTCGTTCAGCAGCATGGTGGCGAAGCGCACATAATCCTGCGCCGTCGACACCAGCCCGCCACCGCCCGCCGGATAATAGGGCCGCGCATAGAAGCTGTCGGACGCATCATCGGCCAGCGCCCATTTCCCGTCCTTCTTCTCGGGCAGGTCGGCAAAGCGCGCGACCTGGTCCGGCCGGATCAAAAAGCCGGTGTCCACCATGCCGAGCGGTTCGAACACGCGGCGCTGCAGAAAGGTTTCGAACGGCATGCCCGACGCGACTTCGATGACCAGTCCCAGCACATCGAGCGCCACGCTGTAGTCGAAGCGGGTGCCCGGATCCGTCGCCAACGGCAGGGCAGCGATTCGATCGCCCAGTTCGGCGAGCGATGTCGGCGTCGGCAGCTCGCCCGGCCCGGCGACGCGTTCGCGCGTACCCGGCGCCACCCCATGCTTCGTGTAGAGCGCGCCCAGCGTCATACCCGCCATGCCAAATCCCCCAGTATGGGTCAGCAAATGCCGCACGGTGATCGGACGCGCGGCGGGACGCGTCACTTCCGGATCGTCGCCTTCCATCACCCGCATGTCTGCGAAGGCCGGCAGGATTTCGCTGATCGGCTGATCTAGCGCGATCACGCCATCCTCGATCAGCATCATCGCGGCGACGCCGGTAATCGGCTTCGTCTGGGAATAGATGCGGAAGACGGAGCGTTCATCAACGGCAGCGCCGCGCTCGTAACCCAGCCTTCCCTCCGCATGATAGCGGACCGGCCCACCCACCGTTCCCCATGCCAATATGCCGCCGGGGATGACGCCATCCTCAACAAATCTGTGGAGCAAGGCCTCCGTTTCCGGCAGGTCGATCGTGGCGTCCAGCGTATCGGGCATGTGCCGCTATCCTCTTCTATCTTTCGGGCGCTGGTCAACCTCGCCCATGTTCGTGCGGCGCGTTCAGCGCGGTCCCATGCGGATCGCGCCGTCCAGACGGATGACTTCGCCGTTCAACATCGGATTGTCGATAATGCTCTGCACCAATTGCGCATATTCGGATGGCTTACCCAGCCGCGAAGGGTGCGGCACCTGCGTACCCAGCGAATCCTGCGTTGCCTCGGGCAGACCCTGCAGCATCGGCGTCAGGAAGATGCCCGGCGCGATCGTCATCACGCGGATACGATGTTGCGCCAGGTCGCGAGCGATCGGCAAAGTCATGCCGACCACACCGGCCTTGGACGCTGCATAGGATGCCTGACCGATCTGCCCTTCAAACGCGGCCACCGACGCCGTGTTGACGATGACCCCCGCCTCTTCGCCTTCCACATTGGCGGCGGCAAGCCGGGCAGCGAAACGCGAGATGACGTTGAACGTGCCGATCAGGTTGATCTCGACCCCCGTGCGGAAGAGATCGAGCGAATGCGGCGCGCCGTCCTTGCCAATGACGCGCGCACCCGGAGCGACCCCAGCGCAATTCACCAGGATGCGCGGCGTGCCCAGCCGCGCGGCAGCAGCCGCCAGACCGTCATCGACGGATTCGGCGCTGGTCACATCGACGCGGTGGAAACTGCCGCCTAGCCGCTCGGCCAGCGCTCTCCCCGCCTCTTCGTTAAGGTCGAAGATCGTCACCCGCGCGCCCCGGCTCGCCAGCATTTCGGCGGTTGCCGTGCCAAGTCCCGACGCGCCTCCGGTTACGATAGCACACAGATCCTTCACATCCACGATCGCTTCTCCCTCGGGTCAGAAGTCCAGGCTTACCGCCTGATCGAACTGAACGAAGCGGCGCGCGATTTTCCACCCCTCGCCCGTCTTGACGACCGTGTCGCGCTGACGGCCGGTCACGACGATCCGCGAACCCATCGGATTATGGCCCGCATTGACGTTCATGAAGGCATAGTCGGCAAAGACCTGCCCATTTTCCTCGCTGACGATCATATTGAAATTATAGTGACGGTTCCTGCCCTCAGCCTGCCGATCCGACTCCTTGGCATGTTCGACCTGCGCTTCGATGCCTTCGTAACGGATGGTGATGCCTTCCATTTCGGTGACGACATCGGGCGTATAGATCTTCGCCAGCCCCTCCCAGTCTCCGAAGTCGGAACAGCGGGTGAAGCGCGCGATCAGTTCCTGAACCGCGACCTTGTCTTCCAGTGTGATCATGTCTCTCTCCAACTATTATTGCTTGTCATACCAGGGGAAGAAGGACGGCATCTGCGACGCCTTGCCCGTAAATTGCGCAGGCCGCTTTTCATTGAAAGCGCGCACGCCTTCGCGTCCATCGGCCTGGCTTGTGTAGAATACCGAAAGGGACTCGGTCAGATGCGCCTGCCATGGGTCCGGCTGCGCACTGTTGCGGTTCAGCATCTGGCGGATCAGCGCGATCGACACAGGCGAACGATCCTGCACCAGTGACCGGGCGAAGGCTTTAGCCTCATCGACCAGCGTTTCGGCCGGGAACACGCCGCGCACCAGACCCTTTTCATGCGCTTCGGCCGCGTCAAAAATATCGGCCTTGTACGCCCATTCCAGCGCCTGCTCCAACCCGACGATGCGCGGCAGGAAGAAGGATGAACAGGCTTCCAGCGTGATGCCCAGCCGCCCGAAGACGAAACCGAAGCGCGCCTTCTCCGACGCGAATCGGAAATCCATGGGCAGCAACATGGTGGAACCGATGCCCACCGCCGCGCCATTCACCGCGCCCACGATGGGCTTCAGGCAGTCATACATCGCCATCGTCACGCGGCCGCCAGTGTCGCGCACGCCCTTCAGGATCGCCGGATCGTCGCTACGCTCGTGCAGATCCTCCATGGTGGGCGTCATGCTCTCGTCCAGGCCGAAGACATTACCGCCGACCGACAGGTCCATGCCCGCGCAAAAGGCGCGGCCCTCGCCTGTCACGACGATGACGCGAACCGCATCATCCTGGCTCGCGCGGCCATAGGCGTCGATCAGCTCCTCGCACATTTCAACGGTGAAGGCGTTCAGATTGTCGGGCCGATTGAGCGTCAGCAGCAGGACGCCGTCATCCTCGACTTCATATCGGATGGTGTTGTAGCTCTTGCTCATGGTCACTCCGCAGTCAGGGCCGTGGCCCGGGCAAGCGCGTCGCGGCACTCGCCCACGATCCGCTCGATCAATTCGGCGCAGGTCGGGATGTCGTCCATCAGGCCGATGCCCAGGCCCGCCCAGACCAGGCCGCCATCGACCTCCCCGCTCTCCAGCGCCGCACGCCCGCGTGCGCCGGCGACAAGCGCCTTGATATTCTCGAAGGTCGCGCCGGGTTCCCGCTCCTTTACGTTCACTTCCTCGGCGACGGCGTTACGGAAGACGCGCGCCGTATTGCGCAGCTGGCGGAAGATCAGCGTCGTGTCGCGCTCGCTGCCCTGGACGACCGCCTGCTTGATCGCCTCATGGATCGGCGCTTCCTTCGTCAGCATGAAGCGCGTGCCCATGGTCACGCCTTCGGCGCCCAGCGCCAGCGCAGCGGCCATGCTGCGGCCGGTTGCCATGCCGCCAGCAGCCAGGATGGGGATGTCGAGCGCGCGGGCGGCGGCGGGGATCAGCACCATGCCCGGAATATCGTCCTCGCCAGGATGGCCTGCGGCTTCGAACCCGTCGATGGAAACCGCATCAACGCCTGCGCGCTGCGCCGACAGCGCATGGCGGACGGCCGTGCACTTATGGACGATCTTCACCCCCGCCTGCTTGAAGCGGGCGATGAACTCCGCCGGGCTCCGGCCCGCCGTCTCGACCACGCCGACGCCCGAACCGGCGATCACCTCGGCATAAGCTTCATAAGGAACGGGCTGCGCGGTCGGCAGGATGGTCAGGTTCACGCCGAACTGCTTGTCCGTCATCGTACGACACCGTTCTATTTCGGCCGCCAACGCCTCAGGGGTAGGCTGCGTCAACGCCGTCAGGATACCGAGCCCCCCGGCATTGGACACCGCCGAAGCCAGCTCCGCACGCCCAACCCACTGCATCCCACCCTGAATGATAGGATAGCGCGTCCCCGTAAGCTCCGTAATCCGCGTTTTCATTCATTAAATCCCCTTGAATTCAAGCCGCCTCTGCTTCGCCCCACCCTAATTTAGCGAGCAGAGGATATTGCGCCGCCAGTTCTTCTGCATGCGCCGACGCGGCCGTCCCGCGCAATGCTCTGGCCTTGATGCCATGATAGATGGCGGCAAGCCGGAACAGGGCGAAGGCGCGGTAAAAGCCGATATTCTTAATGCCTTCCCGTCCCGTCCGCTGGCAATAGGCAGCGATATAATCCTCTTCGGGCATCAGGTTTAGCGCCGCGATGTCAACGCCGCGCAACCCGGAAAGAATCTCCGGCGGCAGGCGGTACATCATGATGTGATTCACGAAATCCGCCAGCGGATGGCCAAGCGTCGACAGCTCCCAGTCCAGCACTGCCGACACGCGCGGCTCGGTCGGATCAAAGACCATATTGTCCGCGCGATAGTCGCCATGAACGATCCGGCTCTCATCGCCCGCGGGAATGTTTACCGGAAGCCATTCGATCAGCCGATCCATATTGGCGTCGCGGCCTGCGGCTTCGTCGCTCAGATATTGGCGGGACCAGCGCGCGATCTGACGCTCGAAATAATTGCCCTTCTTCCCGAAGTCGTCGAGCCCAAGGGCTGCAGGATCGAAGTTGTGCAGCAGCGCCAGCGTCGCGTTCATGGCGTCGAAATAGGCAGGCCGCTCTTCGGCAGGCACGGATTCGAAGCGGGAATTCCAGAAGACCCGTCCCTCGACACATTCCATGACGTAGAACCAGCTGCCGATCACCGCTTCGTCAGTGCACAAGCCGTAAACCTGCGGCACCGGAAAGCCGGCCTTGCCGAGCGCCCCGATCACCCGCGCTTCCCGATCGACGGCATGAGCGCCCGGAACCGTAACACCCGGCGGCTTGCGCCGCATGACGAAGGAGCGGCCCGGCGTGTCCAGCCGGAAGGTCGGATTGGACTGCCCGCCCTTGAACTGCCGGACGGTCAGTTCCCCTTCCGCCTCTGGCACATGATCGCGCAACCAGGCCCGCAGAGCGCCTTCATCGAAACGATGCGCCTCGCGCACTTGCGTGAGGCCCGCATTCAGCTGCTCGACGTTCATGACCGGGCCAATGCCTCGCGCTTGATCTTCTTGGCCAGCGACCATTTATGCACCTGCGTTGGGCCGTCATAGATCCGGAAGGCCCGGATTTCGCGGAACACCTGCTCGACGATCGTGTCGTGACTGACGCCCGTACCACCCATCACCTGGACGCAGCGATCCGCCACACGGAACAGGGTTTCAGATACGGCGACCTTTGCCATGGAGCTTTCGGTGATCGCCTTTTCCCCGGCATCGAGCGCGTCGGCGCACCAGTCGATCATCAGCTCGCACTGCTTTAGGTCGATGAGATTATCGGCCAGCATGAAGCCAACGCCCTCATGGTCGATCAGCGCCTTGCCAAACGCCTGCCGCCTGACCGCATATTCGGTGGCGATCTCATTAGCGCGCGTCGCTGCGCCCAGCCAGCGCATGCAATGGGTCAACCGCGCAGGAGCGAGGCGGATCTGCGCATAGGCAAAGCCTTCATGCGCCGCACCCAGGATCGCGGATGCAGACAGGCGCAGATTTTCGACCTTCACGACCGCATGGCCGCCCGGCATGGAGCTGTCGATCGTGCTGATCAGCCGTTCCTGCTGAAGCGCAGGATGCGGCAGGGGGACCAGGAACATGGTGGCGGAAGGCGTGCCGTCCTCTCGCTCAGTCTTCGCCATAAGGATAGCGAATTTGGCTCCGTCGAAACCCGTCGCGAACGCTTTGCGTCCGTTCACTACCCATTCGTCGCCCTGTAATTCGGCGCGCGTCTGCATCATCGATGGATCGGACCCGGTGCCCCCATCGGCCGCCGGCTCCGTCATCAGGAAGCAGGATCGGCCCTCGCCAGCCACCATGGGGTCGAGAAACTGCTGCTTCTGCTCCGGCGTCGCAACCTTCCCGAGCAGGAACATATTGCCTTCGTCGGGCGCGTTAGTGTTGCACGCCAACGGACCCAGCGGCGAAAGTCCGGACGCGCGCAGAACCCGCGCCGTCGCCCGGTGGCTGAGATGGCTGCCGTCGGGGCGGATATGCGGCGTCAGCACCCCGGCTTCACGCGCCCTGGCGCGTATTTCGTGCACCAATGAATCGAGCGGCCCATGATCGTCCCGGCGGCTGTCCGTCTCATAGGGTACGACGATGTCGCGGACGAACCTTTCGACCTTTTGGGCTATAGCTCGCCCATCCTCATGATCTATGGTCGCCATCTCCGCTCCTTTCGTTTGTTGGCGCTTGCCAAGGCCAGAACCACAATGCAAGGTGTAATTAAAAGAGCCCGGCGAGCTATGTGTGAACACGCCATAGCCGGTCGCGCCGAGAGGAACGACATCCAAATGAAGGAAGAGCATCTCCGCAAGGAATTGCACCACGGCAGGGTGGTGGACTGTTACGCGGATCGGCCGCAAGACATTTACGCGATGTTTCTGGATGCGGTGCGGCGCGCGCCTGACTCGATCGCATTGGTAGAAGGCGATGTGCGATGGAGTTATGCCAGTCTTGCCGCGCGCGTGGACGCCTGCGCCGCGCGGCTGACCGCGCTCGGCCTTGCCGCTGGCGATCGGATGGGCATCCTTCTTTCCAACCGCGCTGACTACATGACATTGCTGGTGGCCGCAGCGCGGCTCGGCGTCATCGCGGTCCCGATGAACATCCGCCAACGCGCGCCCGAAACCGCCTATGCGCTGACCGATAGCGGCGCGGCGGCGATCATTTATGACGACGCGCTGGAAGACCAACTGCCCGACCGCGCCAGCCTGCCCGCGGTCCGCCATTGGCTCCCCTACCAAGCGGAAGCGGCAGCTTGGTCAGCCGCTGGGCCGGAAACGCGAGCAGACAGGCCGGATCACTCCGCAGTGGGAGAGGACGATCCTTTCTGCATCCTATATACGTCCGGCACCACTGGTCGTCCCAAGGGCGCGGTGCTGACCCATCTCGGGCTCACCACCATCTGCATCGGCACTCAAAATCATCTGCAGTTGAAAGACGGCGAGTCGATGATCCTGGCCGTCCCTGCGTCGCACGTTACCGGCATCGGCCTTGTCTTGATGCTCAGCGTCCGCGTGGCCGGCAAGGTGGTCGTGGAGGAGGCGTTCAAGGCACGGCAGTTCCTGGAATTGGCGCAAGCCGAACGCATGAGCTTCGCCATCATGGTTCCGGCAATGTACAAGCTGTGCCTGATGGACCCCGACTTCGACAATTTCGATCTGTCGAGTTGGCGGATCGGCGCATTCGGCGGAGCGCCGATGGCCGAGGCGACGATCGAGGCGCTGGCCGAACATGTGCCACAGCTGACGCTGGTGAACATCTACGGATCGACGGAGACCTCGTCCCCTGCGGTAATGATGCCGCTGGGACAATGCGCATCTCATCGCGACAAGGTGGGCAAGCCACTTCCCTATACCGATATCGTCATCATGGACGAGGATGGACGTCAGGTGCCGCCAGGCGCGCAGGGCGAAATCTGGATTGCAGGGGCGATGACGGTCCCGCGCTACTGGAACAATCCCGAAGCGACTGAAAAAGGCTTTGCGGCCGGCTATTGGAAGTCGGGCGATATCGGCGCGATGGATGCGGACGGATATATCTGCGTACTCGATCGCATGAAGGATATGATCAATAGAGGCGGATTCAAAATCTACTCGGTCGAGGTCGAAAACACCCTGATGGCGCATGAGGCCGTGGCCGAAGCGGTTGTGGTCGGCCGCCCTTGCCCCGTGTTGGGCGAGCGGGTCGAGGCGTTCGTCGTGACGAACGAACAGGCCGACGACGCCAGCCTGCGTCAATTCTGCGCGGAGCGCCTTTCGGACTATAAGGTGCCCGATCATGTCTATATCGTGGAAGGCCCGTTGCCCCGCAATCCGAACGGAAAGCTGCTGAAAAATGCGGTGCGCGAATGGCTTCCAGCCTTGTCCGAGGGCCAGCCCGCCTAACTACATCGCTCGTTGTCATATATTGCCTTTGCCGGGCAGATGAGATAGGGTCGGCATGCCGATGGGGCCTGCGCGCAGTCAGGCTGCCAATCCAAACCAGTTCAACGTTCATAAGAACGAGGAGAGCATTGAATGACCACCCAATTCCGCCCCGTCGCCCCGCCCCAGATCATCGAGGGCGCCTATAGCGAAGACCAGCACAGCCGGATGCTGAACGTCGTTCGGGAAAACGGACCCTGGTCGCTGATCCTAGCGCAGCATTTTAAATCCCCCGAGGAAGTCGTCGCGACCACGTCGGGCAGCATACCTGCGGGGTTCAAGCCGACCTGGGACATGTTCCTGTCGCCCGTGTTCCGCGGCTATTTCGCGCAAGGATCGACCGTCCAGCATCCCGAGATCGAGGATTGCTTCTTCAACACCAAGTTCCTCGACCTCGTGCGCGGCTATTGGAAGGCGGAATATGCCCGTCCCGAAAATATGCTGTTCAACATTCAGGGCCCCTCACGCGGCAGCGACACGCCGCACGTCGATGCGACCCGCTTCCGCGGCATCTCCATGCAGACCTCGCCGGTCTGGCTGATGAACATCATGGTGAAATCGGGCCTGTTCGAACGTTGGCGCGCGAAGAAGGCGCAGGTAATCACCTGGTATTACAAGGGCAAGATCGGCGGCGGCTTCAACTATTGGCCCAACGGCCCCAAGGCTCAGCCCGCCCAGATCAAGGCGCCGATGTGGAGCCGCGCCGTCGTCGTCGAAAATGAAATGATGTACCACACGGCTGAAGCCGTCGGTCCGTCGTCGATGCGCCAGCCCGAAGGCCTGGCGATCAATTCGCAGATGAGCGCGGACCCTGAAGACCCCAATGGCTGGCAGATCACCACTGACGGCAAGGTGATCCAGAAGATTCCGGAAGATGAGTTCCGCTTCCTGATCCACTGGGGCGCGGACATCTTCATGGATTACACCGAACTCAAGCAGTCCCTCGATCACACCGACGACATCGGGCATGATCAGGTGTTCGACATGCTGATCGCCGACCTGCGGGCGCGCGGCCTGACGTTCGAAGTACCGACCGATCCGCTGACCGACAAGCAGTTCATCACGCTGCTGGTCCAGACCTATGACCCGGGCAAGCCTTCGATTTTCCCGCCTGAACCGGAAGAAGTGCTGGCGGCCTGATGCAGGCTTGACGAAGAGCCGGCCGCGTTCTCGCGCGGTCGGCGCAGACGTTCAAACGCGTTAAACCAAAGGTGAGGAATAGAAGGAGCAAGTCCAATGGTCGCCGTTCCATCACCCCGATCATCACCCCGCCGAAGCTGCTTCAGGATTGTCCTTCACGGTGCCAACAGACCTATGACTGACCCAGCCTCATCGCCACGCTGGCCGCCCCTTGTGCGATCAGCCCGAGCAATTATCCCGCCGAAGCGCCGCTGGCGCTAGCGGCATGACGCTTCCCAGCTTCGGCCTTGAGGGGAAGACGGCGCTCGTCACCGGCGCGAGCAGCGGGCTTGGCGAGCATTTCGCGCGGACGCTCGCTGCCCAGGGGACACGGTTAATCCTGACAGCGCGGCGGACCGATCTGCTTCAGTCGCTTGCAGCGTCCCTTCCCGATGCGCGCGCCATGGCGCTGGACGTGCAGGACGCCTCGTCCATAGACCGGCTGTGGCAACAGGTGGGTGCGGTCGATATTCTGGTCAACAATGCGGGGGTGGCAGGCGGCGGCCCTCTACTCGATCAGGACGAAGCGGAATGGGACCGCATCATGGATACCAATGCGCGTGGCACCTATTTGGTAGCGCGCGGTGCGGCGCAGGCGATAGTTGCGGCCGGGCGTCAGGGCAGCATCATCAACGTGGCGTCGATCCTTGGGCTGCGTCAAGCGGCGCAGGTCGGCTCCTACGCCATTTCTAAGGCTGCCGTCGTGCAGATGTCGAAGGTCATGGCGTTGGAATGGGCGCGCCACGGCATTCGCGTGAACGCGCTATGTCCAGGTTATATTTCGACGCCACTCAACGCTGCGTTCTGGGAAATGGACGCGGGCAGAGCGCTGATCGGCAGAATTCCGCAACGCCGCCTGGGACAGCCGGAGGATCTGGACGGCGCGTTGCTCCTGCTGGCGTCAGACCTTGGCGCTTATATCACCGGTGCTGAACTGGTCGTGGATGGTGGTCATATGGTGAATACGCTTTAGAACCCGCGTCACCTCGGATTGACCCTGAATTTTCGTTCGTTTGTTTGAGGCGATCCCTTCGCCTCGCTTCAATCGTCAACACTTCACCTGTCTTGCAAAAGAATAGATGGGCTTCGACAAGCTCATCCCGGACGGAAAAGTTGGATTGATACAGCCGAAGGGAGCATTCCGGGCTGGCGGAAGGTGCGCTCGGGTCGATTGACCGCTATGCCGGTCCTGCTGCTTGTACATGAGCGGAAGGAAATCGATGCGCATTCTCGTCCTCGGCGCGACCGGCTATCTCGGGTCGCACATTGCCCGTCACCTCACGGCATCGGGGCATCGGGTCAGCGGCCTCACTCGCAGCAGCGATCGCGATGCGGCCCTGGTGATGGAGGGCGTCAGACCGCTGCGCGGCGACCTTAGCCAGTTGGACGCCGTCATCGACATGATGCGCGAACATGATGCGACCATCTATGCCGCCCAGCTCATGCTGCAGGAGGAGTTCGACACGATCGCGGCGCTATTGAAGGCGATGGACGGCAAGTTGCATAGCTTTCTCTTCACCAGTGGCACCGGCCTGTTGTCCCAAAGGACGGACGGGGCGTGGAGCGAGGACAGCTTCGCCGAAGACGACCCTTTCATACCGTCCAAATATATCGGATATCGCCTCGTGACCGAAACGATGATCCGGCAGGCGGGAACATCGGGCAGCGTCCGCGCAATGGTGGTTCGGCCGCCGATGATCTGGGGCCATGGCGGCTGCGGCCATCTGCGCATGTTCTACGCGGATGCCGTGCGCAACAGTGATGTCGCCTATCTGGGCGCAGGGCTAAACCTCTATTCCAATGTCCATGTCGATGATCTGGCGGAGGTCTATCGCCTGGCGCTGGAGAAAGGCATGGCGGGCGCGCTCTACCATGCCGTCGCTGGGGAGTTGAACAATCGCATGCTGGCCGAGGCGGTGGCCCGCGACCTTGGCGTCCATGCACACAGCGTGGATTTCGCCGAAGGCGTTCGCCGCTGGGGCAAGTTCGAAACGCTGATCGGCATGGCGACCTGCAGCCGTTCTCGCAGTCCGCGAACACGGCGCGAACTGGGCTGGACGCCCCGCCATCTCAATATCCTCTCTGATGTAGGCCACCCTGCCTATCGCGCGCTGGCGGGGCGGTAGCAAGACCAGCGACCTTTCCGCTGACCCGGAACAGGCGTTGCCCTGCTTTGACGAAGGCTCCGCCTGCCCTTCAATCACGCCATTTCCAAAAGGAGAGATTGATGACGAGCGAAGCCCTGTTCAGCAAAGCCGACATTCCTCGCGCCGACCGGCCGATCCGCCTGGGATCGCTGCTCTTCACTATGGTCGAGCCGCGCCCCGGATATGAGGCGGCCTATAATCGATGGTATGAGCGCGACCATTTCTACAGCGGCTGCATGATCGGCGCCTATACGGTGGCAGGCGGCCGCTATGTCGCCACCCGCGCGGAAAAGGCGAAGCGCTTCGGGTCCGGCAGCATAGACTTGGCCAAGGGGTCCTATCTCGCGCTCTATTGGATATTGGACGGGCATCACAAGGATTGGGACGCTTGGGCGGTGAAGCAAGTGAATGACCTGCACGCGACTGGCCGCATGTTCAAGGAACGAGACCACATCCACACCAGCTTCTACAATTTCGACGCCGAGTATAATGCGCCGGGCAGCGCCATGCCGATCGAACTGGCGCTCGACCGCGCCTATGGCGGCGTGGTCGCCTTCATCGTCGATCTCAATACCGGGAAAAGCGCGGCCGACCTTTCGGACTTCCTGCGCGCGCGCAATCTGCCGGGGGATGTGGCGCTCAGTGGATCGCCGCTGCCGCTCGACCCCACCAGTCCGAAGGATGTGCCGATCGAGGCCAATGACCGCGCTGTGTTCCTGAGCTTCTCGGTTGAAGATCCCAAGGCCGTTTGGGACAGCGCCTATGTGCCACTCGGCCGGGCAATCGAGGAAAGTGGGATCGGCAGGATCGTCATCGCCTCACCCTTCATGCCCACCGTCGTGGGCACCGACACCTATACCGACCAGCTTTAACGGCTGGTAAGCGAACGAGGGCGGCCGCAAACGGCCGCCCTGCCCCCCTTATAGCAATTCAAAATCTTCTTTGCGCGGGCCGCGGCATTCATTCCAGAAGTCGATGAGCCGCCACGGCCAAGACAGGAAATTCCGCTTCTTGCTATTATTGTAATAGCTGTAGGCCCGCGGATGGCTCCAGATCATCTTGACCATCTGGGTCTCCACCTTCTTCTGCCAGGCGTCGAAGGCAGGCTTGGTGGGCTGCAGCGCCTTCTTTTCCTTGGCATTGACCCAATCGAGGCACTCGATCGCATAATTGACCTGACGCTCGGAAATCAGGTTTTGCCCGGCCGCATGGTTGGGCGCGCTGTTCGGCCCGACCGTGTGGAAATAATTGGGGAAGCCGGGGATGAGCATGCCGAAATAAGCGCGCGGATCTTCCGTGCCCCACTCGCTGCGCAGATGCTTGCCGCCAATGCCGACGATTTCCAGATCGCCCATCATGTTGGCGACGTCGAAGCCGGTGGCGCAGATCAGCACGTCCAGTTGGATCTCGCGTCCATCCTTCAGCAGCAGCCCCTTGGGCGTCACCTTTTCGATGCCCGACTGCTCAAGATGGACATGCGGTTCCAGATAGGTCGGGAAATAGGGGCCGCGGTCGAGGATGATGCGCTTGGAAAAGACCGGGAAGTCCGGTGTCAGCTTTTCCCTGAGGTCAGGCCGATCGGCGAACATCTTGTCGATATAGCCGACCGCGAACTTGCGCATCCCTTCGTTCACTGCGGAAACCGAAGGGGAATCCTCGGGCCATTCGGGATCGAGCAGCACATTGGGATAGAGCCCGTCGGCGGCGTACCAGTAGATGCGGAAGCGGAACCATTCCAGATAATGCGGGATGTGCCGCATGGCGAACTTGACGCCTTCGGTGACTTCATCGTCGCCCGCTGGGCTCGGCATTACCCAATGGCGGCTGCGCTGGAAAACATACAGCTCGCTCACGTCCTTGGCGATGGCGGGGATCAGCTGCGCCGCGCTGGCACCCGTGCCGATGACGCCGACGCGCTTGCCCTTGAGGTCCATCGACGTGTCCCAGGTGGCGGTGTGCAGCCGCGTGCCCTGGAAGCTGTCGAGACCCGGAATAGCAGGCCATTTCAGACGGTTGACAGGGCCGTGGCCGTTGATGACAGCATTGGCGCGGATAACCTCTTCGCTGCCGTCCTTCCTGCGGACGGTGACGTTCCATACTGCGGCGTCCTCGTCCCAGACCAGCTTTTCCACCAGCGTATTGAAGCGAATATTCGGCCGCAGCTTGTAATCGTCAGCCACCCGCTTGAGGTAGGCGAACATGTCCGTGCCCTGCGGGTGGTAATTATGCCATTCGGAATTGAGCGCGAAGGAGAAGGAGTAGAAGTGGCTGGGCGTATCGACGCCCACGCCCGGATAGCGGTTTTCCCACCAGGTGCCGCCGACTTCTTCATTCTTTTCGATGATTTCCCAATCATAGCCCGCTTCGGCCAGCTTTACGCCCGCCGCAAGGCCGGTCATGCCCGCGCCGATCACCAGCACCTTGAAGCCGGCAGGGGCGGGCTTGCGGTCCTTGCGCTGGCGCCGTGGAACTTCGGGACGGAAACCGATCTGGTCGTAGAGCAGCGGCAGGAATTCGTCGGCGACTTCCTCGGCCAGGCCGACCGTCATCATGCGGTGCATCAGCGCCTCGGCAATATCGCCCTCCAGCGCCGCACCCGGCGTGCTGAGGACATAGAGCAGCTTCTGCCGTAGTTCTGCGGTCAGGTCCGCTGGGATCTCTTCGGGAGGATAGGCATAGGGCGACTTGATATGCGGAGCGAACTTGTCGAGCATCGACTCATCACCGCTCAGATGCACATAGGTCATCAGCAGCGTGTGGATTTCGCCCTCCGCCAGCGCCTGCCGTAATTCAGGCGTATCCTTCAGCGGCAGCTTGCGCGCCTTTAAGTCGGCAGGGGCGGTCCCCACCACGTCTGCATATTGGGCAGCCATTCACTCACTCCTCAAAAAAACGCTATTCTGATCGCTTGCAGGTCTATCCCGCCGCCGGGAGGAACCAAGGTTCAAACCGGCATTTCCATATCTATGGAGCCGCCGCACGATGCCTTGCCCGCCAGCTTTCCATGGTCTTCTTCCCAAAGACACTTAAGACAGGAGCAGGACATTGGCCGTTCCCCTTCATGGCCGCGCGGCCCTCATAATCAGCGAATGCCAGCGCGGGATCGTGGAGCAGGGCATGGGCGGCTTCGCGGGCCTGATCGGGCAGGTTGCGGAACGCGGCATCCTGCTCAAGATTGCCCATCTTGCCGGGCGATTCCGGGACGCGGGTCTCCCGATATGGCACCTCACCATCGCTCACCGGCCAGACTTCGCGGACGTCCAGCCCAACAGCCTGCTCGCGGTGATGGCTCGGAAAAACCGCCTGCTGATCGCGGGAAGCCCGGAAGCGCAGATTGTCGGCGAACTGTCGCCCGCACCGCAGGATTTCGTCGTCGCGCGCAGTTCGGGGCTGATCGGGCTTCACGGCACGGCACTCGACGCCATGCTGCGGCGGATGCGCATAGACACGATCGTGATTACTGGCGTCTCGACCAATGTCGCCGTTGCGGGCTGCGCGATGGCTGGCGCGGATCTGGGCTATCATGTGATCATCGCAGAAGATTGCGTGGCGGCGGCCGACTCCGGCACTCATGAAGTCATCATGAGGGACCAGTTGCGCATGGTCGCTCGCATCGCCAGCGCCGATGACATCGAACAAGCGCTGCAACCATCCGGCCCTTATTGAATACTGATCGTCTTGCTCCGGCGGATTCCGTCATTGTAGCGGAAGATGACCGACTGCATGCCTGACAGCATCTGCCGCACATCATTGTCGCTTGAGAACAAGGGATCGCCCACAACGCCAATGGCGTAGGAAGCGACGCCGTGCGGCACGCGCAAAGGCATGGCGATGGAATCGACCGGCTGCGACCGGCTGCGGCGGCAGATGGAAAAACCGCGGTTGCGCGTCTGGGCTATGCGATCCACCAGATGCTTCATCAGCGTCGGCCCTTTCGGACCAAAGCCAAGCCGCTGTGTCCGGGTGGCGAGTTGAATGATATCGACATTGGATTGCTGCGCCAGCATCGCCGCCGCAAAATTGGTGCCGGGACGCCAACTATTGCGTTCGAAACAGACCATCTGGTCGTGATAGCTGGGCGCTACGTCCGGCGACGCCTTCCAATCGCCTAGCGTTTCCGCGATGCTTTCAGACCAGCAGTCATTCTGCTGAGTGACGAACACGCTCGCTCCGGTTTCACGGCGCATATCCTCCATGATCTCGCCAATCTGTCCACCGCCGAAGAAGCTCTGTTCGATCGATGAAGCATTGGCGACGATCTTGTAGGATGGAGCGTAAAGCTTAGTCGCCTGATTGTAGGTGAGATAACCGGTCGCCGCGAGCGTCCGCAAGATCTCATCCGCGCTGGAATTGGGGATACCGAGCGCCTCGCTGATTTCGATAGTACGAGCCGGAACGCCCGCGTTCATGAAATATTCGAGGACCTCCAAAGTCCGCAGACAGGATTTTACACTCCCCCGTCCACGAGACCTTCCGTCCGCCTGTGAGCTAGAGCCCATTCCGCCTCCTACACACCTCGCCTTTTCGACGCCGGCCGTACCGTCCGCCGATTTATAGTAACGCCTACTATATTCTGAGCGAGCGATGGATTCAAGCGTCCGAAAATGCCGGCGAAAATGGCTGTTACAGCCATGCGGAAACCAAGCTTTTTCGGGTCGCCAACCACCGCACCCTCCTCTTTACATTGAGGAATGCCGGAAAATACAAGCCGCGTCACCGCCGCCGTAAAGCGCCCTTTTCTAAACAGCCGCATGACGCTCAGCTACACTGAATGGCCGAATCATGGTGCGCCCCTCGTCATCCTGATTCACGGAAGCCGCGACCATAGCCGCAGCTGGGACGCGATGGCGGAAGCGTTGCGGCCAAAATATCATGTGATCGCGCCGGACCTGCGCGGCCATGGCGACAGCGGCTGGTCGCAGGACGGGCGCTATGACTTCGCCGCCTATCTGTCCGACCTCGCCGCGCTGGCACAGGAGCTTGGCCTTGGCGCGGAGCGGAGGGCGGCGCTGATCGGCCATTCGCTGGGCGCGCATATCGCACTGCGGTTCAGCGCCGTTTACCCGGATAAGGTGCGCCAGGTGGTGGCGGTCGAAGCGGTCGGCGCACTTCCCGCCATTGAAGAGCGCCGTCTGGGGCGGATGATCGAAAAGAGGATAGGCGACTGGCTGGAGGAGCGGCATGCCGCTTCGCTGACGCCCCCCCGCCAGTTCGCGTCGATCGATGAAGCGGAGGACAGGATGCGGGCACGCCACAGATTTCTGTCGGCTACCCAGGCGCATCATCTGACGCGCCATGGCCTGAAGCGGGTGGGCGAGGCGAACTGGCAGTGGAAGCATGATCCCTATCTCGCCGTCTGGCCCTTTCCCGACATCACGCCGGACGAGGCCCGCACATTGTGGCGTCACATTTCTTGCCCGGCACTGCTGCTCTATGGCGAGCGCAGCTGGCCGTCCGGTGTGCCCGCCGACCTGCTGAGGGCGATTCCGCATGTGCGGGAAGTCCGGCTGGCCGACAGCGGTCATTGGCCGCAGCATGACGCGTTCGACGCATGCCGCGCCGCGATCGAAGAGTTTCTGGCCGAATGATCGGCCGGACCAAAGGCTATTCGTTGCTTTTCTTCGTTGCCATGACGCGCGGATCGAAATGGTTTGCCGCCATCCATCCGCCATCGACGAACAGCGTGTGCCCGGTCACATATTCCGACAGACCCGAAGCCAGGAACAGGACGGCACCGGCCACATCGCGAGTGGTGCCGGGCCTGCCGATCGGCAGCACGCTCGATTCCATCAGCGCGCGGGAATCCGGCGTCTCCGGCAGGCGCGGGGTGGTGATGCTGCCCGGCGCTACGGCATTGGCGCGGATGCCCTGGCGTCCCCATTCCGCCGCCATGGACTTTACCAGATGCATAAGGCCAGCCTTGGCCGCGCCATAGGGTGCGTGCATGGGTGAACCGACAGCGCCGTCCACCGACCCGATGCAGATCAGCGATCCAGGCACCCCGCGCGCGATCATCGATTGCGCAACGGCGCGGCCGGTCACGAAGAAATAGCGAAGGTTCCGGGACTGATCATAATCCCATTCCTCCAGCGTCACGTCGAGCAGCGGCTTGAACAAAGCCTGTCCGACGATGGTAACCAATATGTCGAGGCCGCCCATCGCTGCTTCCGCATCGGCCACTGCCTGCTTGACCGAGGCTTCGTCCAATATGTCCGCTTCGATCGCGATGCCCGCGCGGCCCAGCGCCCGCACTTCCTTCGCGACCTGTTCGGCCCTTTCGAGCACGCTGTCGAGCACGGCGATGTCGCATCCGGCTTCCGCCAGCAGCAGGGCGCTTGCTTCGCCCATGCCGCGGCCGCCACCGACGATCAGCGCCTTCTTTCCTTCCAAGCCCAACAATGACACGGTCATTTTCTCATCCTCTCAGGCCGCGTCGGCCATGAACATCTTCTTCACATCGTTCAGGCTGACCTTGAGCGACGGCGTGCGCGGCAGGGCATCGACTATGCGGATTTCCACCGGCACATGGGTAGGCGGCAATTCGGCGCGCAGATGCGCCAGCAGCGCCTGCTCATCAACTATCCCCGCGCTCTGGCTCAATTCGACCGCCGCGACCGGGACCGCGCCGAGGCGGGCGTCGGGGATGCCGACGACAGAGGCATCGACCACGGCGGGATGCTGGCGCAGCACATCGACCACGCGCTCAGGCAGGATCTTGAAGCCGCCCCGCACGATCGCGCCGTCGAACCGCCCCCGGTGAAAGACGTAGCCATCCTCGTCGATCATCACCAGATCCGTGGTGCGTACCCAGTCCGGACGGACGGACGGGCAATGGACTTCAAGAAGCCCTTCGGCACCGTGAGGCACTTCGGCTCCGCTTTCCGGATCGATGGCGCGGATCTCGACGCCCGGCATGGGCAGGCCGGTGCTGCCGCGCTTGCTGTCGCCCCTGTCCGCGCGCATCTGCGGCGTCCAGCGGACGATGGTACCGCAAAACTCCGTCGCGCCCATGCCCCAGAGGATCGGCAGATTGTAACGCTTTTCAAACCTGTCCTGCAGGTCTGGGTCCAGATAGGCCGAGCCGCCCGAGACGCTTTTCACGCTCTCCATGTCTTCCGGGGAGACGTCCGCGTCCATGATCATGGCGATCGCTGTGGGATTGAGGCCCAGCGTATCGGGCCTGTGGCGGCGCAGCGCATCAACCAGGCCATCGACGGTGAACCGCTCCATCAGCACCAGCGGCGTGTTGTTGACCGCCGCGCCCGTCAGCAGACACACGCCGCCCACGCCGCCCAAGGGCCAGATATTGATCTGCACCGAGGGAGCATTGCCGGACTCCGCACCGGGCGCGCTCATCACCGCCCGTTCCAACAGCTTGAGCGGCATCGGGATGCGCTTGGGCGTGCCGGTGGTGCCGCTCGACAGCACTTCAATGCCGCCATCAGGCAAGGCGTCGTCAAAGCTGGTCCGCGTGCACTTTTCCAGCCCCTCGACCAGCCTTGGTTCGGCATCGATGTCCGCCAGAGCAATGCCGGCACAGCCCGCTTGCTCAGCCGCCTTCCGGAAATTCGGCCAGTCCTGTTCGTCCGCGAGGATCGCCGCGGCGCCAAGGCTATCGATATTGTCGGCGATCGCAGTCGCCGGCAGGAAGGGATAGACGAAGCTGATCGACCGGCGATGCGCCATCAATCCCACGACTGCAGCCGCATGCGCCAAGCGGTTTCGGATGATGATCCCCACCTTCGCCGATGGTGGGCAACCGGCGGCCTCCAGCTGCGCCACGACTGCTTCGCCATAGCGCGCAACGTCGCCCCAGCTGACCCAGCGGCCCTCAAGTTCGATACCGCGTTCGCTGGCATGGTCGCGCAGATTGGCGCGCAGCTGTTCGATGACGTCGTGGCTCACAGCTTTTCCTTAGTTCCGCACGCCTTCCAGCAGGCCCTTGAGGTTGGAGGACATGACCATTTCCTTTTCCGCCATGGAATAGCTGGTCAATTCATGAAGGAAGTCGAGGGGATGTTCGGTTCCTTCCGGGTGCGGATAGTCGCTGCCGAACAGTATCCGGTTCACCTGCATATGCTCCTTCAACTGCCCGAAGTCGTCCTCGATAAAGGGCGTCACGAAGACATTGCGGTGAAATTGTTCAACCGGATCATTCATGAATTTCTGCGGCATCTGCCCGTAAACATGCTTCAGCTGGTCGATCAGCGGGATGACCCACTTCGCGCCATTTTCCACGCTGACCAGCCGGACGTCGGGGAAGCGGTCGAACACTCCGCCGCAGATGATCGCGGCCACCGTATCGGAAATGGCGCGTTCAATGATCCGCAGGCAGTTGACGAACGGATCAGATTCAAACGGCAACCACTCTGCGCCGCCAGTCCACATCTCGATCAGATGGTCATAGTCCGAGTTGGAAGCGTGGATCGACACGAAGATCTTTGCTTCCTGGATACGCGCCCAGAAGGCGTCGAAATCCTTGAGCCCCATCGACCGGCCGCCGCGATAGCCCGGAACGGGGGAAGGCCGGATGCAGATGGTCCGAGCCCCTTCCTTGATCAGCCAATCGGTCTCCGCGACCGCCCGGTCCATGTCGGCAAGTGAAACGACCGGCACGCCGAACAGACGGTTCTCGCGCGCGAAACCCCATTCCTCGCTGGTCCACTGGTTGAGCGCATGCAGGGCGTCGTGCAAGAACTCATGATCATAGCTCATCCACTTTTCAATGACCGAAAAGAGGGTGGGGAACATGAGCGCGGCATGCACATTATGGCCATCCAGTACCGCCAGACGCTCCTTGCCGGTGCGCCAGGATTCCGGCGGAGCGATCGGCTTGCCGGTCATCTGACGCATGGTCAGACCCTCGGGATTGTTCGCCCTGTAATAGTTGACGTGGGTGCCGGGAGCCGCAACGCGCTCGAAAGTGGGGTTCGGAATATAGTCCGAAATCTGTCCCTTGATCGCCAGACGCTTGCGGCCATCGACTTCCACGAAGCGGAAATCCTTGTGCCACTTCTTGGGCAGGTGACGGAACAGCGCGTCTTCCGGTTCATAAAAATGATTGTCCGCATCATAGACGGGAAAGGGTAGGCTGGGCGTTGTCATGGTGACGTCTCTCGATAGAAATAATGGTCTGCTTGTCGGTCAGTCCGGATGGTCCGGTCAATTGAGCGAGGCGGCTTTCCGGCTACATGGAAGCGCCGGAAACCGCGGATTTCAGGGCTTTGGTAAAGGCCGCCATGGTTGCAACGGCGGCGGCCGCTTCGGGCGATCCGGGGGCCATGAGCGGCCAGACATGGCCCATGCCCGGTGCGACGTGCAACGTCACGCGACGGTCCGCGATCGCCAGCTTTCTTGCAAAGGCAAGCGCTTCGTCCAGAAGCACTTCCGCGCTGCCGGTCAGGATCAGAGTCGATGGGAAATCGGCGGGGTCGGCATTGAGTGCTGATACTAAGGGATCATCGGGCGCATGGCCCTGAAGATAGAGTTGCGCGGAATCCAGAACCGCCGCCTTGGAAAAGAGCGGATCGCGCTCCGCATTGCGATCAAGGCTGTCGCCCTGGGCCGTCAGATCAAGCATCGGCGAGACAAGAATGGCACCCGCGGGCCGCTCACCCGCCCGCGCCGCGAGGATGCAAAGCGCGGCAGTCAGGCCGCCCCCGGCAGAGTCCCCTGCAATGACCGCAGACTGGCTGTCCTCCAGCGCGCGATAGACCGCGACGATGCTGTGCAGCGCGGCGGGAAAAGGATTTTCGGGTGCGAGCGGGTAAAAAGGCAGGATGATCCGCCGCCCGGCTTGATCGGCTATCCCCTGCGCATAAGCGATATAAGCGACAGGCGAACCCAGCCGGTATCCGCCGCCATGGAGGTAGAGGATGTCGCCCTGTGCCGGGCCGTTTTGCGGCTCAACCAGCAAGCAGCGTACGCCACCAATCAGGGCTTGCTTGGGAGCGTCTCCCTCGCCCGTGCTACCGGCAGCGCGGGCTCTTCGTTCCAGCAGCCCCGCATCTGCAGGACGACCGTCGCGCAACGGCGGCAGATACCAGGCGCCAGCGCCGGTCACAGCACGAACACCCCGCGCGCCAGCTTGCCTTCCTCAAGATCGTGGAAAGCCTGCTCGAAATCGGCCAGATCGTAGCGCTGCGTCACCAGCTCATCCAGCATCAGCTTACCCTGTCGATATTGGGCGATGTAGGACGGAATGTCACGATGCGGCCGCGATGCGCCATAGCGCGCGCCCATGACGCCGCGATCGACAAAGGCGAGTGGGGTGAGCGACACTTCGGCGGTGGTACCCGCCGCCGTGGTGCCGACGATCACGCAATTACCGCCCCAGCCAAGGCTCGCCATGGCGTCGTTCAGCACGCGGGTATTGCCGACGCACTCGAACGACCAATCGACGCCGCTGCCATGATCTGGGTTGCCACCGGACACAATGTCCTTGATCCGCTGCGGCGTGTCCTCCTTCGACGCGTCGATGAAATCGGTTGCGCCGAACTCGCGCGCCTTCTCCTCGCGCGAAGCGAGCAGGTCGATGGCGATGATGCGGCTCGCCCCGGCCAAGCGCAGGCCCTGCAGCACGTTGAGGCCGATGCCGCCAATGCCGAACACCGCTGCCGTCTCGCCCGGCTGCACGCGCGCGCGGTTGACGACAGAGCCCACGCCGGTCAGCACGCCGCAGCCCACGACGCAGGCGGTATCCAGTGGCACTGTAGGGTCAATCTTCACCGCCTGATTGGACTTCACCACCGTCTTTTCGACAAAGGTGGATGTCGCCGCGAAGCTGGAGACGGGCTCCCCATTGCGCATGAAGGGTTGGGAGCGGTTGCCGTAAGACTGGCGGCAATGAGTCGGCCTGCCGCTTTCACAAGGACCGCAACGGCCGCAATTGGCAAGGGTGTGGAGAGCGACATGGTCGCCGACCGCCAGATCGGTGACTCCTGGACCGAGCTTTTCGATCACCCCCGCCCCTTCATGGCCCAACACAGCAGGCGCAGGCCAATCGATCGTGCCGTTGATGACGGAGATATCGGAATGGCAGATGCCGCTGGCAGCGATGCGCACCAGCACTTCGCCCGCCTCCGGCTCGCGCACCTCCACATCCTCGACATAGCGGATCTTGCCGGGACCTTCGTAGATCAGCGCACGCATTCAGCTTCTCCCAATATATTCTTATCTTGCGTCGATGCGGCCCGGCAGTAACGGCCGACCGCCTCACCCAGCATAGCGATGCGGGACAACGACAAGGGCCGGTCGAACCCGAAGAGCGACAAGGTGCACAGCACCGCGCCATCGGGGCCGAAGACCGGGGCAGAGATCATATCGACCGCATGAAGGCGATCGGCCTGCCCCTCGATCATCAGATAATCCTCGCCCATCTGCCCGATCAGCTCGGCCGCGCGCTTTTGCCGGTCGTCGGCGAGGGGTTCCTCGGCCATGTCGAGTACCGCACGACCAGCCGCCACCTGCTCAGGGCTGCGCCGCATCACCGCGTAGCCGCGCTGGCGCACCATCGCGAGCGACTGGCGCAGGCGGTCCTGCTCGATCGGTCCTGCCGCCTTGCCGAGCCAGTCGTCCACTTCCCGGCTGTCCGCCCAAGCGAGGAATGGCGTGCCGAGCGGCGGGATAAGCGGCACGCGCTGCCCGATCCGCAACCCGGGGAGCCGCCCCGGTCCTTCCGACGCCAGGGCGATCAACCGGTCCCCCAGCCGCGCGGTCAGCAGGCTGTCCAGATCTAGGTCGGCAGACATACGGGCGATCTGGTCGCGTGCCGCTGCGACCACAGGATGGCACTGGAGCGCGGCATGGCCGATTGCGATGAGCGCAGGGCCAAGCCTGTAAGCCCGCCCCCTCTCCTGCCGGACGAGATAGCCGTCGCGCGTCATTGCGCCGAGCAGTGCGTGGCAGGACGCCGGATTCAGGTCGAGGTGTCGCACCAACTCCGTCAGCGAATAGCCCCGCATCGGGTCCGCCGCCATGAAATTCAAAATGTCGATGGCGCGCGATGCGGCCAATGCGGGGCGAGGCACGGCTATTCCCTCAACTGAGTTCCAGATCGTCCCAGTTCACCACCGTGCACATGCGGTGATAATCGGGGCTGAGCCAGGGCGCATTGACCTGAAGGCGGCGATGTTCGCGGTTCACATAATAATTCTTCTCGATGCCGCCCTCTGGCGTCATCTGCAGCCAGTTCTGCGCCTCTTCGTCGAGTTCGCGGTTATAGCGTTCGAACGCCTCCCGCTTCACATCGACGCGGCCTTTGCCTTCTTTCAACATGCGCATCATGCACTGAGCAGCGAAGCTGGCCCAGATCAGCCACCATTGCGGCAGGCCGGTGCCGCCGGTCAGCGGTTGCGAGTTGGGGCCGTAAAGCATGAATAAATTAGGGAATTGCGGCACCATCATCGACAGATAGGCGCGGGGGCCGTCGCCTGCGTCCCATGTGTCGTGGAGGTCCTGGCCTTCCTGGCCCTTATAGCGGGCGGGCCAGAGATATTTAAGCACGTCGAAGCCGGTTGCGGCGATGACGATATCGAAGTCGCGTTCGGCGCCGTCCGCCATCACGAAGCCGGTCCTGGTGAAGCGTCCCACCGATCCGGTCAGCAGTTCCACATTGTCGCGGGTGAGCGCGCGATACCAGCCATTATCGACCACGGGGCGGCGCGACATGGGGGCATAATCGGGGATCAGTTTTTCGATGAGATCCTCGCGCCCGCCGGTTTCCTGCCGGATATAGTTAGTGAGGAAGGCGCGCATGTCGTCATTCGCCTTGCTGACCTGACCACCCTGGGCCTGCCATTCCCGATCGACGCGCTGCAGCCGGTCGATATCGAACAGGGGAGCGGTCGCGGCGTAGCGCGCCCAGTTCCAGTAGCCGGGCATATTCTCATAGAGCCAAGCCAGCTCGGGTTCGATCGGGGAGCCATATTTCTCGCGCGGGCTGATCCATTGCGGGGTGCGCTGCACGACAGTGACATGCCCCGCCTTTTCCGCGACGGCGCTCAACAGCTGCACACCGGTCGATCCATTGCCGATGATGGCGACGCGCTTGCCGGTCAGGTCCAGATCCTGCGGCCAGGCGGAGGGATGGACGATCTGGCCGCCAAAGTCATGGACGCCTTCGATATCGGGAAGCTGCGCATTGGCGAAGGTGCCGCAGGCGGTGATGATGACATTGGCTTCGATCTGCTCGGCGCCGGCGGGCGTATCAACGTCGATCGTCCAGATGTTGCGGGCAGCGTCGAAGGATGCGCCCTTTACGTCATGGTTGAAGCGGCTGTTCGCCATCACGCCATATTTGCGCGACACATGCTGGAGATAGGCGCGCACCTCCTCGCCCCGGTTAAAATGCTCCGACCAGCGATAGAGCTTTTCGAAGCTATATTCATAGGTGATGGACGGCGTGTCGACGCGCACATCGGGATAGCGGTTGATCGTCCAGGTGCCGCCCGCTTCGGGTTGACGCTCCAACAGGATATAGGGGAGGCCAAGCAGCTCGCACTGCACACCTGCCACGATGCCTGCCGGGCCGCTGCCGATGATGACGACGCGGAAGTTGTCCGGAATGTCGGGCTTCCCTGACTGCCACTGGACGGCGCAGGGGAAGGGGCGGAAGGCGGGAAGGTCACGGCGCGCCTCGAACTCGACTTCGGTCATCTCAAGGCCGGTGATCATGGTCATCAGCTTGCGCAGTTCGGCTTCGGGCGGTTCGGGCAGCTCCGCGCTGCCCGCATTGTCGATGAGCCAGTCCGTCGCGCGATTGATCAGCAGCGCCTTCTGCTCAGGGCTCATGCGCGCCGAGGGCGGCAGGGCGGCAATCTCTTCATCGCCGCTATTCTGGTAAAGGGTGACGCGCAGCGCATTCGGCTCCGCCAATTCGACCGCACGCCGAATATAGTCCGTGTCGATAGCTTTTGCCGCCGTAGCCATCAGTTACTCCATGATTGAGCGCGACGTGAGAAGAGTCGCGGCCTTTGTTGTTTTTTGCAATATCGAATTTTTAATGGTGCTCGGCATAGATTTGGCCTGTTTCCACAATGGCGGAACAGGAGAGAAGCGCCCTTCGACATTTGGCTGAGACAAGTGGCTCAGCCAAACAGGGCGAACGGAGGTTAGAATAAACGCGCTTAATAACCCAGGAAGCGCGGCGGGCGGCGTTCCATGAAGGCTTTGCCTGCTTCGCTGGCGTCGTGGGTCAGCAGGCTGATCTGGGCGTTAGCGACCGCTTCCTGCGCCATGGTTTCGTCGAGCGTGCCAGCCGCCGCGGCGTTGAGGTTGCGTTTCATCGCGGCGTAGGCGGCAGTTGGTCCGCTTGCCAGCTTGGCTGCAAGGGTCGCGCATTCGGCATCCAGTGCCTCATCGTCGGTAAGGTGGGTGATGAGCCCTGCGGCCAGCGCTTCTTCGCCGGTCATCGGGTCGTCGAGAAGGAACATCTCGCGTGCTTTCGCTGCGCCGAGCAATTGAGTCAGGAAGAAGCTGCCGCCCGGATCGCCGCAGCGTCCGGCGCTGGCGAAGGCGAGCTTGAACTTCGCCGTCCGCGACGCGACGCGCAGGTCGCAGGCAGCCGCCATGACCAGCCCGCTGCCCGCCACCGGCCCACGGATGCAGGCGATGGTGGGCTTTGGCATGCGGTGGAGCAACAGCGGGATTTCGGCATGCAGCGTCATGCGCGCGGCCGCCTCGTCCGGACGCATCGGCTCCGCCCGTTCCTCCTTGCCGTCGCCCGACAGGTCATAACCGGCGCAAAAGCCCCGCCCTGCCCCGGCAAGCACGACGCAGCGGATCGACGGATCAGTCGACCAGGCGCGCAGCGTCAGCGCGATTTCGTCCAGCATGGCTTCCGTGACGGCGTTGAGGCGATCCGGCCGGTTCAGCGTCAGCGTCGCAACGCCATCCCCAATTTGCGTCAGGATGCTCATGCGTGCGACTTCACCTTGTCCATGCCGGCCACGATGAACTCGCCAGTCTGGCCATAAGCGGACGCATGGCCGAGTTGATGAATGTCGAAGCAGCTTTGCAACGCCGCGCTCTGACCCATGATGTCCAGCGTCTGGTTGACGGCGCGCTTGGCCATGGCGAGCGCATGGGGGTGCATCTGCGCGATTTCGCGGGCGAGCGCGAGCGCCTCTGCATCCAGGTCGGCGCGCGGCACGACCCGGTTCACCATGCCGCGCCGTTCCGCCTCAATCGCGCTGATCGGCTTAGCGGTGAAGAGCATCTCCTTCGCCTTGCGCGGGCCAAGTTCCCATGTGTGACCATGATATTCGACGCCGCCGATGCCCATCAGCACGACCGGATCGGAAAAGCGTGCATCGTCCGCCGCGATGATGAGATCGCACGGCCAGGCGAGCAACAGGCCGCCCGCGATGCACGCGCCCTGCACCGCCGCTATCGAGGGCTTGGGAATGTCGCGCCAGCGCTTTGAATAACCGAGATAATATTTTGCTTCCCATTCATGGATGCCGAGCAGGCCGCGTTCGGGTATCGTTTCGCGGATTCGGTTGAAGGACCCGTCCCGAAAGGCTTCCGGACTGACGTCATGACCGGCGGAGAAATGCTTGCCCTCTGCGCGCAGCAGGATGACGCGGACGGACTCGTCCTCGGCCGCTTTCTCCCATGCTTCGTTCAGCTGATGCAGGAAGGGTTCATTCTGCGCGTTCGCCCGGTCGGCGCGATCCAGCGTGATCGTGGCGACGCGGTCCTCGACCGCATAACGGATAAATTGTGCCATTAGATAAAGTCTCCTGCACCGCTGGTTGCGCGCAATCCGCGCGGCGGACATCCGTTACCCCCGCCCTTCCGCGTGACCGGAAGCACTGCGCCGCCAAATTGACATCGCTACCTGCAGGATGGCCAAGCATGGGAGCGCGAACAAGGTGGAAATATAGATGGACCTCGAACTGAACGAACAGCAGGTGATGATGCAGGAAGCGGCGCTCCGCTTTTTCGATCGGGAAGAGGTGGTGAATGCCGCGCGAGCGTCCAGGGGCGGGGCCGACGCGGCGCTCTGGCGCGAAGCGGCTGACATGGGCTTTGTGGCGATGCGCGCGCCCGAGGGCAAGGGCGGCCTGGGCATGGGCCTGATGGAAGCCGCGCTGATCTGTGAGGCGGCGGGCCGGGGCGCGGCCCCCATTCCCATCGCGGACGGGATCGCCGCATGCGGCCTGCTGGGGGCGCTGGAGGGCCAAGCGGCGGCCGAGCTGCTTGAAGAATCGCTGAGCGCACCGATCAGCTTTGACCCGCAGCTAGGATGCGCTCAGCTGATCTGGGACGACGACGCACTCCATGCCGTTCGGCCGGATGGCAAGAAGCAGCTGATCGGCAGCGGCAATGCGGCGAGGCAGTTTTTCGAGGCGGCGCTGATCGAACGCGCGTTGCTGCGATCGGCTTGGCTGGTCGGCGCGGGCACGCGAGCGATCGAAATGGCCTCTGCCTATGCCACCGAACGCAAGCAGTTCGACCAGCCGATCGGCGCGTTCCAGGGCGTGGCCTTCCCCCTGGCCGACTCCATCACGGACATGGAAGGCGGCCGGTTACTGCTGTGGCGCAGCATCTGGGGCATTTCCCAAGGACAGGCGGATGCTGGGGCCCTGTCCGCCATGACCAGCTGGTGGACCGCGACGACCGCGCGCTCGGCCGTGCGACGCGCTTTGCGTACTTTCGGAGGCTATGGCCTGTCTGACGAATATGACATCCACCTCCACTTCCTGGCGATCGACCGGGTGGCGCTGGCGGAGGGCGATCCGGAGGATCGGCTTGTCGTGGCGGGCGATCGGCTGTGGGCGGGGGCGCGGGCCGCTTTGCCCGATGCTGGCGAAACCGGCGTGGAGATGGGCTTTACGCCCGGCGAAGAGGCCTTCGCCGCAGAGGTTCGACGCTTCCTGGAAACCGCTGTGACGCCTGAAGTGCGGGAGCAGGCAAGGGCTTCGACGGACGGCCATATCCCTGAGCTGCACCGCAAACTGGCGGCAGCGGGCCTCGCCTACCCGGATTGGCCGAAGGAGTGGGGCGGGCAGGATCGCAGCCCGACGGAAGTCACCGCCCTGGGCCGCGTGTTCGAGGAGTTCGGCATTTCCCGCATCCCGATCGGCTGCACCAATATGGGCGCACGCATGACTATGAAGTTTGGATCGCCCGAAATGAAGGCGGAGATATTGCCGCGCCTGGCCGACGGATCGGCGCTTGGCTGCCTGGGCTTCACCGAGCCGGGTTCGGGATCGGACATGTATGCGGCGCGCACGCGCGCCGTTCGCGATGGCGATGACTGGATCATCACCGGGCAGAAGATGTTTACGACCGGAGCGCATATCTCCGATTATATCCTGATGCTGGCGCGCACCGATCCGGACGCGCCCAAGCATAAGGGAATCACGATCTTCTTCTTTCCCATGGACCTGCCCGGCATCACCACCCAGCCCGTCGATACGCTGCAGGACGAACGGACCAACATCACTTTTTACGACGAGGTGCGGGTGCCGGACCGTTACCGGCTGGGCGAGGTCAATGGCGGCCTGAAGGTCATGGCAGCGGCAATGGAGATCGAGCATGGCGGCGAAGGCTATCATATCTATCATCACAGCCTGATGCAGGCGGCGGTGGATTGGGCGAGCAACGCCGATGCGAAGGGTGTGCGCCCCATCGACAAGGCGGCGGTGCGGGCGCGGCTAGCGCGCGCGCGAACGCATATGGAGATCGCGGACCTGATGTGCCGCCGCGTCACATGGGCGATCGAGGCAGGGCGAATGAACCGCTCGATCGGACCGATGGCGAAGATGTTCGCGACCGAAATCTACATGGAGGATGCGGGCGACCTGGCGGCTCTGGCAGCGCCGGGCACGCTACGGCATGAAACGCCTGCGCTGGCGAAGATCGAGGAATCCTATCGCCAGTCGATCGGCCAGACCATCTATGGCGGCACCAGCGAAGTGCATCGCGGGATCATCGCGCAGCATCATCTGGGCCTCCCACGAGCGTAAGGCGCAGGCTTCCATATGCGCGGAAAGTTGCTCGCACACATTGATCCTGCGGGCCAGCGGCCGATCCTGCTCGGCGATGCGCGGGACAGGATTCGGCAAAGGAGAGCGATGACAAATCAAGTTCCGCTGACGGCGCCCGATGCCTTTCCAGCCGTGGCGGCCGATGGCCCCGCCGCAGTCGACGGATCGATGAAGCGCCGGCGCACCGCGATGCTGCTGATGCTCGCCTTCATCTACAGCCTCAATTATCTCGACCGGCAGATCGTCATCATCCTGCAGGAGCCGATCAAGGCCGATTTCCGGCTGGCGGATTGGGAGCTGGGCCTGCTGACGGGCGGGGCGTTCGGGCTCTTCTATACGGCGATGGGAATTCCGATCGCCCATGTCATCGATCGCGGCGTCAACCGGGTGCGGCTGATCGCACTGTTCACGGCGAGCTGGAGCGTCATGACGGCGCTGTGCGGCCTGACGCGCAGCTTCACCCAGTTCTTCGGTGCGCGCATGGGCGTCGGCCTAGCCGAAGCGGGCTTTGCGCCTGCCGCCCATTCGCTGATTTCCGATCTTTATCCGCCCCGCGAGCGACCTGCGGCGGCGGGCCTGTTCGCGATCGGCGTGCCTGTCGGGGTAATGGCTGGCCTGTCGATCGGCGGCGTCGTGGCGCAGGCGACCGACTGGCGCACAGCGCTGCTGCTCGCGGGTCTGCCGGGCATAGTGATGGCCATCATCTTTCCGCTTGTCGCGCGCGAACCGGCGCGCGGCGGCACAGAAGAGACGCACCATGACAGGCGCGAGGATCAGCCGCCTGCGAACTTCCTCCAGGGGCTGCGTATACTCGGCCGGCGACGCGCCTTCGTGCATGTGATCGCGGGCAGCGCCGCCATCGCCTTCGCGCAGACGGGCATATCCGCGTGGATGCCATCCTTCCTCATCCGCAATCATGGCATGAACCTGGCGCAGGTCGGCCTTAGCCTAGGGCTGCTCTCCGGCTTGTGCGGCGCGCTCGGCACATGGGCGGGCGGATGGCAGGGGACGCGCCTCAGCCGGTCGGGCCTGCATATGGCCCTATGGTTGCCGATCGCGGGCGTTCTGCTGTGTGGGCCGCTCTACATCGTCGCGCTGCTGATGGGGAGTGGGCAGAGCGCGCTGCTGATGCTGATCCCTGCCATCATCCTGGGCGCGCTGTGGACCGCGCCGTCGATCGCGCTGACGCAAAGCCTGGCGCCCGTCGCTATGCGTGCGCGGGCGAGCGCAGTCTATATCGTCGCCGCCAACCTGATCGGCGTGTCGATGGGGCCGCTGATGACGGGTTTGCTGAGCGACTGGTTCGCGCAGCTGCGGGGCGACAACGCGGCCATGGGGCTGCGCGACGCGATGATGAGCATCACGGTGCTGTTCCCGTTGGGTGCATGGCATTGGGCGTTGGCGGCGCGCTTGCTCCGGCGGGAAGCGGCAGCGGCGGGTACGGGAGCCTGAGATCGTCATGCCGCGGGCTGTGATCATCGGATCGGGCAATATCGGCAGCGCCGTTGCGGGACGGCTGAAGGCGATTGGCTACGACGTTGTCATGGCCAATTCGCGCGAGCCGTCTTCGCTCACCGACCATGCGCGGCGGCTGGGCATCACGCCGGGAACGCTGGAGGATGCGGCAGGCGCGGCGGACTTCGTGCTGATCGCTATTCCGCAGCATGCCGTCGCGAAGCTGCCGCCCCGGCTGTTCGCGCGCACCAGTACGGAGACGGTGGTACTAGACGCGGGCAATTATTATCCCCGGCTCCGCGACGGAACGATCGCAGAGATCGATGCGGGGATGCCGGACAGCCAGTGGGTCGAACAGCAGATCGGCCGTCCGGTGATCAAGATGTTCAACACCATCCATGCAGGCCGCATCGCCGACGCGCACCGGCCCCCTGGCGCGCCAGACCGCATCTGCCTGCCGGTCGCAGGTGATGACGTGGCGGCGAAGGCGCGGGCGGTCGCCTTGGCGGACCTGATCGGCTTCGATGGCATCGATGCCGGGCCGCTCGCTCAGTCGTGGCGGCAGCAGCCCGGCATGCCGGTTTTTTGCACGCATGTGCCGACGGCCAAAGCAACAGCCGCGCTCGCACAGGCACGGCATGATGCGGTAGAAGCAAAGCGGCAGGAAGCGCTAGACCGGGCGCGGCGCTGGTCGCGCGATGGCGCGGACGTCGGCCGACTGCCGGCAGGCTGAAACAATCATCGGGGCAGCGGCCCCGCGTGAAATTGAAACAGGAGATGGACATGGCAGTGGGAAACGCAAAGAAGCAGGTGACAAAAGACATGGGCGGCGGTGATACGCGCCCTGTAAAGCCGCTCGAATTTGATGGTCCGTTGCCTAAGCCTACCACCGACCGGGACCAGATCAGGGCGGACCTGGATCGTGCCGGTTACGCCATCGCAGCAGAGGTGTTCACCAAGGCAAAGGCGCGCGAGATGCGGGACTTCCTGGCTGCGGAGATCGCGCGCGATGAAGCCATCGACGAGGAGCGGGTACGCCGTTTCTATACCGACAATGACGACCTTAACCGCCGCATGTCCGGGTCGCAGCTGGTAAACCGCCATGCGTTCTTCCGCGACATTCTAGAACATGAACTGCCGTTGCAGATCACCAAGGAATTGTTGGGGCCGCAGACGCTGAACGAATCCTATCTAGTGCACAGCTATGGCGCGAACGTCACGCGGCCCGGCAGCGCTCAGCAAGGCATCCATCGCGACCGCAGCGGCGCCGTGCCTCTGGTCGCCGGGGCGGCGCAGACCCGCTTCATCTGGTGCCTGGATGACTTCGTCGAGGAAAATGGCGCGACCCGCGTGGTGCCGGGCAGTCATCGCGATACCGAACCGCAATCCTGGACCGTGCAATATGAATCGGTCCCCGCCGAAGCCCCCGCCGGGTCAGTGCTGATCTATACCGACCTGCTGCTGCACGGCACCGGGGCCAATGTCTCGTCCAATCTGGAACGTGCAGGAGTCATCATCGGCTACTGCCCGCCCTGGTGGAAGCCGATGATCAACTTCCCGATGACGACCAATCCCGAAGTGATGAAGGGTTCTTCCAAGGTGCTGCGCCAGTTGATGGGCTATAGCTCGGTCTCGGTGGGATTCGACGAGCCTTGGACCTACGCGCCCGAGGCCGTGAAGGAACTGGTCGTGCCGCCCGAAATGGAGTGGTGAGGGTGCAGAGCACAGGAATGTCTGATCATGTCGCAGGACCGGCATGGACCTGCAACTGACGGGAAAGCGCGCGCTGGTGACCGGATCGAGTTCCGGCATCGGCGCGGGCATCGCGGCCGAACTGGCGCAGGAGGGTGCGCTGGTCGTCGTCCATGGCCGTCATGAAGGCCGGGCAGAGGCCGTCGCTCGCGCCATTCGGGACGGCGGCGGGACTGCCGCAGTGGCGATCGGCGACCTTTCGAGCGACGTGGGGGCTGACGCCGTCGCGGCTGCGGCGCTTGCCGCCTTTGGCGGCATCGACATATTGGTGAACAATGCCGGTGGCCGATCAGGTGGCGACGGCGCTGCGGACTGGATGAGCGCGTCCGCCCAGGATTGGGCGGATACCTACCAGAAAAATACCATCGCGACGCTGCGCATGATCCACCGCCTTGCGCCCGCGATGAAGGAACGGGGCTGGGGCCGGTTGATCCAGTTCGCGTCCTCCGCCGCCAATTCGCCCAGCTCCGCTGTCCCGCATTATGCGGCGTCCAAGGCCGCGATCATCAACCTGACGGTCGGACTTTCCAAGGCGTTCGCAAATAGCGGCGTCACGGCGAACACGGTGAGTCCGGGCATGATCGCGACGCCGTCGGTGGATGAGTGGTTCGAGCAGATCGCGGCTGAAAAAGGCTGGAGCGGCCCCGACGCAGCGAAGCAGGCCGAAGCCTGGGCGATGGAGCATATCGTTCACCAGACCGTCTCACGCGTAGGCCGCGTCCGTGAGATAGCGGCGCTGACAGCATTCCTCTGCAGCCCGCTTGCAGATTTCATCAATGGCGCAAATTTTCGCAGCGACGGCGGCCGGTCGCCCGCCATCAATTGAAGTTTAGGCACAGGAATATCACGCTTTTTATCTCGGCTATCAGCTCCCCTGCCCTCAAACCTGGACGAGCCCTGTCACGATTTCCAAGGGCATTGGCGGCCTGGCTGGATATTCGCCCATCCAGCCTTAAGCCATTGGATCAGGCGGGCATTGACGGTAGGAGCCGCGAAGTTCAGGATTATTGCTGCTCATGCCCTCTTCCCCGCCTATCGCCCGCGTGGTGGCCGTCCTCAATTTCCTTGGCGGTCATGCGGAGCAAGCCTTCACGCTCACTGAAATCGCCAAGTCGCTACGGATCAGCGGCGCGACTTGCCACAGCCTGTTGGGCGCGCTGGCCGAGGAGGGCTATGTCTATCGCACAGCGGCCAAATCCTATGTCATCGGCCCGGCTGTCAGCCGCATCGCCCAACCGCGTTTGACGATACAGGCGCTGATGCAGGTCGTGCGGCCGGAAATGCGCCTGCTTGCCGATGAGTTCGATGTCGTCTGTTCCGCATCCTTCCTGAAGGGCGAGGATGTCATCGTCCATGAACGCGCGGCTTCCGTTTCGAACATCACCTGGAACGCCAACGCGCGGTCAGCGCACAAGGCGACCGCTCCTGCTGGCAATGTCTTCATGGCTTGGAGCAACGGGGAGATGGTTGAACGCTGGCTTGATGGCGCGGCGCCCCCTCTTGACGCACAGGGTCGGAAAGCAGCGCTCCGGACGCTGGAATTCTTACGCCTTAAAGGCTTCACCTTCGGCGTGCGGCTTGCTCCGCTCGACAGCCCGGAAAGCGCGTTGGCGCTGCAGAGCCGCCGCGATATGACCGATTATTCGGCACCCGAGTTGAAGCCGAGTGCGAGCTACAATCTCGCCTTCATCTCCGCTCCCATATTCGGCCGGGGCGAGGAGGTCGCGTTCAGCTTGAACCTGCTGGGTTTTAGTCAGCCGGCGAAGGGCAAGGACGTCATGGTGATGGGCGAAAGACTGCGCGAAGCCTGTGCCCGCATCAGCGCCTTCATTGCGGGGCGCGAACTGCTCGGGATCGACGCTCCCGCCACTGCAGCCCTCTAACAGAATTAGAGCACAGACTCGGCGATGCCGAAGCATGCCGCGCGCGGGCCGCTGCGCCAATTCCGGCTATCCGGCAAAGCCCGTGCCATACTATAATCTTTCTTCAAAATACGGAATTATCATTCGGCAATAAGCTGAATGTTTCCGGTTAGGTCATGACAGAACAGATATTCGATCTCATCATCACTGGCGGTCTCGTCATTGACGGGACCGGCCTGCCGCGCCGCCGCGTGGACATCGGAGTGAAGGACGGGCGCGTCGCTGCCTTTGGCCACCTGAAGGGCGCTGCCTCACGGCGGCAGATCGACGCCAGCGGAATGATCGTCGCGCCGGGCATCGTCGATCCACACACCCATTATGATCCGCAGATCACCTTCGATCCTTACGCCACCATGTCCTGCTTCCATGGCGTGACGACGGTACTCGCGGGCAATTGCGGCTTTTCCGCTGCGCCGGTTCGCAGCGGTGATCGCGAATTCCTGACCGATATTTTCGCCAGCGTCGAGGACATGAATCCCATCGCCCTCTCAGGCGTGCCCTGGGGCAATTTCGAGACTTTTCCCGAATATCTCGCTTCGCTGGAAGGGAATCTGGGCGTCAATTTCGCCTGCTATGTCGGACATTCCAACGTCCGCCGCTGGGTCATGGGCGAAGGCGCCTATGATCGCGATGCGACAGTGGAGGAAGTCGCCGCCATGCAGGCGGTTGTCGATGAAGCGATCAAGGCCGGTGCAGCGGGCCTCTCCTCCTCCGCTGCGCCGACACATCTTGATATCAAGGGGCGGCCGGTTCCTTCGCGTAGGGCGAGCCGGGAGGAACTGCTGGCTCTTTGCGCCTTCGCGGGCAAGGCGCGCCCCGGCACCATCTGCTATCTGCCCGCCAGCGCCATCGGCGGCATGACGCAGGAGGATTATGACCTGCTGCTGGAAATGGGAGCGGCGTCGGGCCTGCCTATCATCATCCAGGGGATCGGCGGGCGCAGCAAGGTGGATGTTCCCACCGCAGGATGGGAGGCTGCCTCGCGCTTCCTGGATGAGGCGACCGCGCGCGGCACGCCGGTCTATTCCCTGCTGATGAGCCGCCCATTCGACCGTACGGTCGAAATCGGCCCGAACAATGTTCATTATAAAGCCTGTTTCGCGTTCAATGAGTTGCTGAACCTGCCCGAAGACGAGCGGCGGGCTGCGCTGCACGACACTCTCTGGCGCGATCGGGTGCGCCACGCGGTCGAAAATTGCAACCGCGACCCGGCGAAGGGCACTACCCTGCCCGCTCCGCAATGGCGCGACGTGTATGTGGTTCAGGTCGCCGAGGAAAGGAACCGATCGGTCGAGGGCAAGTCCATCGCCGCCTTGGCGGAAGAATGGCGTGTCGCGCCGATGGACGCGATGCTGGATCTGGCCCTGGACGAGGATCTGCGTACCAGCTTCCGCTGGCGCACCGAAAGTCCCGAATGGGCCGCAGCGGTCGATGTGGCGCAGGGGCATCCCAATATGATCGTGGGTGTATCAGATGGCGGCGCGCACCTGCACAAGGACGATGGCGCGGACTGGAGTTCCTATTTCCTGCGATCCTGGGTTCTGGACCGCAGGCGCTGGACGCTGGAGGAAGGCATTCGCCAGATCACGCAGGTCCCTGCCTGCATGCTGGGCTTTGCCGATCGCGGAACGCTGCGCGTCGGCGGCTGGGCCGACATCATGATCTTCGACCCCGAAACGATCGGCCCTTGGCGCAAGGAGTTCATCCACGACCTGCCGGGCGGCATCGGCCGCTGGAAGGCGCTGGGCACGGGGATCAAGGCGACGATCGTCAATGGCGAGCCAATCGTGCTGAATGGTGAATTGACGGGCGCGATGCCCGGCCATGTGGTGGCGCCGGGCGCTGCACTGGACCCGGCCTGAGCCGCTGGAGGAAAGATCATGATCGAAGTGAAGAAGCTGACCGGGACGATCGGTGCGGAAATCAGAGGCGTGGACCTGTCGGGCGAATTGCCGCCCCAAACCGTCGCCGCGATCGAGGACGCCCTGTTTGACAATTATGTCGTGTTTTTCCGTGATCAGAAGCCGTTGTCGGAAGAAGAGCATATGCGCGCCGGGCGTTATTTCGGCACGCTCGACATTTCGGAAATCCAGCCTAAGCCATCGGCTAACCGCGAAGTGCTGTGGATGGAAAGCGATTCCGCCAAGGGAAAGGGCGCTGAATATTGGCACCGCGATCGCACCTATCTGGAAGCGCCGCCGATGGGATCGATCCTGCAATGTATGGTGAAGCCGGAAATAGGCGGCGACACATGCTGGACCAGTTCGGTCGCCGCCTATGATGCGCTGTCCCAGCCCATCCGCAAGCTGATCGACGGCCTTAGCGCGCTTCATTCGATCCGGCCGCTGGCGGCGCGCAGCGAACCGATCCGGGAGGCCCTTGGCGAGAAGCTACACAGTTTCCCAACCGCCATCCACCCATTGGTCGAAGTCCATCCGGTGAGCGGGCGCAAGGCGCTGAATGTCAATGCCAATTGGACCACGGAGATAGTCGGCGTCTCTCGGGAGGAGAGCCGCATGCTTCTCGACTTCCTGCTCAACCATGTGAAGCGTCCAGAATTCCAGGTGCGTTTTTCCTGGAATGTTGGTGACGTCGCCTTCTGGGACAATCGCTCGACCCAACATTGCGCCATCGCTGATTATGACACGCGCCGTGTGATGAAGCGCGTCGCCCTGGCGGGTCACGCGCCTCAAGGGCCATCTGCAGCAGCTATTTGATGAGAAGCTTCCGCTCCGCACTGGCGGATTCCTTTTGCAAGCCGCTTGCGCTCTACCCACCGTCCGGCCATCCCTGCAGGGCTGCGGCATCGCCGTTGCCAACTAGCTAAGGAAAGAGGAATGCTGCCAAGCGAAGAGCGGCCTGCGCGCCCGGCCTATGCCCTGTATATTCTATTGCTGCTGCTGGCGATCAACGCGCTCAGCTATGCGGACCGGCATGTGTTCTCGGTGCTGATCCCTTCGATCAAGGCGGAATTCGGGGCGACCGATTCGCTATTGGGCCTTATCGGCGGTCCTGGCTTCATCGTGAGCTATGTGCTCTTCAGCATGCCGCTTGCCAGAGTGGCCGACCGCTGGTCGCGCCGGGGCGTGCTAACATTGTCGGCAACGCTGTGGAGCGCTGCGACAGCCGCTTGTGGCGCTGCGGGCAGCATGGCGCAGTTGGCTGTATCCCGGCTGATCGTGGGCATCGGTGAGGCAGGCGGCTTGCCACCGGCGCAGTCTCTGCTGGCCGACCTCTATGACGAGCGGCGCCGGTCGGGGGCGATGGGCGTCCTGTCATCGGCGACCTATGTCGGCGTCGTGCTCGGCCTGACTGGCGGAGCGGCAGTCGGAGCGCTGTGGGGTTGGCGTTGGGCCTTCTACGCCCTTGCAATCCCTGGTTTCCCCTTGGCGCTGCTTCTCTGGTTGACGGGCCCGCGCCGCGTGAGGGCCGCCAAGACGGTCCAATCGGCGCCCAGTGAAAGTTTGTGGGCATCGGCTCGCCGTTTCTGGGCCATCCCCTCGCTGCGCCTCCTCGCGCTGGGCGTCGGCACATTCAATATCTTCGGCTATGCTGCGGCTATTTGGAAACCGGCCTTCTTCATGCGATCACACGGCATGACCATGGTCGAAGCTGGCTCGTGGCTCGGCGTGGGCGCGGCCATCGGCGGCATCACCGGCAGCATGTTGAGCGGCTTCATTGTCGATCGCCTGCGCGCGCGCGGGGAAATTTGGCAGCTGCGGGTTCCCGCCATCGCCTTCCTGCTGGCCTTCCCGCTCTTCATGTTCATGTATCTGCTGCCCGGCGGCGCGGCCGTCCATATTGGCGATTTCCGCATCCCCGGTGTTGCACTGCTTTCAATCCTGACAGGCATGATGTCGGCGATGTGGGCCGGCCCCGCATTTGGCGCGGCGGCTCGCCTGGTCCTGCCCGAACAAAGGGCGCAGGCGACCGCGATGCTCGTGGTTATCATCAATGTGATCGGCAGTGCGCTCGGACCAGTGCTGGGCGGCGTGGTGAGCGATCTGCTGACCGGCCGGTTCGGCGCGGAGTCGCTGCGCATCAGCCTGATGTCCATGTCGATCCTGACGGTGCTGGGGGGATGGCTCTTCTGGCGCGCTGCGAGCCATTATCCAAGCGACCTTGCGCGAGCGGCCCGGCCGCAAGCCGACGTCGACGCTTATGATGGCAGGGTTGGGCGAGCGAAGCTTAAGGAGGCTTAAGTCAGCGTCTCATCGCCCTTCTTCCATTCTGGAGAAGAAGAGCCCTTCGACAAGCTCAGGGCGAACGGGGGGTAAGCTAGTCCCATTGCTCAGATTAGGGGAGCGGCACAGCGGGGCAGAAATGGGGGCGAGCCGCTTGGGCCCGCCCCGGCCGCATCAAGCCTTACCGGCTTCTTCCTTGACGATTTCGAGGAACAGCGGCCGTTCGCCGCCGCCATGCACTTCGAGCTTCGCGCCGCTGATATAAGCCGCGGCGGGCGAACCCAGGAACACCACCGCTTCGGCAATGTCGCTGCCCCGGCCCATACGGCCGAGCGGCAGCGATGCGGCAATGCGCTCTTGCGCCGCCCGCGTGCCGTAAGTCATCTCCGCCGTCTCCGTTTCGATGAGGCCGACGATGATCGCGTTCACGCGTACTTCCGGTCCCCATTCCTGCGCCAGACTGGTGGTGAGGCTGAGCAGTCCGGCCTTTGCCGCGCCGTAAATCGCCGTATCGGGCGAAGGCCGAGCTCCCGATACGCTGGCGATGTTGACGATGGAGCCGCTCGCCGCCTTCAGATACGGATAAGCCGCCTGCGCGACATGCAGCGGAGCGAGCAGGTTCAGTTGCAGGATACGTTCGGAAAAGCGGGGGCTGGCGGTGGCCGCCTCCGCTTGCGGCGATCCCCCGGCATTGTTGACGACCAAGTCGATCCGGCCATGACGCGCCACTAACGCCTCGATCCAGCCAGCCACGGCTGCGGGATCACGAATGTCGCACGCCTCGAACTCGGCCGTCCGCCCGTCGACGCCGATCGGCTCCTCTGGCGCAGTGCGTCCGCATGTCGCAACCGCATAGCCTTCCGCCAGCAGCCGCCGCACGATCGCCGCGCCGATTCCGCGCGTGCCGCCCGTGACGATCGCTACCTTGCCCACACCCGTCTCGCCCACAGCCCAATCCTTTCTTTCATGAATGCGCAGCGAGGCGCATCACCACAGAAACGCTCCATACTCAATCCATCCTGTAGTTCGCCAGCCATTATGCAGTCATCATTGCAGAATGTTACGCAGATCGGGTATAGGTAGGCAGAACAAGCACAAAATTGCGTCACCATATGGAGAGGTTCATGGCCTACACCCTGCAGCAACTGAGCGACTTAGAAGACATTCGCACCCTGAAACACCGTTATTTCCGGGGCATCGACACTGCCAATATCGAATTGCTGAGCGGCCTGTTCACTGAAGACCTTAGCGTCGATTATCGCGGCGGTACGTACCGGGTTCGCTTGCAAGGGCGCGACAACATGCTGAATTTCCTTGCCAACAGCTTCCATTCAGACGCGGTCGCCATGCATCATGGCCATATGCCGGAAATCACCCTGACCGGCGAGGACAGCGCAGAAGGCCTATGGTATCTGGAGGATATCTTCATCAACTTGGAAATGCGCAGCCACACGATTGGCAGCGCCATCTATCGCGACATCTACCGGCGCGAAGACGGTGTGTGGAAAATCGCCAGCACCGAATATGATCGCGTGTTCGAAATGATCCGGCCGCTCGCTGCTGCCGCACAGATTACGTCCCATCATCTTGCAAAGGCCGGCCGCAAACCCGAAGAACGCGGTGACATCAGCCATCTGATCGAATGGGTAGCCGCCTGACGCGTCGGAAGGGGGCCATATGAACGAACGAGAGACCGCCGATCGGCTGGCCATAAATGAGCTGTTGGCCCGATATTGCCATGCGATCGATCAGCACCGGTGGAAGGACCTGCGCGCCCTGTTCGCAGATGATGCGCAGGTCGATTTCACGGCCTTCGGAGGTCCAAAGGGCGGCGCGGATATGCTGATCGCCTTTCTACGGCCTGTGGTGGAGGGGCTGACAGGCAGTTACCATTCGACCGCCAGCATCATGTGCAACCTCGATGGAGACAGCGCGTCGGTCCGTTCGGCGGCGCATGTCGTGATGACAGCCAAAGGGTCGGACGGGAGCGAGCAGAACAATCATATCGGCCTCTGGTACGAGGACGAACTGACGCGCACCGCTGCCGGATGGCGTTTTGCCCGACGAACGCAGAAGCGGGCTTGGGTGGACGCCGCCGTACCCTGATGATGCTTAGACGCAACACCGGCTGCATTTTTGCAGCGGCCCGCTGGAGAATGGGAATGGCGGCACTATAGTCGCCGGCAAAATAAAACGGTTTTTGGGGAGGGAACCATGCGCAAGACGCTTTATCCGATAGTCTCATTCATTGCCCTTGCAGCGCCCGGACTGGCGTTGGCGCAGAACAGTGCGCCTGGAGCGGCCACATCAGAGGGTAGCGACATCGTCGTCACCGCCCGCCGCCGCGAGGAACGGCTACAGGACGTGCCGATCGCGGTTAGCGCCGTCGATGCCTCAGCACTCGACAGCCGTGGCCTCGATAATGTGACGCAGGTCGGCCAGATCGCGCCCAATATCCAGTTCACACCAGGTCAGGGCGGCAACAGCGGCGGCATCGCGCCGTTCATTCGCGGCGTCGGCGAAAATGACTTCATCATCACATCAGACCCGGCGGTTGGCGTCTATATCGATGGCGTCTATGTCGCGCGCACTTTTGGCGCGACGACCGAATTGCTGGGCATCGACCGGATAGAAGTACTGCGCGGGCCGCAGGGCACGTTGTTTGGGAAAAATACCGTGGGCGGCGCGATCAACATCGTGTCGGCCATTCCGGGTCGCGAGCAGAAGATCACAGCCGACCTGCGCTATGGTTCGTTCAACACGGTGCGCGGACGGGTCTATGCCGAAACGCCTTTGTCCGACCAATGGTCGCTGGGCGTCGCGGCGCTCGGCGAATTCGGCGAGGGCTGGCAGAAGATTCCCTCGGGCAAGAATCTGGGCAACCGAAATGTCGTCGCGGGCAAGGTCGCGCTCCATTATGACGGCGAAGGGCTGGACGCAGTGCTGCAGGTCGATGGCCTGCGCCGGCGGCAGCATAGTGCGCCGCACAGCATGATCGCCTTCACCCCGACCTTCTTTTCGATCCTGCAATCGACATTCCTTGCACCCTGCTGCACGGTGCCCGGCGACATAGACCGGACCGATAGCACGCCTGCGCTCAACAAAGACCAAACCGACGCAGTCAACGCATCGCTGACCCTGACCAAGGAATTTGGCGGAGCAACTCTGAAGTCAATCACCGCCTACCGCTATGTCGATGCGCTGTTCGGGCGTGACGGCGACGCATCGGCGGCGATCAATTATGCGGGCGATATCCATGATGAACGCGCGCGGCAGATCAGCCAGGAACTGCAGCTTTCGCTCGATCTGGGTGGGCGCGGCACATTACTGCTGGGCGCCTTCGCCTATCGCGAGAAGACCCGCGACAATACGCGGCTGATCGTGGCGGATGGGCTCTATCCGGCGCTGGTCGCAGCGGGCCTGGACCCCTTCCCGATTGCGCCCGGTTTCGCTATCCCGGCCTCGTCGCTCGACTTCAACATCGACTTCCGCAATCGGCAGCGCACCGACAATCTCGCGCTTTTCGCGAACGGCAATTACGAACTGGCTGACGGTCTTTCGCTGGAGCTTGGCGCGCGTTACACATGGGAAAAGAAGAAGTTCTTCCAGTCGGCGATGCGTATTTATTCGGGCGAGCCGTTGCTGGCTGGCACGCCGAGCTATACGTTGGAAAAGAGCTGGGACGCTTTCACGCCGCGCGCGTCGATCTCTTACAAGTTCCGGCCGAACCTGATGACCTATGCTTCCTATTCGCGGGGCTTCCGGTCGGGCGGGTTCAATGGGCGGCCCACCTCGGTCGAAGAAATCGGCTCCTATGACCCGGAATATCTGACCGCTTATGAAGCGGGTCTGAAGGCGGGTTTCGGCGGCGTCGCCACGATCAACCTCGCCGTGTTCCGCAACGAATATCGCGATCAGCAGATCCTGGTGTCCACGGTCAGCCCGACTACTGGCCTGATCGTCGTGCGGAACGAGAATGCCGGGCGCTCGCGCATCCAGGGTATCGAGCTGGAAGGCGCGTTCAAGGTGTCGCAGCGCTTCACTGTGACCGGCGCGCTTGGCTTGCTCGACGCCAAATATCTGGACTATGTTTCGGTAATCAACGGCGTCCCGACGGATGTCAGCGACCGCAAGCTGAAACAGGCGCCCGACATCACCGCCAATGCGAGCGTGGTTTATGAAGCGCCGCTCAGCGAAGATGTGGACGCGGTCTTCCGCCTCGACGCCGCCTATAAGAGCCAGGTCTTTGTCGATGCCGAAAACACGCCGCTGCTGCGGCAGCCCGACCATGCGATCCTCAATGCGAGCGCCGAGTTGCGCCTTGCGGACAGTGGCCTGTCGGTGCGGGCGGGCGTCGATAACATCACCGATCGCCGCATCATCACGGCGGGTTATGACGCGTCCACCAGCTTTGGCTTTACCGAAGCCTATTATTCGCCGCCGCGCCGCTACAGCATCACGCTGGCCCTGCGGCGCTGACGCGGGGGGAGAGCCGCGGCGGCGCAACCCGCTGCCGCGGCCAAGGCGGATGATCTGATCGATGAGCGACGACACTGCCTTTGCCGACCTGCTCGAAACTCTCTATGGCGGACTGACCCGGTCGCCGCCGTGGGAAGATTTTCTGCGCACGCTCGCGGCCGCGACCAATACGACTTTCGCCACGCTGCTCATCGGCCGGGGGCATGCTGGCATCGACGCGCATGTTACGCCCGGCGCTGACCCGGAACGCACACAGGAATATCAGAAGATATCGCAAGCCGACCCCTTTGTGGGCCTGCCAGAAGGACAGGTCGTGTCTTTCCGCGACTTTGTCAGCCATATCCCCGCGCGATTCCGCGACTGGTTGAATGTGGCGCATAGCGTCGAGATATTGGGCGTCGATCTCCATCGGCCGCCCGATGTCGCCGTCCGCTTGCGCTTGACGCGGGTTGATGAGGAGGGCGAATTCGGCGATGCCGAACGGGCGTTGCTCACCCGCCTGATCCCGCATCTGCGCATCGCGCTGGACCTGCACGCCCGCCTCACCACCACTCAGGCGGAAAGCCAGCTGTTCAGCAGCGCCATGGCGGGCCTGGCGGTCGCCACGCTGATCCTGGACCGTGAAGGCCGTATCCTGAGGCGCAATGCGGTGGCCATGAGGATGCTGGAGGAAGCCGACGTCGTGGCGGAGCAGAGCGGCAAGCTGCAGCCGCGAACGGGGTCCGCCGCCGCCACGATCAACCGCATTCTCGCTTCTCCCCCACCGGCGGGAGAGGAAATATTGTTCGAAGTCGCCGCGGGAGACGGGCAGCCGCTCCATGCCCGTGCCCGCGCGGTGCCGTCCTCAGCTTATGGTGATGGGGCATGGATCGCCCTGTTCATCGCCGATCCAAGCAGGCCGGGAGGGCTATCCGAAGAAGCGCTGCGGGAACGATTTCAGCTGACCCGCGCCGAAGCAGGACTGGCGCTGCATCTAGCGCAGGGCGCATCGCTCGCAGACGCGGCGGTAGCGCTCGACATTGCCTATAATACCGTCCGATCTCACCTACGCGCCATATTCGCGAAGACCGGCACCCATCGCCAGGGTCAACTCATCACATTGCTTAGGACCGCCGGCAGCGAATATGAAATCTGATCCATTTGGATGATGCCGCCGCCTGCCACTGCGCATAGCCTTGCTCCACGACAAGAAAATTGTGGAGAAGATGATGAAATTCTCGATCATTTACGAAGCGCAGATGGCCGACACGTCGCGCGCGAATGAACAGCAGGTGTTTCGCGACATCGTCGAACAGTCAGTCTATGCCGAGGAAATGGGCTTCGACACGATCTGGGCGGTCGAACATACCGCGCTGACCCAATATGCCCATATGTCAGCGCCCGAGACTTTCCTCGCCTATCTCGCCGGCCGCACCTCGCGCATCGGCATCGGCCATGGCGTGGTTTGCCTGCCGCCCGCGATGAACCATCCGGTGAAGGTGGCAGAGCGAATCGCGACGCTCGACATCCTGTCTAATGGCCGCGTTCATTTCGGCATGGGTAAGGGCGGGACGCAGCAGGAAGCGGGCACCTTCGGCTATAATCTCGAAGACCTCCCGCCGATGATCGACGAGTCCATGTATCTGATCCCCAAGATCCTGAAGCATGGCGAGATCGAGCATGACGGCCAGTTCGTGAAGATCCCCTTCCGTCCGATCCACCCGAGTCCGCTGCAGGATCCGCATCCGCCGATCTACATGGCCTGCACCCGCGCCGACACGCTGGTCACCGCCGGTTCGCGCGGCATCGGTGCGCTGGTTCTGGGCTTCGCAGGCCCGGAAGATATCGCTAAGAAGAACGCCATCTATCGCGAGGCTTTCGCGAACCGGAAAGCCGAGGATCAGGTCGGCTATCGCCCGACGCAGCATCTCGCCGCGCTTTGCCCCGCCGTCGTGCTGGAAGACCGCGAAAAGGCGCGCCGCATCGGCCTGCGCGGGCAGCGCTTCTTCGTGGAATCGCTCGGTCACTGGTATTCGGGCGGCCCAGCCCCCGATGTCGAGGACCTCGACGCCAGCGAAAGCCTCGCCGCGCTTCAGCGCCATAAGGAAGAGACCGTGGCCTGGCTGTCGGAAGAAAAGATCGCTGTTGGTGGCCATCATACCGAAAGCTTCGAAGTGGTCGAGGATGCCTACGGCACGCCGGAGGACTGCATCCGCCAGATCAAGCGCCTTCAGGATGCCGGCGCCGACGAAATCCTTTTCATGTTCCAGATGGGCGGCATCCCGCATGAAGTGATCATGGAAACGATTCGCAACATCGGCGAAAAAGTCATTCCCTATTTCCGGGAACAGACGACACTGGCTGCCGAATAAAACGGATCGGATCGGGCGGAGAGTTGCTCTTCGCCCGATGGAGACCCCTGAGCAATGGGCTCTCAGTGCGCTGCGTAGAGATCCCGCATCGATTGCATCAGCCGGGCCGCGCGTTCATGCGGCTCCCCCTTTGCAAGCGCGCGGGACGGCGCTTCCACCGCGATGGTTGCGTGGCCGGGCAGCAGCGCCAGCAGGGCCTTGAGGCCGAACGCGCCCTCCCCCGGCAGTTGTCGGTCGAACACAGCCTCATTCACCCTGTCATGCGGCGCTTCCAGCGGTCCATCATTCAACTGGACATGACGGATCCGTCCGGGTGGCAGCGCGGCGACATCGTCCCAGCTGCCTCCGCTGCGGATGATGTGCAGCGTATCGATGCACAGGCCGACGTCCGGACCCAAAGCCTGAGCAAAGCCTAGCGCCTGCGCCGGCGAGCGGATCGTGGAGAGCGGATAGGCTTCGATCACAGCCGCCGCCTGCGCCCTGCGACAAATATCGACCGTGCGCTCCAGCGACTCCCGCAGTCGCGCATGATCCTCGTCCAGGCCCAATATGTTGACCGTGCCGCCAAGCTCCGCCGTCAGTTCCGCGCTATGTTCAAGCAACTGCCAATTGGGATCCTGATCGAGCATGAAGGGTTCGACGATTCCGACCCGCAAGCCCGTATCGCGCAAAGCAGCGAGGACTTCCCTTCGCGCCACCTTGTCCGCCACCAGATCAGGCGTCGGACTGATGGGAATAGGGGTAACGAACAGGCTGACCGCAGCAAAGCCCGCATGGGCGGCGGCATCGATCACCGTCAGCGCATCGAGATCGACGAGTGACAGATGATCGAGACAAAATTCAGGCGCAGCGAAGGTCATTGCAGGCGACCCCTTGCAACGTCCGGCGCTTCAGGCGTGGACGCCCCCATCGACACGCACGACTGCCCCATTCATGTGCCCTCCATCCTCGCTCGCCAGCATGGCGATGACGCCCGCGATCTTGTCCGGGGCGGCAAAACCCTTGATCGGGCTTAGATGATTATACAACTCCCAATCGGCCCCTTCCACCATGGCGGTTTGTACGCTGCTGGCCAACGGGGTTTCAATCCCGCCGGGAGCCACGGCATTTACCCGGACCCCCCGCTTTACATATTCCCAGGCGAGGCTTTGGGTATAAGCGGCGACCGCCCCCTTGCTCGCGGCATAGCCGGTCAGGAAAGGGTGACCGAAATGGCTCGAGGTAGATGCGGCATTGACGATGTTGCCGCCGACCTTTTCCAAATGCGGCAGGGCTTCGCGACACATGAGGAAGGTGCTGCCCAGATTAACGGCAATGATGGACATGAAGTCTTCATAATCCGTCGATGCGGCGTGGCTCGATCTTATGATCCCGGCCATGTTGACCAGGACGTCCAACCGGCCCGCCACCGCGACCCATTCAGCGATGATGGAGCGGACGGTAGGTTCATCGGCGACGGAGCCCGCCCGGATTTCAATACCGGGCTGTTCCTGCTGCAGCGTCGCCAGACCCTTTTCATCCAGATCGACGGCCAACACCCGCCCACCCTCGGCAGCCAGGCGCAGCGCCGTAGCGCGTCCGATGCCCGACGCCCCGCCGGTGACGATGATCGACTTGCCTGCAAATCGACGTCCAAACTCCATCAGTTCTTTCCTCAAGCCACGATTGCAGGGTGCGCAATCCGGGGGTCGCCCAGCATCGCGCGGTAGGAAGGCGGCGTGCGCCCGCCGGATTCGGTGATGCCGTAGCGCTGCGCAATTTCGGCGGTGATCAACGTCTGACCGTTGAGCTCGTCGCGGTTCGGGTCATCATGAATCGCCGCGATAACGCGCCCGTTGAATTCCGGCGTTTCCGCGTCGGCCATGAACTTTTCATATTGCTCCGGATGCTCCGACAGCGTGCGTTCGCTCCGTTCGGTAAGCAGCGGCCCCATCCAAAGCGCGATCGCGGCGACGCCCGTTCCCCGAAAATCGACGCCCATGTCGGCGGCGAACTTATCTACGCCCGCCTTCTGCGCGCCATAGGCTGCGCCGTGCATGTAGCAGACCGACCCGAAGGAGGAGGTAAAGGCAATGAGGCCGCTTCCAGCCGGGACCATCATGCGCGCCGCATGCCAGCTCGCCAGATAATGGGAGCGAAGCCCGACGTTCAGAATGTCGGCCAGGCCGGTGGATTTTTCCCAGAAGGGGCCGGGCTTCACCAGATCATCATTCAAGGCGGCGACATTGTTGACCAATATGTCGAGCCGGCCGCTTTCTTCCCGCACCCGGTCGAACAGCGCGGCGATCGCGTCATCATCGGCGTGATCGACCTGGACGGCGCGGCCTTCGCCACCTGCGGCATCGACCTGCGCGGCCGTAGCGCCAATGGTGCCCGGCAGTTCCGCATCGCCTTCGCGGATAGACCGGCCGGTGACATAGACGCGATAGCCCTGTTCGCCCAGCGCAACGGCGATGCCGCGGCCTGCGCCACGGCTAGCGCCGGTAACGATGGCTACCGGGCGTTCACTTCTCTCCATCTCTTTTTCTCCTTCAGGCGGCTTGCGTCGAGCTACGCTTGTCGAGCGTGACATGCAGGCCGTTGGTGCGCTTGTGCAGGTCGGGGGTCTTGTCTCGGGGATTGTAGAACTGCTTGTACCAGGTGCGGACCTTGCCGTAGGGGCCGTCGCTCGGGATCACGAGCGGGTTGAGGCACGCCTTCTTGTTCTGCCAGATCTCGACATCCTGGGCGAAGGCCAGGCGGCTGCCTTCCTGATATTGCAGCGCCGCTTCGCGCAGGTCATCGGTGACCGGCGCAGAGCCGTCATTCACCTGCACCATCAGGCCGTGCCAGACGCGGATCTTGCCATCCTCGATCGGCGTGTGGGTGATGAGGATGAAGCTGTTGAACGTCCCCTCCATCTCTGACTGCAGGATCGAAGGGCCGGTGTACCAGGTGTCGAGCGTCAGCACGTCGTCCGGGTTGGTCACCAGCGTGCGGTGGCCAGCGGCATAATATTGGTGGACGATGTGATCCTTGAACTCATTGGCGAAATAGACAAAGTCCTTCGCCCCATGGATGGGCACGAAATGGCCAAAGTCGGCCATATTGTCCACCACCTCGATCGGGTGGATGTCGAGATCGCCCATAAAATCGATCTTCCAATTGACCCAGCCCGGCGCGTCATAATGGCCGCCAAAGTCGGGCAGGTCGAAATTGGGTTCGAGCCCTTCAGGATCATGCCAGATCCACACGGTGCCCGCACGCTCAACGACCGGGAAGGTCTTGAGCTTGGCCGCCTTGGGCACGAAGTCGGAATAGGGGATGTTCTTGCACGCGCCGTCGGGACCGAACTGCCAGCCATGGAAGGGGCAGCGGATCGAATCGCCCTCAATCTGCTCGCCGTCGCGCACGATGTAGCTGGTCGTGTTCTTCGCCAGATGCGCGCCCATGTGCGGGCAATAAGCCTCCGTCACATAAACCGTGCCGCTCTCGCCACGGTACATCACCATGTCCTGGCCAAGATAGCGCATCGCCTTGGGCGTCTTCGTCGCCTCGACGCTCTCCCCAACCATGAACCAGCCACGGGGAAACTCAAATTCTCCCAGACGATAGTCCGACGATTTGGCCATGCTATAATCCTCTCACTGTCCGGCCAAATTAGCATCAAGCGCAGCGAGTCACCAGCCTGCAGCAATTGTCCTGAACTTCAAAACTGCAACCTACTACGCAAAACAATAGGGAAAGTGCAAGATCCTATGTTAAATGCGGGGCATCAAGCCATTAAGACTGCCCGTTAAATGAGGTGAGCCCCATGACCGAGCGATCCGTTTCCCTTGGCGATACTCCCGCCTCTCCGCCGACCCACGCGCAGATGCGTGCTACGCTCCAAGCCTATGTCGATCGGATCAATGCAGGGGATCGCGACGGCGTCCTGACGCTTTTCGCGCCCGATGCGATAATCGAGGACCCACTCGGATCGCCGCCCAAAAGCGGAGAGGAAATAGCGGCCTGGTTCAGCGATACGGTCGCGTTCAAGACGCGGATTCAGCCAGTCGCGCCGATCCGGGGGTCGCATGCCAACGCCGCCGCGCTGGTTTTCGACGTCACCTTTCAGCCCCCCGAAGGTCCGCGCTTGCTGATCCGATCTCTCGACGTCTGCACGTTCGATGCGCAAGGGCGGATCACCAGCTTGAAAGCCTATTGGGGACCAGACGACTTGGAGCCAGCGATCGACTGATCTAAAAGAAAGGGCGCCGAAATGCGGCGCCCTTTCCTATTTCCCTTCGCTGGTCCGGTCAGGCCGCAACCAACTCACGCGGGGCTTCAGCCGGATATTCGGCAGGACCGCCATAGTCATAGGCGTCGTTCAGCGCCTTGATGAACGCCGGATCGTTCAGAGGGTCGGTCGGCGTTTCGATCTGGATGCCGCGCGAACGGACATCCTTGATCAGCGTGTCAAACACCTGATCATAGGTCAGGTTGTCCGACCCATCCATGTTCTTCTTCAGTTCGGCATAGTCCTCGAAGACCTCCGCCGACCAGTGAACGAGGAAGCGCAGGTCGTCGGTGTGATAGCGCTCGATGACCTGATCGCCCGTCTTGACCAGCCAGCCGTCAGGGTTGCCCGGTTCACCACTGAACAGCGAGTCGAAGCCCAGCCCCTTGGGATTCTGCCGCTCCAGCGGGCCGTTGGCCTCGCCGCGATGCACCAGCATCTCATTTTGCACCACTACGCCGCGGTTATAGACCGGCGGCTGCAGGCGGGCTGGCTTTTCCAGCGGACCCTTCGGCCAATAGGTAAAGCCGCTATTGGCATCATGGCTGAACCAGGTGATGACCTGCGCCATCTTGATCAGATAATCCTGGAACAGGCCCGAACGGCCCATGATCGAGCACAGCCAGGTCGGCGAATTTTCGTAACGCACGCCGCGGAAGCTGGGCGAATCCAGATGGCCCGGATCCTTGTTGCCGCACGGGCCGTTCACGTTGAACAGCATCATCTGCGGCTTGGCATAGTCGGCGTTCCAATAGGCCTTCGCATATTCCAGGAACGTCGGATTGTAGAAGGTGTCCTGAATTTCCGGGAACATGCAGGTTGAGTAATTAGCATAGAAGCCGCGGAAGGTCGGCGTCAGGAACATGTCCAGCGTCGGTTCGAAACCTTCGGGGAAGCCGCCTGCAAAAGTGGCGATCAGCGCTTCCGCATTGGGGAAATGCTGCGCAATGATCAGCTTCCAGGCGCCGCTATGCACCACGTCCAGCAAACGGCGACGCTGATCCTCGGTGTACACATTGTGCAGTTCGCGCGGCGGCGAAACCGGCTGCAAGATATTGGACAGATGGCGCTTCTGCGCATCGGTAAGCATGACTTCCTAACTCCTCTCACAGGCGAGCGACTCGTGCACGCCACCGGGCCGCACCGCTATCGACCCAAGAAAGTTATCAATCTATAACTTTCCGGTCAATGCCGTTCCCACCGCCCGTCGGATGTCGCAAAACCATTTTGCGTCACACAGGAAGGATAATGGCACGGGATCGACAGAAGAAAGGCTGGCCCCCACGCCGGGGCGATGGCACCTTCCGCTGATCAAACAGGAAGAGGATGGGCCGCGATGGCTGACGCGCTCAACGAAGCAATGGATATGCGGGAGATCGAGGCGCGCTCGGCGCAGAGGCTGCTTTCGGGTCAGTCCTGGGATGATTTCTGCGACGTGCTGAAGGTCGCAGGACGGATGATAGACCAGTTCAGAGATGATCCATCCGATCTGGACCGGGCGGAATGGTATCGCTTTCTCACCCGCCTCGCGCGGTCGGGTTTCGAACGGCTGATCGAAAATGCGGAGCCGACCCGCCCCCGCCTGCGCGACATGGTATGGCGCCAATCGATCAACGTCCAGACTGTCGATCAGGACCATCTGATGTGCCAGTTCGATGAGGCGCGCGATTATCGCATCGTCGGTACGCGCGGCACCATTCCCTATTTCGTCCTGGCCCTGCTGAGCGCGCCCGCGCCGGATGATGCAGGCGCACGCGACTGGGCGCCGCTGGGCGTCGATGGTCTTAAGCTATTCGATCCCGCCAACCTCAAAACCACCGGCTTTCTTGGCAGTCAGCAGCTGCGCGTCGAAGCCGACGGGAGATTTGAGATCATCCTGTCAAAAAATGATCCGGGCGAAGGCAAGAACTGGCTGAAGCTACAGCCTGACACCAACTGTATCCTTATCCGCCTGGTATGGAGCGACCGGGAGAAGGAAGTTGCGCCCGACATGCGCATCGAGCGGCTAGACGGCGCGGATCCTGAGCCGGTGACGCCTGCACTGATGGCGAACAACCTGGCCTGGGCCGCGCAGAATGTGCTGGGCTATGCTGAACTGGTCCGCAACTGGTGGAACGGGACGCAGGGCAATTTCGCCGCCAAGCTCAACCGACTGGACTATAGCCGCGCCCAATATCTGTCGAACGGCGGCGTGCCCGATCGCCATGTCGCCTTTGGCGGATGGGAAAAGCGGCTGGACGAGGCGCTGGTGCTCGAATTCGCGCCGCCGAACTGTGAATATTGGAACTTCCAGATCTGCAACATCTGGCAGGAAAATCTCGACACGTTCGAGGACGGCAACGGCTGGGTCAATAATTACCGCTTCGCCGCCGAGCCCGACGGCCGGGTGCGCATCATCATCGCCGAGCATGATCCGGGCCTGGGCGGCAATTGGGTGAATTCCTACGCGCATGAGAAAGGCATCTGGGGCTTGCGCCTGGTGCGGACCGAAAGCACTGCGGCCGTAAATCTGTGGCGCCTGCCGCTCGCGCAACTTGAGGCGGAAGGGCTTACGGCGCTCAAGCCGGAGGCTGCGATCGCCACCGGCCAGTTCGTGGACTGACGCCATGGCCGTGCGAACTCTTGACCATGTAAATATCCGGACCGCCGATGTACCCGGCACCGCGGCCTTTTTCCGCGATGTGCTGGGCCTGCGGGCGGAGACCGCGCCTGGGGCGGGATCGATCGATCAAGGCTGCTGGATCCATGATCCGGACGGACGGGCTATCGTCCATATCGGCCCAGTGGGTGCGGCCTATCCCAGCGACGACGCGCTGCCCTTCACCCCCGCGCGGGGCAGCGGGGCAGTGCATCATGTGGCGCTGGAGTGCGATGATCTGCCCGCTATGGTCGCCCGGCTGGACGCTGCCGGGCTCGCGGTAGTGCGGAAAGACTATCCGCCCGCCAATCTCTGCCAGCTGTTCGTCGAGGAGCGGAACGGGATCATTCTGGAACTGAATTTCCGGCTGGAGGCGGCATGACAGAGGATCTGCCGTTGATCCTGTCCGCTCCGCCTTTTGCACATGTGCCGCTGCTCGAACGATTAGCCCCGGCGCGTGAAGCGGGCTTTACCGGCATCTCGTTAATGCCCGGCGACGTCTGGTCGTTGGAAGAGGCAGGGATGAAGCCGTCCGAAATTGCGGCGCGGATCGCCAATCATGACCTGACGGTTATGGAGGTGGATTGCACGGCTTGCTGGCTGCCCAGTCATCGTCGAACGGGCGACGACGCGCCTTTGGCTTCGCTGCTTCAATCGCTGACGCCCGAGCGCGTGGTGGAAGCGGCCGCGCGCATCGGTGCGCCGTCGATCACGGCCGTCGAGATGATGGGCGTCTCCCCCTCGCTGGATGAGGCGGCTGAAGCCTTCACGCATCTGTGCGATCTGGCCGCGCCCTATGGCCTGAAAGTCCATATTGAGTTCCTGCCTTTTGGCGGCATCCCCGATCTGGCGAGCGCATGGGCAATCGTGCAGGCGGCCGGACGGCCCAATGGCGGGCTCACGGTCGATAGCTGGCACTTCTTCAGGAGCGGGTCCAGCTTCGAGCTGCTCGAAAGCATCCCGGGATCGCGCATCCACACCGTGCAGATCAACGATGCGCCTGCGCAACCAGAAGCCGACCTGCTGCACGAAACGATGAGCGGTCGGCTCGTTCCCGGACAGGGAAGCTTCGACCTCACGCGCTTCATCCGGACGCTTGATCAGATTGGGAGCACAGCCCTTTTCTCAGTCGAGGTCTTTTCGAAAAACATCAACGGCATGCCGATGGCGCAGGCCATCGCTTCATGGGCGCCAGCCGCTCGCGACATCATCAGAAAGGCTAGAGAAACGAGATGACGGGCAAGGAAGCGCCGATCGGCGCAGTCGTCGTAGGCACGGGCTTTGGACTTTTCACGCATGTCCGCGCGCTGCGCGATGCAGGATTTGAGGTGCGTGCCATCGTCGGTAGGAATCAGGAAAGGACCGCGCAGCGCGCAGCGCCGCTGGGCATTCCGCTTGCGTCCGATAATCTGGCACAGGTACTGTCCGACGATCCGGGCATTCGCTTGGTCACTGTCGCCACCCCGCCGCACGCGCATTACACGCCCGTCATGCAGGCGATCGCCGCGGGCCGCCATGTCATGTGCGAAAAGCCCTTCGCACGCGATCTACCCGAAGCGCGGGAGATGCTGGCCGCCGCCCAAAAGGCGGGGATCGTCCATGCGCTGGGCGCCGAGTTCCGTTTCGACAGCGCGCAGGCGCTGCTGCGTCGGGTGGTGAAGGATGGCCTCATCGGCGATCCGCTGATGTTCAGCCGCATATACCAGCAGCCGGGTAGCGGAGAGGAGGAACCACTTGCCGACTGGTGGACGGACGCTGCACAGGGCGGCGGTTTCCTGGGCGCATTCGGCACGCATATGATCGACCAAGTCCGATCCACCCTGGACGAGATCGTCGCGGTCAGCGCGATCCTGCGCAAGCTGACCACCACGCGCCCGGCGATGACCTCGGACGACTATTATAATGTCCAGTTCCGGACCCAAAGCGGCTGCCTGGGCGCAATCGAGGCGGCGATGAGCTTCCCTGGTCCGTTCGTCATGGCGACCAAGGTTGCGGGCACGAATGGTGCGGCCTGGATCCAGTCCGGGAGCGCTTTTGGCGATCCGGAAGAAGTCTGGATCAACGATGCTGACGGAACGCGGCAGATTCCGATGCCCGCCGAACTTGTGAATCCCGCGCCCGAGCCTTTCGGCATTGATGAACTGATCCAGACGGAAATGGACCGCTGGCACACGCAGGGCTTCGATGTCGCCCCCTATGCCAAGCTGTTCGGCCAGATGAAGGCCCGGATCGAAGGTCGCGCGCCACCGCTTCCTGATCCGGCGGGGGATTTTAGCGACGCGGCGGCAGGGCAAGCCGTGCTGGACGCCGCGCGCCTGTCTGCGGCTCAAGGCCGCTGGGTCGAAGTGGAGGCAGTATGACGAACCCGTCCTATGATTTTTCCGGTGCGCATGTGCTTGTCACTGGCGGCACTAGCGGGATCGGCGCAGCCACCGCGGCGGCCTATCGCCAAGCAGGCGCAGATGTGACCATCACCGGCACGCGCGGCGACACAGCCGATTATGATGCTGATCTGTCCGGCTATCGCTATCTGCGCATGGATGTAGAGGATGGCGAGAGCATCGATGCGGTTGCGGCGAGCCTTTCGAAACTCGACATACTCGTCAACAATGCCGGGATGGCGCTACCGAGCCTGGGCCTTGACGAATATGAGCCGGATGTGTTCGCGCGAGCCGTCAACATGCTGCTGGTCGGCGCGTTTCGCATGGCCCAGCGTAGTGCCGACCTCCTCGCACAAAGCAGCTTGGCGGGCGGCGCGAGCGTCATCGGCATTGCTTCGATGAGCAGCTATTTCGGCATTCCCATTGTGCCCGGCTATGGCGCGGCAAAGACCGGCCTTGTCGGACTGACCCGCACGCTGGCGGTCAAATGGGGGGAGCGCGGCATCCGCGTCAACGCCGTCGCCGCCGGGCTTACGCGCAGCCGCATGACCGAAGGCACCTTCGCGCAGGAGGATTGGATGGCTCCGACGCTGGCGCGGACCCCCTTGGGACGGCCCGGTGAGGCGGAAGATATCGCCAACGCAATCCTCTTCCTGTCGAGCCCCGGTGCGGCATGGATTACGGGTCAAACACTGGCGGTGGATGGGGGATACACGGTTTCCGGTTGAGGCGCGGCCGACACCGTTCGTGTCGAGCGCAGCGGAGACACGTTATCCCCACCGTTTCTCAACTCAAAGCGAACAGAGGCCGAGTGGGTTCAGGCGCACAGATGATGCCCCTAAAACAGTGAGAGCCGGCCCTTCGGACCGGCTCTCGCTTGCTATCGATCCATCGAAGCTGCTCAATGCAGTTCGAAATTCTCCTTCGCCGGCCCGCGCGTCTGGTTCCATAGGTCCACAAGCCGCCACGGCCAGGACAGAAAGACGCGACCCTTGGAGTTATTGTAGTAGCTGTTCGCGCGCGGGTGGGTCCAGATCATATTCTTCATCTGTTCCTCGACCTGGCGGTTCCAGGTCTCGAACGCTTCCTGCTTGGGCTCCACGGCCCGGGCGCCGCTGGCGTTGATCCAGTCGAGGCATTCGATGATGTAATTCACCTGCGCCTCTGAGATCAGGTTCTGGCCCGCCGCATGGTTCGGCGCGCTGTTCGGGCCAACGGTCATGAAATAGTTGGGATAGCCCGGCACCGTCACGCCAAGATAGGAACGCGGATCGTCCTTGCCCCATTCGTCGCGCAGCGAGCGGCCGCCCTTGCCGATGATTTCCAGCTTGCCCATCATGTTGGCGACGTCGAAGCCGGTAGCGCAAATGATGATGTCGAATTCATACTCCGTCCCGTCCTTCAGGCGGATGCCCTTGGGGGTGAAGCATTCGATCCCGCCCTGCTCCAGTGTGACGTTGGGCTGCTTGAGCGCGTCGAGCCAGCCCGCGTCCAGAATGATGCGCTTGGAGAAGATCGGGAAGTCCGGCGTCATCTTTTCCTTGAGATCGGGGCGGTCGTGGAACTTCGCCTCCAGATGGGCAAGCGCCCACTGCCGCGCACCTTCGTTCATGGCGGATACGGACGGGCTGTCCACCGGCCATTCGGGATCCTTCACGACGTTCGCGTAGAGGCCATCAGCCGCGAACCAATAGACGCGGAAACGGAACCATTCACGGAAGTGCGGGATGTAGCGCAGGGCGAACTTCATGCCCGGCGACACTTCATGATTGATCTCGGGATTGTAGATCGTCCAGTAGCGGGTGCGCTGGAACACGGTGAGTTCGCTGACCTGATCGGCGATCGCGCCGATCAGCTGCGCGGCGCTTGCGCCCGTGCCGATGATGCCGACGCGCTTGCCTTCGAGCCGTGTTGACGGATCCCAGTTCGCCGTGTGCATGATCTTGCCCTGGAAGTCTTCGCGGCCCGGAATGTCGGGCCACTTCCAGCGGTTGACCGGACCGTGGGCGTTGATGACAGCGTTGGCGCGGATCACTTCTTCGCTGCCGTCCTTGCCACGGACCGTGATGTTCCACACCGCGTCTAGATCGTCATAGCGCAGCGCGAGGACTTCGGTGTTAAAGCGGATGTTGCGGCGAAGTTCATATTTGTCGGCGACGTGCAGCAGGTACTTCTGCATGTCCACGCCCTTGGGATGGTAGTGCGTCCACTCGGGCGTGATCTCGAAAGAATAGGAATAGAAGTGGCTGGGCGTGTCGACGCCGACGCCGGGATAACGATTTTCGTACCAAGTACCGCCGACTTCCGGATTCTTTTCGATCACGATATGCTCGTAACCGGCTTCCTCCAGCTTCAGTGAAGCGGCAAGGCCGGTCATGCCCGCGCCGATCACCAGCACCTTGAAGTCGGACTTGGGCGCAGGGCGTCCTTCGATCTCCTTACGCGGCTTGGGCAGCTTTAGCCCGATCTGGTCGAACAGCAGCGGCAGAAATTCGTCGGCGACTTCCTCGCCCACGCCCACGCTCATCATCCGCTGCATCAAAGCTTCGGACGGATCATCCTCACGCGCGGCGCCCGGGGTCGTCAGCACATGCAGCAATTTGGTGCGCAGTTCGTGCAGATATTCGTTCGGGATTTCGGTGCCAGGAACCGCGAACGGCGGTTTGATATAGTTGCCGAACACGTCCAGCATCGCGGCATCGTGGGTCAAATGGACATAGACCATCAGCAGCGTCTGGATATTTGCTTCTTCCAGGGCGGTGTGCAGTTCTTCGGTGTCGGCGAGCGGCAGGCTACGGTCGTGCCAATCCCGTGCAATCACTGCGCCATCAACATGTTCAGCCATTTCTTCCATCCCTCTCCGACTCAAAAGCGGATAAGTAAGTAAACACTCACTTGTGATAGCAACCGCGGTTCCTTTGGTCAAGCCGCCGCCGCATTTGCACCTCTCTCTGTCCCGCGCATAAAGGTGCGCACCGCTATTTCGACGTGCAGTCTGCATTGCTGCTCGTCCGGCAACGCATCATCAACCAGCAGGGCGTTGTGAACGGGCGCTAATATCATCGATAAAAGGAGCATGGCGGCGCTGCCGCTGTCCCTTTTTGAAATACCTGTCCGCACCAGATACTCGGCAAGAGGCCGCGCGAGATAGTCATCCCGACTTTGCCGGATCAGCGGCCCAAATTCGCTGAACTCATGAGCCTCGCGCATCAACAGCCGGGCCATGCCAACAGTCGATGGGCGAGTGAATTCCTGGAGCAGGGCAACGCCGAACGCACGCAGGTCGGACTCTGGCTCAGCGGCATCGCTGAACTGCGCCAAGGGAAAGCGCTCAACTCCGGCGTTAAGACAGGCTCGAAAAAGCGCAGCCTTATCCTCATGCCAAAGATAGAGTGTGCGCTTGGACACCCCCGCCGCCTGAGCGATCGCATCCATGGTGACGGCGCGATAGCCTTGCCGGATAAATTCTTCGCGCGCGATCTGCAGCAGGCGGCGCTTTTTTGCGAGCGTCTGGTCCGCACGGCCGATCGGCGCCGGGATGGCAGAGCTGTCAGCCTCCACCTTAGACCTCATGCCGGACAGGAAAACGCTCATAATAAAAGGCGAACCGCTCACGCGCGGCGGCTTCGTTCAGACCGAATACGCCTTCGAGATCATAGACAACCTTGCCATGTTTGTTGCGAGGATTTTCGTCCAGATAGCCGAGCAGCTGAGCCTCGACCTCCGATGTCAGTTCCAGCCCCGCAAGATTGTAAACCCGCCGCATCACGCGCTCCTGATCGGCCATATATTCATGGAACAGGATGTCGGCCGACTGATCAGGACCCCATGCCTCGCGCTGATCAACGCAAGCGCGCAGCAACCTTTCTATACGGTCGAGCCAAAGCTGGGCGAGGGCGGGCGGGTCCACCGGATCGCGGCGGATGCGATCACTATAGCCCAGCATGGTAGTCAGCGACCGCAGCACCGCGATGGGATCGCGATGGGTGATGACCATCGTGGCATCGGGGAAAACCGTCTTGATTGCCGCCAGATTTTCCATGTGCTGCGGCGATTTCAACAACCAGCGGTTAGGTCCGCGATGCCATGTCAGGACCTGCAGCACCTTCTTTTCATAGGCGTAGCTGGGCGTGCGGTCGTGCGCGAAATAATAGTCGATCCACCGGGGGATCCGTGATTGGAACTCCCAACTATAGCAGTTGAGATCCATGTAGAGCAGTTCATTGTCCTCATGGATGGACGCTGCGTCCATCCCGTGCATCGCCGCCATGTGCGGCAACATCGCCTCGAACGCGCTCCAAAATTCGGCGCTGCGCACAGCGCGGGGATCGACTTCGCCCGGTGCAAGATCGCGCAGCTGAACCGGCTCCTCCGATTCCCACAGCGTAAGCGATCGCAGCCGCTCGTCGCGCGACAGCCAGTTGACCAGATGGGTAGTGCCCGAACGGGGCAGGCCAGCGATGAACAGCGGCCGATCGATCTCAATCTCTAATATCTCGGGATGCCGCTTGACCAGATCCTCTATATGAAGACGATTTACCATGACGCGGACGAGATGGTTCAGCAGCGTGATCCGTGCCCCACGGGTAAGGCCCTCATCCTCGTCCCACGCCTGCAGCGTCACCGCCATGCGCTCACGAAAGCTTTGATCGTCGCCAAAATCATCCAGGCCGCCCGCTTGGACGATCGCGCTGGCAAGCACCTCTTCCACCGTCATTCGGTCAGGCACATTCGCAGGCCCGTTGCGGGCGGCAAGGATCGCGGGGGTGACCACCGGGTCGGCCATGTCGTCGATACGGATTTCCTGCAGCTCGCGCAGCTGAACTTCACTCATGTTTAGATCCTCTGGATTGTGGAGCGGTTATGCCCGCCTCTCACGCGACTTGTGGAAAAGTGACGATCACCTTGGCCGACGCCTCCGGATCTGCGGCGGTTCGGAAAGCTTCGTCCAGCTGGTTGAAATCGATCCGATGGCTGATCAGCGGATCGACATTCACCTTTCCGACAGCCAGCATTTTCACGCACTCGTTGAACTCTTCCGCCCGATCACTCGCGATCGACCCGGAAATGCTGAACTCATTGGCCATCATCTTCCAAAGATTGATGGGCATCGGCTTTTTATGTAGCGCGACGATGACCACACGGGACTGATATTTCGCCAGTTCCAGTAATTCACCTAGGGCCTCTTGCGACCCTGCCGCATCGATGATGACATCGCTGCCCACGAAGGGCAGACCATACCGCTCCCCTGTTCCATGCGCTTGGCCGACGGCATGGCCCAACGACTCGCACGACGGATTGACGGTAACGCTCGCCCCAAGCTGGCGCGCCCGTTCCAGCCGGGCGTCGCACAGATCCGCGATCAGGATGTCGCTTATGCCCCGATGGCGAAGGCAGATGACGGTACATAGGCCGATTGGACCCGCGCCCAGAACCACAACCTTATCCCCCGGCTCAACCCGGCCGATGTTCAGGCCGTGCATCGCCACCGACAATGGTTCTGCCAGAGCGGCTTTTTCCAGCAGCAGACTGTCTGGGATGGGACAAATTTCCAAGCCGACGCGCGCATTCTCCACCAGGATGAACGGGGCGAACGCGCCCGGCCCGCCACCGCCGATAAGCCCGCTATCGGGGTTGACGGCGCAGCGTTGACCCGGCGCTATGTCGCGCACCTCGGCTCCTACCTGCTCGACGATGCCGGCAAATTCATGTCCAAGCGGCAAAGGTTCAGTAAGTGGCGCACCGCCCATATTCCCTGCGGCGACATAGCCGAGGTCGCTGCCGCAAACACCCGTTGCGCCCACGCGCACCAGTACATCATACGGCCCGATTGCTGGCACTTCCACCTGGTCGATGCGCATGTCCCCCGCACCATGCACGCGGGCCAGCGGCATTGTGGCCGGAAGCGCTGGGCTAGGGCTCGCACCCAAAACTTGAGAATCGCTCATGACGTCCTCTCCTCCTCATCTTTCTTTGTCTCGTTGGTAAACTTATCAGTTTCCTAGTCAAGCCGATTATAGCGAAAGACGTCAAACGGACATGCGTAAAGGATCCCCGCACTCCCATGCAGGAAGGCGCGCGGAACAACTGACGATTTCCTGATGCGAAGGCGGCGGCGAAAGATGCCGCGCCAAGTAGCTTATCCTTCACCTCCTTGTCAGGAGGCGGAGGAGGGCCGACGTAAGTCTATTATAGCGGCTGATTGATGTTCAGACGATCTTCGCCGTCACCAAGAAGGGGCGCAGATAGGCGTCCATGCCTTCGATACCACCTTCGGAGCCCATGCCGCTGTCGCCCACGCCGCCGAAGGGCGTTTCGGGCATCGCCATGGCATAATGGTTGAGGCCCAGCATGCCTGCATTGATGCGCTCTGAGATCTTGCGCTCCGTGCTCAGACTGTTGGTGAAGGCATAGGAAGCCAGACCATAGGGCAGACGATTGGCTTCGGTCAGCGCGGCGTCGATGTCATCGACCGGCATCACTAGCATCAGCGGGCCGAAGGGTTCCTCGTTCATCGCATCCATTTCAGGCGTCATGCCCGACAGCACGGTCGGCTGGAAGAAATAGCCGCGGTTGCCGATCCGCGATCCACCCGTTTCGATCTTTGCGCCACGCTGCACGGCGTCGGCGGCCAATGCCTCGATCTTTGACAGCTGCCCCGCGGTGGCGAGCGGACCCATCTGCGTGTCCGCATCCATACCGTCGCCGACGCGCAGCTTGCTTGCCGCTTCGGCGACGCCCGCGACGAACTCGGCATAGATCGGCTTTTCGACGAGGAAGCGGGTCGGCGACACGCATACCTGGCCGCCGTTGCGGAACTTGAACTCGGCCGCCAGCGGCACAACCGTGTTCAAGTCCACATCCCGCGCGATGATCACCGGATTATGGCCACCCAACTCCATCGTCACCTTCTTAAGGTGCTGCCCGGCGGCGCTCGCCAGAATGCGGCCGACGCGGGTCGAGCCGGTCAGCGTCACCTTGTGAATTTCGGGCGCGGCGCAGAGCGCAGCAGAGATTGCGGGCGCGTCGCCCCAAATGACGCTCAACGCGCGCGGGGGGAGACCGGCGGCGAGCAGGGCGCCGACGATGCGCCAGCCAGAGCTTGGAGTCTCCTCCGCACATTTCAGGACTACCGAACAGCCAGCGGCCAGCGCCGGGGCAACCTTCTGCATCACCGTCCAGGCGGGGAAATTCCAGGGCGTGAAGGCAGCGACCGGGCCGACCGGGCGACGGTGCACGGCCCAACGCATGTCGCTCGCCCGGGTGGGGATCAGGCGGCCATAGGCGCGGCGTCCTTCTTCGGCAAACCAATCGAGCAGATCGGCCGACGCCATCCATTCGCCCCGCGCCTGCACCAGCGGCTTGCCGCTCTCGCGAGTCATCTCGGCAGCGGCTTCTTCAACCTCGGCGCGCATCTGGTCGGCGGCGCGGCGCATGATTTTGCTGCGGTCGAAAGGCGCCATCGCCGACCATTGCGCAAAGCCCTCAACCGACAGGCGCGCAGCCTCAAGCGCTTCTTCCGCGCCGCAATTCGGGATGTTCGCGATCACTTCCTCGGTCGAGGGATTGACCAGCGGCATCGTCCCGAGCGAACCCTGCTTGCGTTCCTGACCGTCGATGATGGGATAGGGCGTCGAAATGGTCATGCGATTATGGTCCTCTACCTCAAGCGCTGCGCCGCACGGATCATCTGTTAGGGCGCAGCCCAGGGCTGCTGGCTGCGCCTCTTAGCGCCCTAGACCAACACGCGACAACCCCTTGCGTCGGGAGCTTGCGATCAGGCGCCCCGAATGAAATCAGCAGTTGGCTTGGCAGGCTCCGCCATGCGCAACTCCCCAAGCACCCCAGCCCAATAGCCTTCCGATCCGTCCGCCAGGCGCCAGCCATGCAGACGGCGGGTCAACAGTTGCAGGTCATATTCCTCGCTAATGCCGATCGCACCATGGACGGCATGAGCGATTGCGGCGATCTGTCCTGCGGCAAGGCTCGTGCCATGCTTTGCGATGGCAGCGTCCACGAGCTTCGGCCGCAACCCCGCCCGAGCGCCGATCGCGGCGGCGATGCGAGCGGCGACGGCCTGCTCGGCGAGGACGGACAGCTGCTGCTGCACGGCCTGCTGCTTGCCGATCGGCTTGCCGAACTGGACGCGTTCATTGGCGTAGGCGACGGTCATTTCCATCACGCGCTCCGCCGCACCGGAGATCAGCAGCGCGCGCAGCGCGGCAGCGATCGGGCGCAGGGCCTTGCCGTCGAGCCCGCTCACATAGGCCCCGCCGTCATGTGGCACGCCCGTCGGTTCGACGTTCGCTGGCGTCACTACCGGCGCGTCGGGCGCGCCGGAGAGGATGTGGGTAGCCACGGCGGCGAAAGGCGCAGCGCCCGCGCCGGTGGCGATGGCGATCGGCCCTTCGGGCGCTTCGACGCCAGCAGCGGCGAGCAGCGCGCGGGCGACCATCGTATCGCCGACCGGCAGCGGCACGGCATGGCGGCCGAGCAGCGCGATCAGCGAGGCGGCGTCGCTCAGCGACAGGCCAGCGCCGCCGGATTCCTCGGCGACCAAGGCGTCAAGGAAGCCGGATTCCAGGAAAGCCTTCCACATCGCTGCGGTATCGCCGCCCTGTTCAATCTCGCGGATCGCGGCGGGGGTGCAGATATCTTCGATCAAGCGGGCGAAGGGATCGATCAGTTCGGACATGTCCATGGAGTGGCTCCCTTCAGCGCAGGCCAAGGCCGCGGGCGATGATGCCGCGCAGGATTTCACGCGTGCCGCCGCGCAGCGAGAAGCTGGGCGCGGCATAGGTCACATAAAGTAAGGTGCGGTAGAGTTCCGGATCGACCGGCTCATCCGGGTTGGCAGCCAGGTCATCCCCGATCAGCTGGGGCACCGCCTGCTCGAAACTGGTGCCGAGATCCTTCATCAGCGAGGCTTCGACAACCGGGCTCTCGCCCGCCACCAACCGCGCGGTCACGGCGAGCGACATTTCGCGCAGCACCGCCTGCTGCGCCATCAGGGATCCGACGAGGCGCAGCGTGGCGCTGTCCTTCCGCCCAACCGCTTCGAGATGACGCACCCAGGCATCGATTAACACTACGGAGGAATAAATGCGCTCCGGTCCGCTGCGCTCGAACGCAAGCTCCGCGGTCACCTGCTTCCACCCCTGCCCTTCCGAACCGATCAGGGCGTCGGGGGCGAGACGAACATCTTCGAAAAAGACTTCGGCGAAATGCGCGTCGCCGGTCAGGTCAACGATCGGACGGATAATGACGCCGGGCGCTTTGAGATCGACGATCAGCTGGGACAGGCCCTGTTGCCGGTCGGCGCTGGTGCCCGATGTGCGCACCAAGGCGATCATATAATCGCCATGCATCGCGTTGGTGGTCCAGATCTTCTGGCCGTTGAGCAGCCAACTACCGTCTGCCTGCTGTTCGGCGCGGGTGCGGACGCTGGCGAGGTCTGAACCGGAGCCTGGCTCGCTCATGCCGATGCAGAAGAGCGCTTCGCCCTTCGAGATGCGGGGCAGGTAAAAGCGGCGCTGTTCCTCCGTGCCGTAATGCAGGATCAGCGGGCCGCTCTGGCGGTCGGCGATCCAGTGCCCGGCGACGGGAGCGCCAGCCGACAGCAGTTCTTCCACCACAACGAAGCGGGTGAAGGGGCCGCGACCCATGCCACCATATTCCTTGGGCAGAGACAGGCCGAGATAGCCGGCCTGGCCCAATTTTCGGCTGAAAGAGGCGTCGAAACCCTGCCAGGAGCGAGCGCGGCGGCTGACGGGCAGCTCGGCGATGGCTTCGTCGATCAGAGCGCGCAGGGCGGGGCGGATCGCCTCATCCTCGGGCGGCAGGGCGGAAAGGGTCAATGTTTCGAACAAGCCGGCCTCGTGAAACCATCAATGAAGTGGCGAACTGATCGCGTTTTGCGGGAGAAGTGTCCAATATCGAATTGGCGCAATTTGATAGTTAGTCGCTATTGGATGCGATCGCGGCGAAGTTTTGAGCGAGCGGGCTGGGCGTGTCGCGCGGCAGGGCGACGCCGGTCAGGACGGGCACCGGGCTGGCGAGGTGGACCAGGCGGACGCCCTGCGGAACCGATCCTGCGGCGCGGGAAGGGACGAGCGCCACGCCGAGGCCCGAGCGGACGAGGGCGAGAACGGCGCTGAGCTGCGCGGCTTCCTGCGCGACGATGGGCATGAACCCCGCCTTTTGGCAGGCGGTCAGCGTGATCGAATGCAGCACGCTGATGCGGCTTTGCAGGATGAAGGGCTGCGCGGCGAGATCGCTCAACTCCACGCTTTCCGCGTCGGCGAAGGGGCTGCCCTCTGGGAGCGCGGCATATAGTTCGTCCGGGTCGATCACCTGCGTGTCCACGGCCGCGATCTGAAGCAGCGGCAGGCGCACCAGCCCAACGTCCAATTCGCCCGCAGCCAGCTTGCGCGCGATTTCCATGCTTGTCGCTTCCTCCAGCACCAGTTCGACGGCAGGATAGCGTCGGCGATATTCCGTAATGAGGCGCGGCAGCAGTTCGAAGGTCGCCGAGCCGACAAAGCCAACGCGCAGCCGCCCCCTTTCCCCAGCAGCCCCTTCTCGCGCGGCTTCCCGAAAGCGATCGGCCTGCGCCAGCGTAGCCCGCGCCATCTCCAGCGAGGCGCGGCCCGCCGCCGTCAGCGTCACGCCCCGCGCACTTCGCACGAACAGCGCCGCGCCCAATTCGTCCTCCAGCTTGCGGATGGCGACCGTCAGCGGCGGCTGCGACATATTCAGCCGCTCGGCCGCACGGTGGAAATTGCCCGTTTCGGCCAGCATGACAAAGTAGCGAAGCTGACGCAGTTCCATGATAGCTTCCATATATCGGATAAACGAAAATCAATATTAGCTTGGCGCAGGGCGCGCGCCTAGCGTGCCCCGTCATTTCATCCTGCATTGGGAGAGTCCGCTTGGAACCGTTCCTTCTCGTCGAGCGCGACGGCCCCGTCGTCATCGCCCGTTTCAACCGCCCCGATGAACGCAACACCATCACCGAGGTCGCGCATAGCGAGGAAATCGTCGATTTCTGCCGCCACATGGTGCGCGACACATCGGTTCGGGCGATCGTCCTGACCGGCAATGGCAAGGCGTTCAGCGCGGGCGGCAACGTCAAATATATGGCCGAACGATCGGGCATGTTCGGCGGCTCGCCCTATGAGATCCGGAATTCCTACCGCACCAGCGTGCAGATGATCGGACCGGCGATCCACGAACTGGAAGTGCCCATCATCGCCGCGATCAACGGCCCGGCGATCGGCCTGGGCCTCGACATTTCCTGCATGTGCGACATCCGCCTGATGGCGGACACGGCCGTCGTGGCGGAAAGCTATGTGAAGCTCGGCATCATTCCGGGCGGTGGCGGCGGATGGTTGTTGCCGCGCCTGATCGGGCCGCAGCGCGCCAATATCATGACGCTGACCGGCGAAGCGATCAACGCCGCGACCGCGCTGGAATATGGCCTGGTCGCCGAAGTGCTGCCCGCCGACAAGCTGATGGACCGGGCGCTGGAACTGGCGGGCAAGATCGCCGCTAATCCGGGCCACGCCACCCGGATGGCCAAGCGGCTGATGCGCGAAGGGGCGGACATGAAGCTGCCAACGCTGCTGGAAATGGCGGCGGGTTATCAGTCGCTCGCCCATTATACCGAAGACCATCATGAAGCGATCGCCGCCTTCCTCGGCAAGCGCGCGCCGGAGTTCCAGAACAAGTGAGCGACAAGCAGACGCCCACCGGGCCGCTCGCCGGGATCAAAGTCCTCGATCTGTCCCGCGTGCTGGCCGGACCGTGGACGACGCAAATATTGGGCGACCTGGGCGCGGAGGTCATCAAGATCGAACAGCCCGGACAGGGCGACGACACGCGCCGCTGGGGACCTCCTTTCCTCGACGACGGGTCCAAGGACGCGGCCTATTATCTGTGCGCCAACCGCAACAAGCAGTCGGTCGCGATCAACCTCGCCGACCCGCGCGGCGCGGAGTTGATCCGGCAGATCGCGCTAGACGCGGACATCGTCGTGGAGAATTTCCGTGTCGACGGGCTCAACAAATATGGCCTCGACTACGCCTCTCTGTCCAAGATCAATCCGAAGCTCATCTATTGTTCGATCACCGGCTTTGGCCAGGATGGCCCCTATAAGGATCGGGGCGGCTATGACTTCCTGATCCAGGGGATGAGCGGTCTCATGTCGATCACCGGCCGTCCCGACGATGAGGCAGGCGGCGGCCCGATGAAGGTCGGCATTCCGATCAGCGATCTGGTGACGGGCCTTTATTCGGCCATTTCCATCCTCGCCGCGCTCGCGCATCGCGACCGCACTGGGGAAGGCCAGCATATCGACATGGCGCTGCTGGACACGCAGGTGTCGCTGCTCGCCAACCAGGCTTCCAACTATCTGAACGGCGGCATGATCCCCCGCCGGCTGGGCAATGAACACCCCAATACCGTGCCCTATCAGGATTTCTCCTGTTCCGATGGCGACATATTGGTGGCGCTGGGCAATGACCGGCAGTTCCGCAGCTTCTGCGAACTGATCGGCCGCCCCGACCTGCCCGACGATCCGCGCTTCATCGACAATGGCCATCGCTCGCCCAACCGCAAGGCGTTGCAGGACGAGATGCGGCCTGCCATCGCAAAATGGAAATCGGACGATCTGATCGCGGCGATGGAAGCAGCCAAGTTGCCGGGCGGACGCGTCAACGAAATCCCCGACATATTGGCCGACGAGCATGTCGTTGCGCGCGGCGTCATCAAGGACATGCTCCGGTCGGACGGCACGCCGGTCAAGGTGCTGGGCTATCCGGGGAAATTTTCCAAGACGCCCGCCGACTATCGCCGTGCGCCACCGCGTTCGGGTGAAGATACGCGTTCGGTGCTGACCGATGTTCTGGGATTGTCCGAAGGTCAGATCACCGCGCTTGTGGAAGCGGGCGTTGTCGCGGAAAAACTTCACTGATTTTTTTGAATCGTCGCGCAAGCGCAGACGGCATTGAGAGGAAGAAACAATGACCACCAAGATCGGCTTCATCGGCCTGGGCGCGATGGGCCTGCCCATGTCATCGAACCTGCAGCGCAAGGGCTTTGCGGTGACGGTCTATGACATTGACGACGCGAAGATGAGCACGGTTGCCGAGCTGGGCGCGAAGAAGGCGGCGAATGTCGCCGAAGCCAGCCGCGGCCAGGACATCGTCATCACCGTCCTGCCCGCGACGCAGCATGTCGAGGCGGTGGTGCTGGGTGAAGATGGCGTGCTGGCGAATATCGACGCTGGCGCATTGCTGATGGACCTGTCCACCATCGACGCCAAGGGCACCGATCGCGTGGCGGAAGCCTGCCGCGCCAAGGGCATCGCCTTTGTCGATGCGCCCATCGGCCGCCTGGCGCTGCATGCCGAGCGGGGCGAATCTTTGTTCATGGTGGGCGCTGAGGACCCCGATTTCGCGCGTGTCGAACCGGCGTTGAACGCCATGGGCACCGACATCTTCCGTTGTGGCAAGCCCGGCATGGGCAGCCGCATGAAGGTGATCAACAATTTCATGCTGCTGTCCACCGCGCAGGTGGTCGCCGAATCGATCGCGCTTGGCACCAAGCTCGGCCTCGACATCCAGACCATCCATGATGTCACCGGCAACACCACCGCGCGCAATGGCCAGTTCCATGTGCTGATGGTGAACAAGGTGCTCAAGGGCGATGTGGAGCCGGGCTTCACCATCGACCTGGCGTTCAAGGACCTGAGCCTTGCGATGAACGCAGCGGCGGAAAATCGCGTTGGCCTGCCCATGGGTGCGGCTGCCCATGCCGTGTTCGGCGGCGCGCGTGCGGGCGACTATGCGACGAAGGATTATTCGGCGCTGCTCGACTATGCCTGCCGCAACGCCGGGATCGAACCGCCGCGGATGGATTGAGCGGAGCGGCCCGATGGGCGCGCCGCAGCTGATCGCTACCTGCTGGACGACGGCAGGTGATGTGCGCCCGGACCGGCCGGACAATCTCGGCCGCTTTCCGCTAGAGCAACGGATCGAGGCGGCGGCGCGTGCAGGCTATGCGGGGAACGGCTTTTGGCTAGGCGACCTTATCGCCTGGCAGGAGCGTGGCCTTGGCTATGCGGCGCTGAAGCAGCGCCTGGCCGATGCGGGGCAGCATCTGGTCGAGCTGGAATTCCTGATAGACTGGTTCGCGGCGGGCCAACGGCGGGCCCAGTCGGACGCAGCGCGCGCGCAGCTGTTTCGCGCCGCCGATGCGCTGGGCGCTCGGCATGTGAAGGTCATGCCGCCCTTTCTGCCCGACGATCCCCAAGACGCCGATCTTGCGGCGGAATTTGCCGAGTTGTGCGAAGAAGCAGCGGGCCATGGGCTGATGGTGGGGCTGGAGATGCTGCCATTTTCAAGCCTGCCCAATCTGGAGGCGGCGCTAGGGATGGTGGCGGCGGCGAACGCCCCCAATGGCGGGCTGCTGATCGATATATGGCATGTCGTGCGCGCCGGCGGCGTTGTGGCGGATGTCGCGCAGGTGCCCGGCCGTTTCATCATCGCGGCCGAACTGTGCGACGCCATGATGGCTATGCAGGACAGCATCACCGAAGACACGATGCGGCATCGCAAGCTATGCGGCGAGGGCGAGTTCGACATCCCTGGCTTCATCCGCGCCCTGGGTGAGGCGGGCTATGATGGTCCCTATGGCGTTGAAATATTGTCCGATGCCTTCCGCCAGCTGCCCCTTGCGGAAGCGGCGCAGCGCAGCTTCGACACGAGCGCCGCGCAATTTAAGCGTTGATCGCATCCTACCCGCCGCTGATTGTCATTGGCGTATCTACGATTGCACAAAAAGCCGTTTTCGTCGCCCACAGCTTGGCATAGGGGACGCAGCGGTGCGGCAGCAAATGCCGCCATGCTGGGGGCAGTATATTCCATGGCGGTGACGATCTTCGGCGCGTTAATGCCGGTCTTCGGATTGATCCTGATCGGCTATATTTGCGGTCGATACGACATATTGGGCGACCGCGCGTTCGAGGTGCTGAACCGCTTCGTCATCGCGATCACGCTGCCGATCCTCACCTTCCGATCGATCGCGCATATGGATCCGCGCAACCTGGCCGTGCCGGGCATGTTCGCCGCCGTGATCCTGGGCGCGCTGGCTACTTATGGCCTTGCCTTCGCGATCGCGCGGCACTTTGGGCGATCGGGCGCGAACGCGAATATCGCAGCGCTATGCGCCTGTTTTAGCAATACGGGCTTCATCGGCCTGCCGGTCGCGACACTGGCCTGGGGTCCGGAGGCGGTGGCGCCAGTGTCCGTGACGATGCTGATCTATTCCGCCATCGTCTTCACGGTCGGGCTGGTCATGAGCGAGGTGACGGCCAGTCAGGGCCACGGCATTACCACCGGCCTGAAGCTGGCCGCGCGATCGACCGTTCGCAGCCCGTTGATCCTGCTGTCGGTCGCAGGCTGCATCTGGTCGGTGCTCGGCCTACCGCTGACCGGCCCGGCCGACGTGTTGATGGCGACATTGGCGCAGGCGACGGCGCCGTGCGCGCTGACGGCCATAGGCATCTTCATCGCCCTTCCCCGCCGCACCGCTACGCCAGGGCCGATCGGCCGCGTCGTCGCGCTGAAGCTGCTGGTCCAGCCGTTAATCACCGCCGCGATCCTGTGGATGCTGCCGCCGATCCCGCCGCTCTGGGCGAAGGTCGCGATCCTGATGGCAGCGATGCCGTGCGGCGCGTCCAGCTTCGTGCTGGCGGGCAAGGCAGGCCGATGGGCGATGGAGCTGAGCGCATGGGCGGTAATGCTGACGACGACGCTCGCCTCCCTGTCGCTGATCGGCATATTGTGGTGGCTGGGCGCCTAAGCCTTACCGGATGATTAACGGGGCGCTGACCCTGTCCCTTCACCGCTTGGAATGAGGTCTCGCGATAGGCTTGCCGCGGGGACGGTCGGAGATTTACGTGGTCAGCATCAACAGCAACGGCAACGCCTGGGCCAATTGGAATGCCAAAAATTCCAGCGGCAGCACCGCAACCACCCCGCCAGCGACGACGGCCGAGCCCATAGCGCCTGCCCCTATGACCGCGCCTTCGGGGGAGACCAGCAGCGGCGCGGCGACCGTACCATCCCCTATAACGGCAGCGCCCGAGCTGGCTTTAGTCTATCCGCCCCCGGCGCGGACGAACATCGGGCAAGTGTCGGCCCCATCACATTCGCTCGATGGCTTGCTGTCCGAGGCTGGTTTCTTCTCGCGCAGCGCTGCGGCCGAGACATCTGCCAGCACCGCCGCCGAACCGGCGGCCAGCAGCGCGATGCCCGCAGCGCTCAGCGCAGCCGAAGTCGTTGCCCGCGCCGCTTATGCGATCGTGGCGGAGGCAGGGGCGGACAGCGCGACCGCCTCGCTGATCAAGCAGTTCGGATAGGCGGGCGGCTCAAGTCCGCCGCAGCACATGTTCGACGCTGTCGTCGGCCGTCGCAGCCTTCCCCTCCTCCTCACCGACCTCCTTTTCCAGCGCGGCGCGGATCTCCTCCACCTCGCCCGCGCTGCGATGCTCGATGCCGATGAACTGCTCGCGCGCTGAATCGAGCGCCCGGATCACCTCATCCAGCTTCGCCTGCATCGCTGCCGCGTCCCGGTTTTGACTGTTCTGGATCAGGAAGACCATCAGGAAGGTGATGATGGTCGTGCCGGTGTTGATGATGAGCTGCCAGGTATCGGAATATTGAAAGACGGGTCCGGTAAGGCCCCAGACGAGGATGAGCCCGAGCGCCAGCGCGAAGCTCAGCGGTTGACCCGCGGCAGAGGCGATGCGCGTGGCTATGGCGGTGAAGATGCGATCCATGATGTGTCTCTCGTCCATTGCCGCTGGTCGTTCGGAACCAGCAATGATTAGAAAAACATTCAACGAAGCGAAATGATCAAAAGCGCCGCGATAAAAGCCGCCGGATATGCCATATCGACGCTGAGCGTCATTCTGCTGGGCATCGTGTCGTGGAAAAGCGCGCACACGATCCCATGCTCGCCCTGTGCCTCGTGGCCGGGACGCTCACCTCCATAGCGGGGATGGCGCTGCGCTGGCTGTCCTACCGGATCGAGGACGAGGATGGCGCGAACCAGCGATAGATAGACTTTCAAACCCTGATCCCTAATCCAGATCAGGCGGTTCATGGCAATCACGACTGCTGCTTTAATCATCTGTTTCACAATTGCCGGTACTGCATCGCCTGAAAGGGTGAGCATGCCGCGCATTGGTCACAGGGTGCAGGAGAGGAAAATCCGGCCGGGCTTTTGGCTGGCGGCTCTCCTTTTGTGCGTCGCCTTGCCCGCCGGCTTGCTGGCCTTCCGCCAAGCGGCCCTGCCTCTCCTGATCATTCTATCCGTAGCGGCGCTCGCCTATTTAGCGGTAGAAGGCTTCTGGCTGATCCGCCTCGGACGTTCCCTTGGCGTAGGAGGCTCCTGTCCCATGGGGCGCGCCGTCCATGGGCGGGTCCTCAAACTCATCGACGCCAACCGGTCGATCGCCCAGCGCCTGGTGCAGCGCCATGGCGTATCGGGACTGCCGACCCGCGAAAGGCTGATCCAGGCGATGAGCGAGGGTCCCGGCATTTTGGGCATCATCGAATTTGCCGACTTCGACCGGCTGAGCGCCATCGACCCGGAAAAGGCCGATCAAGTCCTCGCCGAGATCGCGCAGCGGATCACCCGGATGGCAGGGACGACGCGGATCGCCGCGCATGTCGATCGCGCACACTTCGCCCTCTGGTTCGCCGGTGCGTCGGAAAATGAGGCGGCCCCCGCGTTGCAGGCGATCACCTATGCGCTGCAGGACCGCATATTGATCGGCGGCGAGGAACTGCTGCCCGTCATCCGCATGGGCCATATGCTATGCGATCCTGCAGCCACCCCGGCGGAAAAGCTGCTTTCCCGCGCCTTTTCCACTCTGGCTGCGCGGCACAGCGGCGCGCTTAGCCCGGCCGACGCGCTATCGCAGGCGACAGGCTACGATTTCGCGCTGGAACAGGACCTGCGCCGCGCCATTACCAGCGGCGAGTTTGAGCTGTGGTTCCAACCCTTCATCGACGCGCGCAGCCAGTCGGTTTGCGGCGCGGAAGCCCTTATCCGCTGGCGTCATCCAACGCGCGGGTTCGTTTCGCCCGCCGAGTTCATTCCGCTCGCCGAAGCGGCCGGACTAGCGGACGAGATTGGCACATGGGTCCTTGACGCTGCCTGCCGCGCCACGCGTAGTTGGTCGGCGACCGGCCTGCCCGCCGTCAAGATCGCGGTCAACGTTTCGGGCCGCCAGCTCGAACGCGATGGTTTTGACCGCCTCGTTGAACGGACGCTCAGCCGTCACGGCCTGCCGCCCCACCTGCTGGAGCTGGAGCTCACGGAGACCATCGCCATGGCCGATTCCCGTACGGCCGCCCTTCTGTTCGAGCGGTTAAGGGCGCTGGGCGTGGCGATCTCCATCGACGATTTCGGCACCGGCTATTCCAGCCTCAGCTATTTGAAGAAGCTGTCCTTCGACAAGCTCAAGATCGACCGGGAGTTCGTGACGGATGTGGACAGCCGGCGCGATTGCCAGGCGATCTGCCAGTCCATCATCGCGTTGGGCCGCGGCCTTGGCATCAACGTGCTGGCCGAAGGAGTGGAGCGCCCGGAGGAAATGATCTGGCTGCGCCGTCATGGCTGTCAGCTGTTCCAGGGGTTCCATTTCGCCCGCCCGATGCCCGAAAGCGATTTCCTGGCCTTCGCCCGCGATCGCCAGGCCATTACCCGCCTGTTCACCCCAAAAACCCTGCCGTCGCCCGGCAGACCAGCCCCGCACGCAAGGATCGCCCGATGAGGATTATCGCACCAACACTGATCGCCATAGTGGCGATCAGCCTTGCCGGTTGCGCGTCCAAACCGGGCAACAGCGCGCCGCGGCCCGCCATGGTGCAGCAGGTCAGCAACGCGCAGGAACTGGGCGATGTCGTTTCCCTGCTCGACCAGGGCGACGAAGCGGGCGCGCGCAAGAAGCTGGAGATGATGCTGAAGCGCGATCCCGCCGACGCTCGGTCCCGCAATCTGCTGGACAGCATCAGCGCCGATCCGGTCGCGACGCTGGGTGCGCAAAACTTCGCCTATCGGGTCGAGACGGGCGACACAATGCAGGGTATCGCCCAACGCTTCCTGGGCGACCGGATGAAATTCTACCTGCTGGCCCGCTATAATCAGGTCGCTGCGCCCGGATCATTGAAGCCTGGGCAGACGGTTCGCGTCCCCGGCGTACGGCCCAAGGAAGCGTCGGCTCCCCCGCCCCGCCCGCGTCCTGAAACGCCGCCCGCCCCCGCATTAAAGCCTGCGCCATCCGCCGCTACCCCGGCGCCTGCCCCCCCGCCGCGCACCGCCGATCCTCGCCGCGCCGCCCAAATGCGCTCCGCAGGTCTCACCGCCCTTAACAAGGGGCAGGTCGGCAATGCCGTCGGCCTGCTGAGCCAAGCCCTTCGGCTCGACCCCGGCAATGCGTTGATCCAGCGCGACCTTGATCGTGCGCGACGGCTTCAGGCCATGGTGAGGGCGCGGCGATGATAAGCCAGAATGGACCCGAAGAGATGAGCTGGATCGGACGATACCGGATCGATGAGCCTATTGGCGAAGGGGCGATGGCGCATGTTCATCGCGCGCATGACCCCAGCATCGATCGGCCGATCGCGATCAAGCTGCTGAAGCCCGAATTTCGATCCGACAGCGAAGTTTCCCGCCGTTTCCTGAGCGAATCCCGCGCGGCGGGCATGTTAAGCCACGCCAACATCGTCACCATCTATGATGTCGGCGAAGCAGACGGCACGCCCTATATCGCGATGGAATATGTCGATGGCGTTCCGCTGGACGATCTGCTGGCGGCGCAGGGCCGCCTAACCGCCGACAAGGTCGCGGTGCTAGGCGCGCAGATCGCCAGCGCGCTTGCCTATGCCCATGAGCAGGGCGTCGTCCACCGCGATATCAAGCCGTCCAACATCCTGATCTGCGACAATGGCAAGACGGCCAAGCTGCTCGATTTCGGCATCGCCCGCATCGATGGCCGCGACGTTGCCGCCTCGGAGCGGCACGCCGCCCGGACGCAGGCTGGCGCGGTGCTGGGAACGCCGCGCTATATGAGCCCCGAACAGGCGCTTGGCCTAGCGGTCGATGCGCGATCCGACCTCTTCTCGCTCGGCGTCGTCCTCTATGAAATGGTGACGGGCAAAATCGCCTTCACCGGCACGGGGCTCGCCACGCTCGCCATCCAGATCGCGCAGGAACAGCCGCTGGAGATCGCGCGGCATGTGCCCGATTGCCCAAAGGGGCTGCGCTTCCTAATCGGCAAGCTGCTCGCGAAGAAGCCGGACCAGCGTTTTGCCGACGCCGCGCAGGTGGCCCAGGCGCTCCGCCGCGAATTTGACGCGGCGACCGGCGACCTTGACCAGCGGCAGGAAGGAAGGATGCAGCGCTATCGCATGCCGTTCTTGCTCGGGCTTTCCACGTTGCTCGCGCTTGGCACTGGCGTCGATTTCGTGGTGCAGCGTGAAAAAGCGGTCATGCAGGAGATGGCGCTGACCTCCGGCTCCTCGATCGCCTCTTTTGTCGCACGCAACGCGGCGCTCCATGTCGCGGAAAATGCGGGACGACCGGCTGCGGAGCAGGATTGGGCGCCCTTGCAAGCCTTCGCCGTGGCCGCCGCCAGCGACCCTAGCCTGCGCCATCTCGTCATTGCCGATGAGCGCAACATCATACGCGCGGCAAGCAACCCCCGCCTTTTGGGCACGCGCTATCAGGCGGCCACCGCCGAAGCCCCCCTAAGCTCCGCCGCCGGGTCCGCCGTGACCCAAACGCGGGGCGGCTTCCGCTTTGTCCAGCCGGTGCGATATGCTGGCGTGCCATTCGGCAAGGTCGATGTGGTCATCGAACGCGGATCGCTCGACATGGCGCAACGCACCGCCACCCTGCTGCTCGCCGGTTTCGCAGTCTTCGTGACGCTGGTCCTCGCCATTTGCAGCGCCGCCAGCGTGCGCATCTGGAGCCGTCCGCTCCGCCGCCTGCGACGCGCGCTCGACGATGTAACGGCGGGCAATCTGTCCTTTCGCATCTCGCACCGTCGCAAGGACGAGATTGGCGGATTGTTCGACTCCCTGAACCGCATGGTGGCCTCACTCGCGGACCGGCACGATAATGTTGCGACTGCGCTGGCCGATGCGGAACGCGCAATGCTGATGACGCGGATCGATCCCATGACGGCGGCTGATGCGGCCGGGCAAAAGAAGAAGAAGGTGGCCTGATGTATATCTTCCGCCTGTTCAACAAGGATGATGCGCTCACCCCCGTCGATGCTAGATTCCTGGCGGAAGGGGTGCTGACGGTCGGGCGCGATCCTGCGTCCGATTGGGTGATGATCGATCCCGACCGGGAAATTTCGCGATCGCATCTCACCATGCGTGTCGAAGATGGGCAGCTGCTGCTCCACTGCACCGGCGCGAATGGCGTGTTCGATGCGGCGACCGAAGAAAGGCTGCCGATCGGCGAGGATATTCCGATCGCCCCCCCGCAATCCATCCTGCTGGGCCGGTACCGCCTGGCCGCCGATCATGCGCCGCAAGCGTCGGTGAGCGGCGTAGCGGAAAATGGCACGCTGTTGATGACGCCACCGCTGGGCCACCGCATCGATGTGCCGAGCGAATGGACCGACGCGCCCACCCTGCCGCCGATCACGGCGGGCACGATGTTCGACGCCTTTTGCGAGGGAGCTGGGATCGAGGCCGCGCAATTCAGCGCGGAAGATCCGGCGGATATCCTGCGGCGCGCGGGGGCTGTCTATCGCCAGATGGTGCTGGGCGTCGGCGATCTGCTGGCCGAACGCGACCGCGTGCGCGGGCAATATCAACTGGCCCAGACCGTTATCACCAGCGCAGACAACAACCCTTTCAAATGGGCGCCCACTCAGCGGCTCGCGATTGACCTGCTGCTCGCCAGCGAGGCCAGCTTTTTGTCGGGGCCGGACGCGCTCAACGCATCCTTCCGCGACATCAAGAAACATCTTGTCGCGACCTTCCACGGCTTTCAGAAGAGCCTGACCGCCGCCGTCGGCAGCTTCGATCCGGTCTCCATCGCTTCGGCGACCCAAGGGCAAGGATCACTGCTGAAGGGCAGGGCCGCAGTCTGCTGGGAAGAGGCGTGCAGGCGGCACGAGGCGCTGGCGGCGGAGCTGGAGGGCGAGGCCGGGACGCTCAACGACGCCTTCGTCGCGGCCTATGGCGAAACCAGCGCGCAGCAGGAAGGCGCCGCTCGATGAGCGCCATGCACGCCGCCGCGCCGGAGCGGGATCCGGACCGCCGGCCTCATCATTCGGTTGCCCGCACGCATGTCGGAAAGGTCCGCCTGCTCAACGAGGATCGCTATCTGGACGCGCCCGAACGGGGGCTTTGGGCCATTGCCGACGGCATGGGGGGGCATGACGCCGGCGATGTCGCCGCGACGATGACCGTGCGCGCGCTGGCCGCGTTGTGCGATGCCGCAGGTCCGATCGACCTAGGCGCGATCGGCGGCGCGTTGCAGGCCGTCAACAGCGGCATCCGCAGCCATATGCGCCAGCGCGGACAGCATGGCGGTTGCACCGTCGCAGGGCTGTGGCTGGATGAAGGGCGGGCGCATATCTTCTGGGCGGGCGACAGCCGCGTCTATCGGTTCCGCAACGACCGTCTGGAGCGGCTGACGCACGACCATAGCCTGGTGCAGCAGTTGCTGGATGCGGGGGCGCTCAACGCCGATCAGGCCGCGCGCCATCCCCAGGCCAATGTCATCACCCGCGCGCTCGGCGTCGATGATGCGGTGGAAGTGGAGCTATGCACGCTAGACCTCGGCAGCGGCGACCGCTTCCTGCTCTGTTCCGACGGCGTGACGGCTGAACTGAGCGACGGCCAACTTGCCGGCTATATGCGAGAAGCGCCCGGCGAAGAGATGAACGCGATCATGGGGGCGGCGCTGGAGGCAGGCGGCAGGGATAATCTGACGCTGATCATGGTGGGCTGACTGGGGGACTCGCAAGGGCACCGAGAGGCGCGCGAAATCCATGCCTCGCCCTCTGCGGGAGAATTGGGTGTCGACTATCGATCTTTGCCGATCCTTAAATCACGCAGCTCCGTTCGGGCCGAGCCGTCGAAGGCCACTCCCTAAGCGAAGAGGCACCCTTCGACAGGCTCAGGGCGAACGGAGACGGGTGAATAATGGATCAGAGTTCGACCACCGACAGGATGTGGCTGTCATAGCCGGGCCAGACATAGTCGAATTCGAGGATCAACGTATCGCCGATCTGGCCGCTCGACAGCAGGTCGGTTTCCACGAACAGCTGAAGGCCATTGCGGCCATAGGCGTAGCGCGTGACGTCGCCAAAAGCGGGTGAAGCGTCGAGCCGCGCGTCGATTTCAGCATTGCCAAGGCGCGGGCGGTTCACCGTCACCTTCAAACGACCCTTGAGATCGGGGTCGTTCTTGTTCGCATCGATCAGGTCGAGCGTCATCTTTTCGACCACATCCAAGGAATCGACGAGCGTGCCGACATGGAAGGTATATTCAGGATCGGCATCAACTGCGTCGCGCAGCGCCTTGACCGCCTCATGCTCCTTGTCCGTGCCATAGCCCAGCGCCTCGCGCGCGGCCTTGTTCAGCGCGGCTTGCGCGGCGGGCAAAGCGGACAGATAGAATATGCCGTCGCCCCGGCCGCTATGCTGATTGTGCACTACGAAGCGGTAGAAATTGCCATTCGGGAAGGGCAGCATCTGCGTTTCGACAAAACCAAGGAGCTTGAGCAGCTTGGCCGCAGCCGGGCCGTTCTCGGCATTGGGGTAGAATAGGGCGACATGCCCCATCGATCGGACGCATTCCTGCGCTTCTGCTGCTAAAGTCGCCATCTCGTCTCTCCTCCTCAGGCCGCTATGCACGGCATTTTGTTACGAAACCCGCAGGACCGCCGCCAGCGCGACAGTCCTTCCCGGCGTTTTAGGCGGCTTGCGTCGAGCTACGCTTGTCGAGCGTGACATGCAGGCCGTTGGTGCGTTTATGCAGGTCGGGGGTCTTGTCTCGGGGATTGTAGAACTGCTTGTACCAGGTGCGGACCTTGCCATAGGGGCCGTCGCTCGGGATCACGAGCGGGTTGAGGCACGCCTTCTTGTTCTGCCAGATCTCGACATCCTGGGCGAAGGCCAGGCGGCTGCCTTCCTGATATTGCAGCGCCGCTTCGCGCAGGTCATCGGTGACCGGCGCAGAGCCGTCATTCACCTGCACCATCAGGCCGTGCCAGACGCGGATCTTGCCATCCTCGATCGGCGTGTGGGTGATGAGGATGAAGCTGTTGAACGTCCCCTCCATCTCTGACTGCAGGATCGAAGGGCCGGTGTACCAGGTGTCGAGCGTCAGCACGTCGTCCGGGTTGGTCACCAGCGTGCGGTGGCCAGCGGCATAATATTGGTGGACGATGTGATCCTTGAACTCATTGGCGAAATAGACAAAGTCCTTCGCCCCATGGATGGGCACGAAATGGCCAAAGTCGGCCATATTGTCCACCACCTCGATCGGGTGGATGTCGAGATCGCCCATAAAATCGATCTTCCAATTGACCCAGCCCGGCGCGTCATAATGGCCGCCAAAGTCGGGCAGGTCGAAATTGGGTTCGAGCCCTTCAGGATCATGCCAGATCCACACGGTGCCCGCACGCTCAACGACCGGGAAGGTCTTGAGCTTGGCCGCCTTGGGCACGAAGTCGGAATAGGGGATGTTCTTGCACGCGCCGTCGGGACCGAACTGCCAGCCATGGAAGGGGCAGCGGATCGAATCGCCCTCAATCTGCTCGCCGTCGCGCACGATGTAGCTGGTCGTGTTCTTCGCCAGATGCGCGCCCATGTGCGGGCAATAAGCCTCCGTCACATAAACCGTGCCGCTCTCGCCACGGTACATCACCATGTCCTGGCCAAGATAGCGCATCGCCTTGGGCGTCTTCGTCGCCTCGACGCTCTCCCCAACCATGAACCAGCCACGGGGAAACTCAAATTCTCCCAGACGATAGTCCGACGATTTGGCCATTATTCCGATCCTCTCACTCGGTGCCTGCGTAGCAGAACAGGGCCGATCCCGCCATATGCCACCATATGGCGCCAGCCCAACCGTGATAACTGATGGCGCACATTTTACGCAAAGCTATCAGTACGCGCAAGTTACTTATCGACAATCAGCTTGAATGAGCCCTTAACACTCCGCACTCCCCGCCCCTCTTCCATATTGGCGGAAGCGAGTGTTGCGCGCACGCAAAAGTCAGCGGCATCAATTCACGCCATGCGGACTGATAACGGCATCATATGCGCTCGCCTAATAGCGACCGGCAACTGCTCAATCTCGTCATCGCCCCCCTCAAGCGCTCGCTGCGGGTGAAGCCGGATTGGCGAATGGCTGAATGCGCTCGCCGACCATTCCCCACACTGGCAGGTCCATCTGGCTGAGCAAATTATCGGTCGCGAATATCTGCTCCAAGGCCGCGATAAAGAGGCAATTGAGGCGATCGCTCCGGCGAAACCCCTAGCCTTCATATGTCAGTGTCGCTCCGGTCCATTCGCGCGGAAAAGCTCTCGGATTTTATCGGCGCGTTCCTCGATGGTAACAGCCCATGAGCTCAGGCGCTGCTTGCTCAGCTTCCTGAATATCCAATACTCCTCCCCTGCCACCTGTCCACCGCGCGCGAATGGCTAAGGCGGCGCCCGCGCGAATGAACGTGTGGCCCTCCTCGCCTCTTCCAATGCACTCCGGCTGCCGTGCGCACCTTACGTTCGGGAACCTAGTTGAGCGATACTTCACGGTCCAGCATCTCGTGCAGGTCAAGGCCGTCCATGCAGATGACGTGCTTGCCGCGCCCGAAGGCGATCAGGCCCTCTTCGGTGAAGCCGCTGTTGCTCACAAAGAGACCACGGGTCCAGGCGGCCTTTTGTTCGATCTTGCCGCGAAATGTGTGCAGTTCGCCGACGCCGATCGGCAGGCCGTGCCATTTGGCGTCAAGCAGGTAGGTCTCGCTTCCAAGCTGGAAGCTGCCATCGATCTGCTCGCAAACGGAACGGCTCCTACGCCCGAAGGCGTCGATGAGGCCTTTGAGAACGCCTTCGAACGCATAGCCGCGTGCGTGCGGCGACAACCCGGCGATATGCATGAGATCCACTTTGATCTTGGCGATCACCGCAGAAGTGGCTGCTTGCTATGGCCGGTTTCGGATAGGGCAGAAAGCGCCATTTATTACGGCAATTGGCGCTCTGCCGTCTCCGCATATAGATCCACCTGGGCGCTGCGAAAGTCGGCCTGCCCGAGTGGAATTTCTCAAGCCGCCTTCGCAAAGTCCCAAGCTTGGCCTGGTGCCCCCTGCCGAAATTCGCGCCAGAGACTGGCAATCTGCTCCCGATTGATGTAGATGACCAACTACTTGGTCAGGAGACGGGAAATGGACGCAGTCAACCTTGCAGATGCGAAGGCGCACCTCAGTGAACTTGTAGACCAAGTTGAAGCCGGTGCCTCTATCGAAATCACGCGCCGCGGCAAGCCGGTTGCGAGATTGACGGGCGTGACCCGACCCCGCTCACAAATCGCGCTTGCCACGCTTAGGGCACTCACAGCGGCAATGCCGGACGCGCCGCAGTCCGCTGCCGAACTTATTCGCGAGATGAGAGATGGCGACCGTTACTGATGATCTATCTCGACACGTCCGTATTGATTGCCGCCCTGTTTCAAGAAGCAGCAACGAGCCGTACGCAGAGCTGGTTGGCGGAGCAGGACCCGGAACAGCTGCACATCAGCGAATGGACGCTGACAGAAGTATCCTCGGCGATGGCACTCAAGGTCCGCACAAAACAGATCACGCTGGATCAGCGGGCCGCAGCATTAGCTACATTTAACAGGCTTGTCGCCGAGAGCTTCCACCTTTTGTCAGTGACGGGCATGAACTTCCGCATGGCCGCTAAACATGTGGACCAACACAGTTTTGGCCTTCGAGCTGGGGATGCACTGCATCTGGCGGTGGCGTCGGATCACGGTGCAACGTTGTTCACGCTCGATCAACGTCTCGCTGCAGCAGGCCCTTTCCTGGGGACGGCAGCACATCTGCTATAGTAGCCTCGAGCTCCCCACCGGAATGAGCAGGAGCTACTCGTCTCCTGCGGACGCAGCACCAACGCGTCGGATGCATCGTCAGGCCCGTTCAGTTGAAGGAAGATGATGGCGCTTGGTGCCGTCGCAACAACAGAAGCCACCGGTCCGCAAGGGGGCCGGTTTTTGTAACTCTATGATGCCGGTCCCGCACACGCTCAATGTCGCTTCCTCATAAAAGTTGCCTTTCGACCTTTCGCTCTGCAAGGCAGGATTGTTCCAGCTGCCGCCTACCAACGTCGACTCATTGTGGGCATTCAGCGGCCGATTTTCGAGCTCCAGATCCGGAACGGCAACTATCCAATCTACCCACCTCATAACTCGCCCATTCCGGAATGGCGGGCTTGACGACAGCGACTGAGGAAAGCTCCCGGCGGGCGTTTGTCGGGCAACTTCCGGACAAACCGGTTTCCGTTTAAATGGTGAACCGATTTGGCTTGCGCACAGGAGTGAGGCTGCTGCGCTTCGGGACATGCCTGCCAGTAGGGAGACGCGGGGGTCGAACGGACGCGCGCCGCGCCTCGGTTCAGTCCAGCTTGCGCAGCCATATGTTCCGCACCTCGACCCGCGCCGGGTTGAGCTCGGCTTCGATGCCGATCAATCCGGCGCGATTGTCGGGGGATTGCGGATCGTCGAACACGCTCACCGCCATAAGCTGGCCGTTGAGGAGGTGAAGCACGACAGGGCCGCGCGCGATGATCTCGTATTCGTTCCACTCGTCCGGGCGAACGTTGAGCGCGAGCTTGCTGCCCTCGGCAATCGTGCCCACCAGTTCGGCGCCGGCGCCGGCGGAGCGCCGCGTCACTTGTCCGCGCCAGCTCGTTACTCGCGCGGGCTCGTTTTCCATGTAGACTTGACCGCTGAACAGGTCGCGGCCGAACGTCTTAGCCGGCCAGAAATCGGCCTGCGGCCCGGTCATCATCCAGCGCAGGTTCGGCGGCGGTGCGCCCGGCACAGGGTTGGTCCAGGCAAGGCCAGTGCGGCTGCGGTACTGAATGCCGGACCCGCCAACAGCCGCCTTGATTTCCAGGCGCAGATCAAAGTCGCGGGCCTTCATGCCGCGATAGACGAGATAACTGTTGTTCATCGCCCGGTTCGGCGGACGAACGGCGACGATCGCCCCATTTTCCACGCGCCAGACCTCGGGATCGCCATCCCAGCCCGCCAAGGTCCGACCATCGAACAGTGAAACGAACCCTTCGTGGTCCTGAAACGCGCGCGGGCGGGGTTGCTTTAGCACGAACGGATGCGCCACGCTTTTGGCCGCGGGCGGTTCGGCTGCTCCAGCACCAGTCGCCAGCGCGGCGCTCAGCACCGCGCCGCAAACCTTCAGGGCTACTGTGCTCATGCCCACCGCTCCTCTCTTTTTTCGCGTCACTAGTCAGGCGAACACCGACACGCTCCCGTTTCGCCTTTGTCTAGAACCTCGGCGGAGAGGATCAAATAGCAGTCCTATCCCGCGCAAAGCTCCGCTCCTTGGAGAGCAGCGGGGCCTGACCTGTCAATCGGCATATTCGCTTCAACCGTCCAGGCCACTCAGCTCTAGTGACTGAGATAGCTGCGCGCCACCCTCTGTCATCGGACTGAACGACCAACTGGAGCCGTTCCCTGGCGCCCGGGTTAGTGGCTGCACCGCCAATTTCGTCGCCCCGGTCGTGCCGCCAGCAGCGTGCTCCAGACCGGCGATCGCCTTGGCTAGGTCTTCGAACAACGCGAATAGCAATTGGTCTCGGTCGCCGACCAGCCATGGCCGGAACTCCACTGCCACCGCTTTCATCACGTCTATCTTGCGCAAGCGCTTCAAGGTCAGGGCGAGTAGGCTTGATTTTCCTGAGCCCCATTTGCCTTCGAGGCCGAACACGAACCTTCTGTTGGCCGCCTGTGTGGTCAGCAATTCCGCGATCCGCTCGGCGAGCGCGGCGAAACCGAAGCGATCTTTACTGTCTGATTCAAATCGGACGATCGCCATGGAAGGTCGGTTCGGTCATTGCCTAGTCTCTCTCAATGCCACGACCTGATCGTGCTTGAGGATGCGCGTGTATCGGAGCACTGGATTGCACCATTAGCGAGCCAGAACGTCGCTTACCAATGGCTTTGATTTGCCATAAAGATCGTGCTTACCCGCTCTGCGTAAGTGACCAAGCAATCGAACAAGCTCCCGTTCACGCCGTTCCTTCTGACAAAATTTCTTTCCGCCGCTCCCCTGCTGGTCTTCATCCACAAGTCTCCCGTGGCCAAGCTGACGCACTCTTCAGAGAGTCTTAGGTGATTGGCGGTGACCCTAATCACCCACACTGTACCACAACCTGAGGACAACCCCTCGGCAGCCGAATCTGGCCAAAACTGCTCGTTTCTGCGGATTTTCAACGAACATGGTGGTTCTGCTTATTGTACTAAAAAGTAGAGGTCAGTGGGAGGTAACTTCGTGCTTGACCTCCAGCTTGCGGAATTTATTCCTGCCGCGATGATCGCTGGCATCCTCCTCTCTGCTGCCGTTACCGTCGTGGACGGCGATACCCTGCGTATAGGTGGAGAACGTGTCCGCCTGCTCGGCATCGACGCTCCTGAGATCCACGGTTGCCGACCGGGCAGAGCGTGCGTCCCCGGTGATGGGCAAGCCAGCAAGCGCAGCCTTCAGGCAATGATGGGCGAAAAAATCAACGTTCAGCGCGTGGGGCAGGATCGCTATGGCCGGACGCTCGCGCAGGTCTATGTCGGCGGGCGGAACGTCGCCTGCGAGCAGATCAGGCGCGGTCATGCGCAGTATGTCGCCAAGTGGGACGACGGCGGGCTGCTGGCGAGGGACTGCCGATGAGCCGCTATCGCTGGAAGGATCGCTACGGCGACTTGATCCGACGTCGCAACCCTTGGCCTCTTCGGCTGGAGTTCGCACTGCTTCTCGCGTTGACGATCTGCGCCTTCGGTAGCCTTTTCGTCCCGAACTGATCGCAGCCCTTGCTGCCCCTCACATCATAAGAGAAAGTACCGGCATTCGGGACTCGCGGTAGGACGGCAGTTCGGAGGGGTGGGTGTTACTGGATGATTGGTAGCTATGGCCTGCGCTCAGCAGGTCCTCAAGCAGCACGGCGGCTGCGCGCCTTTGCACATCGCTAATCGGATTGGCGAGCTAGCCACAGCAGGCGATAGCGCTGGCGTGGACGCATGGAAGTACATTGCGAGCCGCGTCGATCAGCTAATGGATTATCGCTCCGGGCAGCCGTCACGTAGGCAATGATTAGCGTTGATGGCTAATGCATGACAGATGGAGCGCGCATCAGCGCCAGGGCGCGCAGCTGATGCCGAAAGGCGATCTCTTGCTCGATTTGGATCGCGTCGGGGCAATCGCCCCGGAGCAGTGCGTCAATCGCCTTGCGGGCGTCCTGCTGCGGTAGATTTGCGGCGTCGTCGGACGTTCTCACCACGGCCTCTCCTGCGAGTCGTTGGGCGAGAAGCACATGCCTCCACGAAGCCGATGCAAAGCGGCTCACCACCTGTCTCAGCAAGGCGGTGGCTCGGCGCTACGGTGCCTCCCTTCACCGCTCCCGAGCGGTCCATCTTCCCATCATACGGTATGAAGGGCCGCCATCCCGGCACATGAGAGGATCGTCAAAATGGCGGATCAAAATCAGGGCAACCAGCAGGGCGGACGTCAGAACCAAAATCCTGGACAGCAACAGCAGGATACCGGAGGCGGACAAGGCGGCCGGCAACAAAGCGGCCAGCAGGACCGGAACCCCGGCCAGCAAAATCAGCAGGATGAGCAGCGGCGGCAGCAGGGCGGCGGCCAGCAGGAACGCCGTGATGATCAGGGTGGACAGCAGCGCTGATCTGATACCGACGCAGAATGGGGCCGCCTCTCGTGGGCGGCCCTTTTCTTGTTGTCATAGCCTGAGGAACCCGACTCGAACGGCAGGAGTCGCGGTCGCGAGCGGTGCATCGATCGACGATCTTGGTTGCAAGAGCTCATCGGGGAGCATGACCCCGCCTTCCGCATCCAGGTCAGCGAACACATCATCGGACACGGACCCGAGTTTTTCCAACAGGCAGAAGAGCTAGAACTGGAGGGCATCGTCTCCAAGCTGGCGGACAGTCGCTACCGCAGCGGTTACAGCACGTCCTGTCTCAAGACCAAGGCGTTTACAGAAGATCACTTCATCATCGTTGGGACGGAGCAGGGACCCGGGCCCACAACTGCCCTCTGCGCGCGCGAGACGCCCCACGGGCTTGAATATGTCGGCGGAGCCATGCTGACGCTTACCGCCACCGAGCGCGACCGGTTTTGGGCAGCGGCGGAGAAGTTGGAGCGATCGAGCCCTCCGGTGAAGACGGAGAAGCGTAAGGCTGTGCGGTGGTTGGAGCCGAAGCTGCAGGCTCGGGTGCGGCACTTGCGGGGCGAAGAGAAGCTGCGCCATGCGACTGTGATGGAGCTGCTATGATCGGCGATATGTCTCGCGAGGAGTTGCACGCGCTGCGATGGGAACATCCGCATCCGAAGGAAGAGGCAGAGCATTTCTATCTCTGCCAGGAACGCGGCCAGGCCGTGGATATGCGCAGGCTCATAATACCAAGGATGTACGACTCTTGACCAAGGAACGAAGGCTGCCTTCCGATGCTATGCCCGGGTGTTGATGATCGATGGGGGTCCGTAATGTCTGAGGAAGATACTAGCTTGAGCGCGCGTGAAGATCGTCGGCGCTTTCTTCAAAACTGCGGGCGTTTTGCTGTCACAGTGCCTCCTGCGATGACGATCATGCTGTCCACCTCACTAACGTCTACAGCAATAGCTGCATCATCTGGCGGCGGTGGGGGTGGCAGCAGGGGCGGCGACGGCGGCAAGGGGGACAGACCTGACACTGGCGTAAAAACCGGAGCAGATAGTGGTCTGAAGACGACGATCGACACCGGGAAAAAGCAGCCTGAGGCGAAGGGCGATCATCCGGAACGAAGCAGGGGCCATTAGCGTAGCGCGAGCTGTTACTGAACTACGGAAAATTACTTGGATTTAACCGAGTTTGTGGAAGCTTGTCGTCATAGCAGAGTAGCTCTCCAGCCTCACGGCTGGGGGAAGAGGGACATGGAGGATGCCCAGGAGGATGCAGCCGAGAAGCGCGAGCAGGAAGGGGGCTATCAATGACCGAAGCTCCCGCTGTGGCGGAGTTTACCCTGGTCGATGGCAACCCCGTTACCGTGAACATGGCGCAAATCGACTATTTCCAACCCTCCGATAACGGGACGCTGGTCGTGTTCTCTGACGGACGGCAGCTGGAGCTGGAGGAAAGCTATGACGCCGTGGCTGAGGTGATGAACCCGGAACGACAGGCGGGGTGCTAGCGAGGAACTTAGCGACCCGAACGACGTTAACCGTCACTTGCCGTAGCGTCAGCCGCCTTCATCAGTGGCTGTGAAGCAAGGGGCTGAGCATGGATGATCCTCACGACACTCTAGAACTTGCTCAAATGCGAGACGACGAACTCATCCGCGCCTGGTGTTCCTGCGAGGATCATGAGCATCTGAGTCCGGAGAGTCAGGCCCTCATCCAAGAAATGGAGCGGCGCGATCTGGAATTTTGAGGCTGGCTGGCTCTCACCCCTTGCGCTGGAAATATTCCGCGACCTGATCGACGCCGTTCCCCACTTCCCGCACAGCGTCCTGCAACTGGTCGCGCGACACGTTGAACCGCTTGGTCCAATATTAAACCTCATAGTCCTCGCCCATCGAAACCCGATTGGCATCACGGGGGCCGGTCTTGGTCTTGTCGTCGCTCATGGAATCTCTCCTTTGGGGCGAACAACGCGCGAATACCCCGCTCATTCCCCGTTCACAGGAATGTAGGAGAGGCGGGCGTGCTGCCCGGCCGCTGGAACCATAGATTGTCGGTGCGCTCAACAAGCAGGCGTTCACCCGGGTATGGCTGGTGGAACTGATATAGTTCTTCGAGGGGCGCATGCAGCCATGTGTCCCAATGCTCCGGGTCGATAATGACCGGCGAGCGATCATGAACATCCATCAGTTCGATGCAGGCTTCCGTCATGACGCCGGTATAAACTGAGCCCCATTCATCACTGTTCGACCACAGCCCCGCCCAGGCAAAGATTGGCTGATCCTTCACTGAGATCCATGCCTCGGTCATGCGGCGCGGCTCGCCGATCGCTTCGGCAAACCGCGCGGTCGGGATCAGGCAGCGATTCTTCGGGTTGACCGTCCAGCGCTTCCAAAAGGTGCCCAGCTTGTCGAACCGGGCATTGTTCACGGGCTTCGGCTTGTTCTTCTTCGTCGGGTCTCGCTTGCTGGGGAGTGCAACAGGAAAGCCCCAGGTCATCTGCTCCAGCACCCGCTCACCATCCTGGAGGCGAATAACTGTGCCGGGCTGGGCTGGATGGGTCTGAAGCGGTCCCTCGTTGAAACGCGCGCCTTTCCTAGCACCGAACAGGTTCAGCACCTTCTGCGTGTCGCCGCGTTCAGCTCGGTTGCACATGCAGGAAAGGTGAGATGCACAACAGGGGGAGTCAAGCGGGTGCTCATTGAGTGTCCGGATGTCCCACTTGGGTGGATAGGCGATGGTCCGCTATTGAGCAAGGCGTGGCGGCAAGGTGACGCAATTCGCTGTAGGTCGGACCTATGACGAAGCCATGGATGTCGCGCTTCAAATCGAAACCGCCCACTCGAATCGGCAGCTTGGTTGATGTTTGATGGCCTACGCCTTGCGGCATCGGGAGTGATAGGCACGGCGTTATGCGTGCCATCGGCATTTCTCTTGCCCGATTGAATGTCGGAAGTTGGGCGCCTGGGACGTGGCAGCTTACCACCGCGAACCGGAACAGCAGGTCATGGGCGGAAAAGGGGCGAACGCAGGCTGCCACCGACGCCGGCGGGCAGGTATCGCAAGCGGCTTTTCCTGTGCCTGCAGTTAGGATTAGGGGATGCTTGCTGTTGCCGCCGTTTTCATCGCGGTGATGTTTAGCACGTAGAGAATTAGCCCAGTCTCGTCCGAGACGTCTATTTGCCAGTCCTCATCCACCCAGATGAGGTCTGCGTGGTCCTTTAGAAGCTCACCTACAAACCGAGCAAGCTCGATCCGAAGCGCTGTGTGATCATCACTGTGGACCGGGACCGTATCGGAAATACGGGACTGCGTTCGGATGTTGATGTTGAACTTTGGGATGGGAAGCCTCCACCCGCAAAGCGCGCCGTTCGGCATTGCGTTCCAGTTCCCCGTACAGCGTCCAGTAACCGACTCCCATATGTTCTCTTTCTGTTCTATAGTGGCTTCACGAATCGGAAGGAGTCGGTCATGTCCATTGAGCGCCCCGAATGGGATGCATCCTGTGCTGTCTGGCAGGGCTACTGCGATCATCTCAACACAGTGAAGTTCAGCAACGCCGACCAGATGCACACAGGCTTCGTCGCTATAATGCGGGAGCGGAAGCACCCTGAGGACCTGCGCCTTTTCGTCCGCGGCTTCGCTGGGCATGATCCCGAGACAGTGACTGCCGCGCTGCGCGCCCGGTACGAGATCTGGGTCGAAGCACAGGATTGCGGCGTCGATCTGAAGGAGTCCGCGCTTGATGTGTGGGCAGCACTGGCAACCCGGCCGCTCACCCCCGAAGACTTCAATGTTTTTCCCGCGTTTGCAGATGCTGAAGCTTGAAAAAGTCCGGGAAACCGTCGCCGCTGAACTGGAGGCGCGCGGGATAGGCGATGCGCCTTTCTATGAGCAGATCAGGGAAGGGCGGCGCGATGACGGGCCGTTCATGATCGGGGCGCTGGCAATGGCGAAGCGCCGGGAAAGCGATGAAGGTCCCTGAACGGTTTACATCGTCTTGCGCGGGAGCAAGGAAGGGGTTTCCCAACGCGAAAACATGTTGCCGGGGATTGGGCATAATTTACCGCAACTCGTGACATATCGCAGCGACATTCCGAGGGCTTTCTACGCCCGTGGGAGATCACCGTTTATGTTGAGGAGGACGCCGATCAGGGGGATGATGAAGCGTGATCTCCGAAACAGACTCCGCCATCCGCGCCTTCAATGTCATGGTGGAGCAGATCGAGAAGGGGCAACCCTTCCACCCTCAAGAGGTGCAGGACGTCATAAACGAACTGCTGGAGGAGGGGCATCATAGCCTCGCCGATCGGTTGTCGCGGATGAAGATTAAGTGGGGTCGGTGAGAGACCGACCCCTGATGGAAGCACCATATTCGTATGTGGGCAATCGATGACACGCTGTCGCCTCTTTAGCGCCATGATCGCGAGCAGCTGATCGAGGATATGGCGCCGGAATGTGGCAATTTGCTGAGGCGACGTTGAAGGCTCTCACGCGGGAGCATGGCGGAACTTGATCGCCCCTTCTGCGTAATCTGCGGGCCTCGCTTCATTCACGCCCCCAGCATTTGGACGAGGCTACTTTTCAAAGGCAAGCTAGAAGCCGGTGCCTTTGCGGAGAGAATGCCGGCTCGCCCATCCCCGGAGGATTTGTGCACCTGACTCGTCCCCGCGCAGAATATTATGCGGCAAGATTGTTACAGAACCGGCAACTGGCTGACGCGGCAAGCGACCGCAACATTAGAGATGTCCATGAGCGCTTTGTGGAGATGTATGCAATGCTTCTCAGCCAGATAGATGCTTCCCCCGCTTCGAGGGGTGTGCATTTTTCGGGCTCTAAGGACTGTCGTGCTCAGGATGGCGAGTGTGCCTGAGCGTAAGAGCGTCGACCGGCCTATGTCGATGCCAGATCATCGCGCAGATCGCGCTATGAAGGCAGAGCATAGCCCGTAAACTGATCGCGGAGCCGTTTCTTGTCGATCTTACCCGTGGCGCCCAGCGGGATATCGTCGACGAACTGCACATCGTCAGGCATCCACCATTTGGCGATCTTGCCGTCCAGAAAGGCGAGAAACTCCTGCTTGTCAGCGGTTTGGCCACGGCATAGCTTGATCAGCAGCAAGGGCCGTTCATCCCATTTGGGATGGGGCACGCCGATGACGGCAGCGTTGGCGGTTTTCGGGTGTCCCATCGCGATATTCTCGATTGCGATCGACGAAATCCATTCGCCGCCCGACTTGATGATATCCTTGGCTCGGTCCGTAATTTGCATGAAGCCAAAGCCATCGATGGTGGCGACATCGCCCGTATCGAAAAATCCGTCGCCATCCAATATGACGCCGCCATCGCCCTTGAAATATTCGCCGACGACATAGGGGCCCTTTACCTGAAGATGGCCGCAGGTAACGCCATCATGCGGCAGGACATTGCCCGCGTCATCGGTCAACCGCATCTCCAGCGTCACCGGCGCGCGTCCCTGCTTCAGTCGATAGCCCAGCTGCGCTTCCTCTGCCATGGCTGCCACCTCCGGCACCAGTTCACCAATGGTGCCCACGGGCGAGGTTTCCGTCATCCCCCAAAGCTGGCTCACTTCCACACCATAATCATCCCGGAACGCACGCGCGATTGCCTCGGGCAGCGCCGAGCCGCCGATCTTGACGCGCTTGAGCGTCGTCAGCCTGCCATTCGTTTCCCGCAAATGCGTCAACAGCATCTGCCACACGGTCGGGACCGCCGCCGTGAAGGTAACTCCCTCCGCCTCCAACAGCTCATGGATCGACGCTCCGTCCAGCTTTGGTCCGGGCAGGACCAGTTTGGCGCCGACCGCCGGACCGGAAAAGGCCAGCCCCCAGGCATTGGCATGAAACATTGGTACAACCGGCATGATGGTATCAGCCGCTGAAATGCCGAGCATCTCGACCGACAATGTGGCCAGCGTACGCAGGAAATTCGAACGATGGGAATAGAGCACGCCCTTTGGCTGCCCGGTCGTGCCCGACGTGTAGCACAGTCCCGCCGGGCTGTTCTCATCAAACCCGCCCCATGCACAGTCCGGGGAACTCTGCGCGACCAGATCCTCGTAGCAGTGGGCATCCTGCCAAGGGCTGTTCTGCATGTGCTCGCGATCGGTCATGACGATGATGGCTTCGACCGTGGGCATCTTGAATCGATGTTCCGCCAACATGGGCAGGAAGGTCAGATCCGTCAGGATGACGCGATCTTCGGCATGGTTGATGATGTAGCAAAGCTGCTCAGCAAACAGACGGGGATTGAGCGTATGGCACACCGCCCCAATGCCCATGATACCATACCAGACTTCCAGGTGGCGGGCCGTGTTCCATGCCAGTGTCGCAACACGATCTCCCGGCACGATCCCCAACGCCTTGAGGGCGTTGGACACCCGCTTGGCCCGTTCATGCACCTGCGCATAGCTTGTCCGAACGATCGGCCCTTCGACCGAGCGGCTGACAATTTCGCGGTCACCATGCCAGACCTTGGCGTGATCCAGTATCTTATCGACGGTAAGGGGCCAGTCCTGCATCAGGCTACGCAAAATAACGCCCTCCTCTCCATGCCGCCTTTTCTTGAAGGCGTGCCGGCGCGCCAAACGACTGCATGACGCGGCTTATATGATGCTACTCCAAGACGGCTCGCGCGTCGCGCCATGTTTGCGGTGGCGGAAATTCCAGCATTTACCAAAAAACAGATCGGTAACGCGGTCCCAGTCTTTGGGCGCCCTCGATTTTGCAGGAGATTTTCCAGCATTATTCGTCGCATGTAAGCGTCGAAGAGCGGCACCGTAAACGGTGCGGTGGATGCCGGCCCGATCGGCATCATCCTCCCGACTCCAACCCTTGGCCTCGCGGAGGCGGCGTATAGTAAGACCAAGGCGCTGCTGGATATCCACCCCCATCTTAAAGCGCGCCTGTCGCTTATCGATCTACAGACGATCAGTGACAAAGGACGGATTAGCGTTCGCTCCGCTAACGAGGCGTCCTCCCGCCGATGCACCTCCCAAAGTCTCCTTATCCTTGCACATTCTACTCGACTTGGTGGCCCAACAGAGCGAACGCTGATGTCGTGACGAGCGGCCGAATTGAGTGCCGCTGCCCTCGGAGGATGACAATCCACGGGGCTTTGGGTGGTGGGAGCGGCGCTCATGCCTGCACCCTTGAAGGAGTCCGTTCGGTTGAGCGACATTCAACTGGTCCTGCTGGCCACCGCCGCGCCGCGCGACAATGGCAGCCTGCTGCCGCCGCCTGCCGCGGTAGGCGAGGCCCCTGCCCGCATCCGCAAGGCTGTCCAGGCGCTTATACGCCGCGGCCTTGCCGCAGAGGTGGAACTGCCCGCTTACGCAGACGCTTGGCGGACCGAGGGTGGCCACGCGATCGGCGTGGTGATCACCGATGCAGGCCGCGTTGCGATCGGCATCGAGCCGGAGGAGCCCGAATCACCCGCGACGGACCTAGCCGAACCGTCTAGAAGCTCGCTGTAAGGTTGAATGAATTATACACCGTCCAGTCCTTCGGCGGCGCATTGGGCGCGTCACGCAGGAACCGGCCCTTTGCCAGCAGCAGCCCGTCATATTCAAACCGCAGCCGCGATGGGATCAGCCAATAGCGTATGCGCCCTTCAACCTGATGTCCGGCGAATCTCCCTGACCGACCGCTCGCGTCGCGCACGCCCGTCGTCGCGAAACCGTCGGTCGCGGAGTCCAGCCACATGGCGCGGTAGGACAGGAACCAGTCCAGCCGCTTGTCCGGGGTCGCTTCCACACGCACGCCCGGCGTCACGATGTTGGCGCGGGTGATGGCATTATAGAGGCCCGCGGGCGCGAAGTCCGCACGGCGCATGCCGAGCAGCGTGTCGAACCGGCCATAGCTGCCGCCTGACCTGTCGCCGCTTGCCCGGTCGAACTCCACCGAGAAGCGTGTTTTCCACTTGTCAGCTAGACTGTAGCCGACATCGGCATGGACGAAGCTGGCGCTGACATCCTGCCGGACGGCGGTAAGCGCGAGCGACGCATTGATGCCACCCCATTGGTAGAAAGCCTCTACCTCATAGTCTAACCGCCCGGGCGCGGGATCGGTCATGATCCGCCCGCCAAACGTATTCAACGACCGATCGCGCGTCGGCCGTCCCGGCGCGTCACGCTCACCCAGGTGGAAATAGCTGACCTCCGCCATTACCGGACCGAGCGCCTTGGCCTTGCTGACCAGCCCGCCCCACAGCACCAGGTCAAAGCTCTCCTTGTCGAGCCGCACCTTATGATCCCGCACGCCCTCCGCGTCATCGGGCCGACGCATTTGCGGCAGCGTATAGATAAAGGTCGCCTTCCACCCCTTCGCCGCCGCCAGATCGGTGCGGATGCCGGTATAGCCATTGGTCGTGTTGCGATAATCATCTGCCGCCACCAGCCGCCGCGATCCCAGGTTCAGCGTCATCCGGCCCAGCGTCACGCCCAGGCTGCTTCCCCTGCCGAACGGATCCTTCCAATCCCGCGCCGCATAAGCCTGCACCAGCTCCAGCGTATTGACCTCATTGGTCGAGATCGGCGTTCCGGGGTCAGCACCCCAAGCACGGCTGTCAAACAGTTCCGCGCCTAGCCTCCATCCGTCAGCCTGATATTCCGCCAGCAGCTGCGTCCGAATATTCGTCAGCGAATCTTCAGCATCGAAACCTGCACGCGCTTGCCCGTAGATGATTTCATGACGCAGGCGAACAGTGCCGCTCAACCGGAAAGCCGACCCTGCCCCTTCAGCGGCCGCCCAACCGGTTCCGTTCCAGCACAGGGCTATACAACCCAGCGCAAACCGACTTAACGATACATATGTTTTCATCATGGTGGATGGTGATATACATGTATCTTGCCGCCTTCAAGCGTTGAACTGGGCCTTGGGTTCCAATCTGCTCTCCCCTTGCGATCCAGCGCCCCAAGGGCTTGGCTGATCCTCCGCAGCGCCCGCGCCGCTGAGGCGGGTCAGGAGAAATTGCCCGAACTGCCATTCGCCAAGGCCGGAGTCCGCGTTGATGTGGCCCGCCTGTCCCGGATCAGCGAAGCGGCTGCCCCAGAACCGCGCCAACTGCCGCGCCCGCTCGAACCGGATATAGGGATCATCGCGGCTCGCCACGACGATCGATGGGAAAGGGAGCAGCGCCTTGGGCGAGGGCGCAAAGCTCAGCAATCGGGAATCGATGCCGCCCACATCGACCTCGGGCGGTGCGACCAGCAGCGACCCCGCTATCTTGTGGCTCCATTCCCGGCATTCCAGCGCCGCCCACCAGGCGACCGCATGGGACCCCAGGCTGTGCGCCGCCAGGATCACCGGCCCCTTCACCGCGCGATCGCTTCATTGAGGTTGCTGACCCAGCTATTGCGATGCGGCCGGTTCCAACTGCCCAATTCGACGCGGCGGCAGTTGGGCAGTTCGGTTTCCCAAATCGTCTGCCAATGCCCGGGCCCGCTGTTCAGCAGGCCGGGAATGGTCAGGATGGTGGGGCATGGTTGCGGTAGGGTGGCTTGCGTGAGCATTATGAAGTCTATCCTGCGGAACTTCATCATATCTCTACTATATCAGTTGAGATGCCGAGCGACTAAAGCTATCAGCCGCTCAAGTGAGACTTGCTGCGCGCCCTTCGACCCGGTTTCAGCATCCATCGCCTCGACGGCGGGGTAGGTCAGATCGCGATCAGCGCATAGGGCCGGTCAAATTTCTCCGACACCACGAACTGCGCGCAATTGTACACCGGCACCCCGCGCGGCGTCCGTCCCTCGAACGCGCCGCGATGGGCATGTCCATGCACGGCAAAGCGCACATTGTCGAACCGGTCGATCGCCTCCGCCAAGCGGGACGAACCCAGAAAGGGAAAGATTTCCGGCGGCTCGCCTTCGACCGTATCGACCACCGGGGCATAATGCAGCACTGCGACGCAGCGGTCGGTTCGAAGCGAGCGCAACGCATTTTCCAGCTTGCGCGCTTCGTTGATCGCTTCCTCGACGAAAGTCTTAATGGCCTTCTCGCCAAACGCGCCCAGCTCCCCCCGGCCGAAACCGCCGACAAAGCCCTTCACCCCGGCAAAGCCGACGCCCTTTATCTCCACCGCCTGGTCATCGAGCACCGTGACGCCCGCGCCATGCAGGATGCGCGAGACCTCCTCGGGCTGGCCGCATTCATAATCATGATTGCCAAGCACCGCGACGATCGGGATGGAGCAGGCGCGCAGATCCTCGGCCAAAATCTCTGCCTCGCGCGTCTTGCCGAAATTGGTGAGGTCCCCGCACAGCGCCAATATGTCCGCCTTTTCCGAAATCTCCTCGAACATCACACGGTAACGATGTTCGGACGTGTCTGTGACATGAAGGTCGCCGATCGCCGCAAGCGTCAGCCCCTCATTCCGTGCGGCTTCATTTGTTCCGGTCATGGCTCTCCTCAAGACCCTTGCCGACCACATCGGCGAAGCCCCATTCGGTGATGTCGATCAGATAGTCGCGCGGGGACAACAGCCGCCCCCGGCACACCCGGATATTGGGCACCGGCAGTTCCGCCCGTGTCTGCAGGCGGCCCAGCAGCTCCTCGAACAGCCATAAGGGGACGCAATGCCGTTCGGTCGGGTAGATGAATCGAAAGTTGAGCAGGTGAATGAGCAGCAATTCCCAATGCAGCTCCATGGAATCGAGCAGCCATTGCCAGTTGATCCGCTCATGCTGTTTCAGGATCATGTGGACGACATCGGCGCCGTCATAGCGATAGCGGTCCTGGATAAAGATCTTGGACAGGATGAATTCAGTGGGCGGGGTGATCCTAACCTCTATGCCATAAACCTCGGCATAAGCGGCATCGCGGAACCATTCCTCGGTCACCGGCACGCTGGCCGATGAGATGTTATAGATCACGTCGAAGAAGTTCTTGTCCTTCCAGACCTTCCCGATCCACCGCTCATCCTCAAACTCGACCGCATGTCCAAGATGCTTGAAATAAGAAAGGATGCGCGGCGCGTCGCCGGCCTTGCAGAAGACATCGAGATCCTTCGTCGGCCGCACGATCCCGGTATGGCATCCCAGCGCATAGGTGCCCGACAGCATGAATGGGATACCGGACTCCACCAGATGCTGGAGGCTCTCGGTATAGAAAGCCACCGAATCCGGCGGCGGGTCGAAGATCGCTGGGTCGGCTGTCATTTCAGACTGCAACGGGCGAAGGTGGCGAGTGTTCCGCTGCGTCTGCTACCTCTTCCGCCTTGATATCTTGTCCGCTGCCGTCACCCCGGGCTGGACCCGGGGTTCCGCTTGTTTAAAATGAACGCCGATGGTGAAAGTAAGTGAGACCCCGGATCAACTCCGGGGTGACGAGGAAAGCACAGTCTCCCGCCCCTTTATGAAACCCCCGGCACCCCAAGCACCCGCGCCTCATCCCGCAACCGCCCGGCCTGCCCCGGATTGGCCTTCCGCGCCGCCTCGAAGGCCGCTTGCGCTTTCGCCGTCTCGCCCAGCGTCATCCGGCTGCGCATCAACATGATCCATCCGTCGATATTGCCGGGATTGGCCTTCAGCTTGCCCTCCAGCCCCGACACCATGTTTTCGATCATCGCATCCTGCTGACCCTTGGGAAGCTGCGCCGCCGCCTGCATCTGCTCCCGGCTAGGCCCAGGAATTGCCGCCGTCGCCACCGATCCGATGGGCGGATGCGGCGCGGCCTGTTTTACCGCCGCCAGCCTATCCTTGACCTCAACCCCATTGATCTTGCCCACCTGCTCGATGGTCCGGCGCAAATCCGCTTCCCATGGCGCGCCGGGCGGCGTGTCGGCCAGCAGCGCCAGCCAGTCGCGGATCGCGCCTTCATGATCCTTCGCCAGGTCCTTGCGCACCGCCTGGAAGTAGCGCGCGCGCGGTTCCTTGGGATCGAGCTTGACCGCTTTTTGGAACGCATCCGCCGCCTCCTTGGGCATGGGATCGCGCTCGCTCGCCATCACCACCGCTTCACCCAGCGATGACCAGAAGGTCGCATTATCCGGCGCCAGCTTCACCGCCCGCCGGTACGCCCGCGCGGCATCGGCATGCCGTCCGCTCTCGAAATAGGCCCAGCCCAGCATCTGCCAGCCTTCCGCGTCATTGGGAGTGGCGCCCACCCTGTCCTGCAAGCCGCGAATGACGCTCTCCGGATCGGACGGCTGCTGCCCGGCCGCTGCGAAAGGCGCGGACGCCGCGCTTTCCTTCTCCTGCGGCCTGTCGCGCCGCACGCTATAGCCCACCGACACGAGCGCCAGCCCGGCCGCCCCAATAAGAGCCATGCGCCCCACGCTCAGCTTCGTCACTTACTCACCCCCGCAAATCACCAACTGCTCTCTAGCGTCACGCGATGGAATTGATAGAGTGCCCAAAGGCTTGATCCGCGCATCATAAACCGGCAGGGGCATTTGCCGGGGCTGCGGGTGATCTCGCAAGAGGGGGGTATCAAGTGACTGACCGCGTGCGTATCGCGATCGTCGGGTCGGGACCGGCGGGGATGAGCGCGGCCGCGCGCGCGGCGCAGCTGGGCCTGTCGCATCTTCTGATCGAAAAGACGGACCATCTGTCCGACACGATCTTCAAATATCAGAAGGGCAAGCATGTGATGGCGACGCCCAGCCAGCTCGTGCTTCGTTCCGATTTCGATTTCGAAGCTGGTAAGCGCGAGGCGATCCTGGGCCGCTGGAACGAGCAAGCCGCGGCGCAAGGCATCAACGTCGCCTATAATGCCGAGGTGAAGGCGATCACCGGCACCGGCGATCCCATCCCCGGCAGCGTCCAGAAGATCGTCGAACGCAAGCGCGACGGCACTACCGCGACCACGGAAATCCAGCGCCTCGCCCCGCCCTACCGCCTGACACTGACCGGGGGCCGCGAAGTCATCGCCGACGCTGTCATCATGGCAATCGGCACGCAGGGAAATCCCAACCTGATGCGCGTTCCCGGTGCGGACCTGCCTCATGTCCAATATCAGCTGGATGATCCCGCAGAATATAATGACGAACATATCTTCGTCGTCGGCACGGGTGACGCAGGCATCGAAAACGCCATGGGCCTCGCCGCCGATGAGGCGCAGGGGAACAGCGTCACCATCCTCAACCGCTCGACCGAATTCGCCAGCGCCAAGCCCGCCAACGTCAAGGCGCTGATGGCCGCTGCCGAGGCGGGCCGCCTCTCCATCATGACCGAAAGCACCACGGCGAAGATCGAGCCGGGCTTCATCACCCTCGACAGCCGCGATGGCGAGGTGAAGATGAAGTGCGACCGCATCATCGCCCGCATGGGCTCTGCCCCGCCGCGCGCCTTCGTCGAAAGCTGCGGCATCGAATTCACGAGCAGCGATCGTCTGGCCTTCCCCAAGCTCTCACCGATGTTCGAAAGCACCGCGCCCGGCATCTTCGTCATCGGCGCGCTGGCGGGCTATCCGCTGATCAAGCACTGCATGAACCAGGGCTATGACGTCGTCGAGTTCATCAACGGCAATGAAGAGCTGAAGCCCGCCGACGAACCCATCCTCGCCGCCAAATTCGCCGCGTTACCGGGCAAGAAGAGCGTCGCGGAATGGCTCGAATATCTCCGCACCAACGTTGCGATCCTGGAAGGGCTGTCTCCTCTTCAGATGCGCGAGTTCATGCTCGACAGCGAAGTCCGCGCCTATCGTGCTGGCGAGGTGATTTTCGAAAAGCACGACCCCGGCTCCTCGCTGTTCGGTATCGCTGATGGCCAAGCGTCGGTCGAAGTCGCCTCCGAAACCCACGTCGCCATCGACCAGGGCTCGATTTTTGGCGAGGTCGGCCTCATCTCGGGCCGCCGCCGCGGCTCGACCGTGCGGGCGGGCACGGACTCGATCATGGTGGAAGTGTCGCGCACCGCGGCGCTGAAGCTCATGTCCTCGAACCCGCCCGCCAAGCGCGCCATCACCCGCATCTCGACCGAGCGGCAGCTGCTCCAGCTATTCGGCGCGGGCCTGACCCCGGCTGACCTCGCCGAAGTGCTCGACAGCGCCGAAATCAAGACCGTGAAGGCAGGCGAAGCGATCCTCACCGAAGGCGATCTCGGCAGCGACATCTATGTCATCCGCGTCGGCTCCATGATCGTGGAGAAGAAGATCGGCGGGAAAAACGTCTTCCTCTCCTACCTCCCTGCCGGTTCCTATGTGGGCGAAATGGCGCTGATCGCTGGCGGCCCGCGCACCGCCACGGTCAAAGCGACCGTCAAATCCGAAGTCATCAAATTGAATGGCGACGCCTTCGCCCGCCTGATGGCCGCCAAGCCTGCCTTGCTCGAACGCGCGCGCCGAGACATGGCCGCGCGGCAGGACGTCAACGCCTTCATCGAAAGCCGCAAAGACAGCTTCTCGACCGTCGTCGACATGTATAGCGAGACGGCCAAATTCCTCGTCGACAACGGCATCGGTGAAGCCACTGACGTTCTCCTCATCGATGAACATCTCTGCGTCGGTTGCGACAATTGTGAGAAGGCGTGCGCTGACAGCCATGAAGGGCTTTCCCGCCTCGATCGCGAAGCCGGACGCACCTACGCCCATCTCCATGTGCCAACCAGCTGCCGCCATTGCGAGCATCCGCACTGCATGGCCGACTGCCCGCCCAACGCTATCCATCGCGGCCCGGACGGCGAAGTCTTCATCGACGACACCTGCATCGGCTGCGGCAATTGCCAGCGCAACTGCCCCTATGGCGTGATTCGCATGGACAGCGTCCCGCCGAAGAAGCCAGGCCTCTTGAGCTGGATGTTCTTCGGCGCTGGCCCCGGCCCCGGCGAACCTTCCAAAAAGTGGAGCTACAAACACGCCAAGCCCGGCGTCGAAAAGCCGAAAAAAGCCATCAAATGCGATATGTGCTCCGGCATTGACGGCGGCCCCGCCTGCGTGCGCGCCTGCCCGACCGGTGCGGCCATCCGCGTCTCGCCCGAGGATTTCCTCACCGTCGCCCGCCTCGATGGGCAAGCCAGCTGATGGCCACGCGCGCAACCGCAACCCGCCGTGTGAAAGGCGAGGTGCTGCATGACGGCTTCCTGCGCCACGCCAATTTCCGCTGGCTGAAGATCGCGACCGTCATCTGCATCCTCGCCATCGCCAGTTATTTGCTGATCGATGTGACCCCACGACATAATGGCGGCAGTTGGTACGGCTACACCATGGGCACGATCGGCGTCGGGCTAATCCTCTGGCTCACCCTGCTTGGCTTGCGCAAACGCGCCATGACGCGCGGCCGCTGGTCCTTGAAGGCATGGACCAGCGCCCATGTCTATCTCGGCCTCAGCCTCATTGTCATCGGCACGTTGCACACCGGATTCCAGCTCGGGTGGAACGTCCACACGCTTGCCTATGTATTGATGATGCTAGTCATCCTCTCGGGCCTCTTCGGCATCATCGTCTATGCGACGCTCCCCACCGCGCTCAGCAACAACCGCGCGGAAATGACGCAGGTGCAGATGCTCGAGGCCATCCGCTCCATCGACCGGCAGTTGCACGACGCCGCCCAGCCCCTGCCCCACGAGGAGGCGGCGCTCGTGCGCCAGTCACTGGACGATGATCCATTCGGCGGCAGCCTGATCGCCCGCCTCTCGGGCCGCCACCCCCGCTGCGCCACCGCGAAAGCCCAAGCCTCCCTGCGCTACTGGACCGCCGACCACCCCGACACTGGCAAGGAGCCCTTGGAAAAGATCGACGCCCTGCTCGAACGCAAGCAGGCCATGCTCGCACGCCTCCGCCGCCACCTGAAATTGAAGGCGCTGCTGGAAATCTGGCTCTACGTCCATGTGCCCGCCACCTTCGCCCTGCTCGCCGCGCTCACCGCGCATATCGTCAGCGTCTTTTTCTACTGGTGAGCGCGACCATGAACTTCATAGTCCGCCAGATCAGCCTCACCGCAGACGGCCGCGAGATCGTCCGCACCGCCACGCTCGCCAAGCCCCAGCTATCGATCGGCCGCGCGGCCGCGAATGACATACACCTGCCCGATCTCGCGCTGGAGCCAGACCACGCCCGCATCGAGCAGATCGACGGCCGCACGATCCGCGTCCGCGCGACCGGCGCGCTCGGCTTTGATCTCGAAGGCCGCACGACCCGCTCCGCCGAGATCGACACCAGCAAAGGCGCTGAACTGCGCTTAGGCGGCCATCGCGTCACCGTTGGGCAGGAGGATGGCGCAACCATCCTTTCGATCCGCCGCGTTGATGCCGTGTCCGAAGCCTCGGAGGAAAAGGAGGAGGCCAAAGTCTTCTCGCTCGCGCGGCACCTCCCGCCCAAGCGCCTGACCGCCTGGGGCATGGTGCTGGCGATCCTGATCGGCTTCCTCGCCATCCCGATCTACAGCTACGCCACCCGCGCCGCCGCCGACACGCGCAACATCTATAGCGTCAAAGGCGACGGCGCATGGTCCTCCGGCCCCTTGAGCCAGGCCCACCACGCGCTCGAAGGCAAATGCGAGACCTGCCACCAAAAGGCGTTCGTCTCTGTCCGCGATTCCGCCTGCCAGACCTGCCACAAGTCGGTCCATGACCACGCCCCCGCCGCGCGCATCGCCATGGCCCGCGCCGAGCCCGGCATCGGCGGCAAGCTCCTCGCCAGCGTCGCCGCCACCTTCGGCAAGCCCCCGGAAGGCGCCTGCGTCGATTGTCACCGCGAACATGAAGGCGCAGGCCCCATGCAGCCCGCGCCCCAGGCTTTCTGCACCGACTGCCACGGCACGCTGAAAGATCGCCTGAAGGATACAAACCTCGCGAACGCGAGTGACTTCGGCACCGCCCACCCGCAATTTTCCGCCCTCGTCCAATATAATCCGGGCAAGCATCCCAGCTTCACCCGGGCCGGCCTGGACGCCAGGCCCTCGGACGACAGCGGCCTCAAATTCCCCCACGACATCCATCTCTCGAAGACCGGCGGCGTCGCCCGCATGGCGCGGTCACTGAAGGCTCAGAATGGTTATGGCGACGCCCTCGCCTGCAAGGATTGCCACCGTCCCACCGCCGACGGCGTGCGCTTCCTGCCGGTCGACATGGAGCGCGACTGCCAGTCCTGCCACAGCCTCGCCTTCGAAACGATCGGCGGCACTGTCCGCACCCTGCGCCACGGCCAGCCCGAGCAGGTGGTCGCGGACCTGCGCGCCTATTACCGCTCCACTGGCCCCGCCCATCCCATCGCGCTCGGCGGCATGGCCCGCCGCCGCCCCGGCGACTATGCACAGGGCCGCCTTTATCACGCCTATTTCGGCGCAGCAGCCGCGCGTCCCTCCCGCGCCGACGACGCGATCCGCGCTGTCTTCTCGAAGGGCGGCGCCTGCTACGACTGCCACACTGTCACGAGCGGCGCTGGCGGCTGGCACGTCACCCCCGTAAACCAGCCGATGCGCTACATGATGACAGGCTGGTTCGATCATAAGGCGCACAGCACCGAGAGCTGCGAAAGCTGCCACGCCGCGCCCAAGTCGCACGACGCCAAGCAACTACTGCTGCCAGGCATCGACAGCTGCCGCACCTGTCATGGTGGCGAAAAGTCGAAGGCGGATGTGCCGTCCAGCTGCGCCATGTGCCACAGCTATCATATCGGCGACGGCGCTCCATGGACGCCCGCCGATCAAACCATCAGACGAGAGCAGGCGGACAGGCCGCGCCGGATCGGCCGCGACAGTTGAAGGGGGAAAAAGGACCATGCTGATCGCACAGGTCACGGACATTCATCTCGGCTTCGACCCCGGCAATCCCGCCGAACTAAACCGGCAGCGGCTCGACCAGGTCCTTGGCGCGCTGATCGACGGCCCCAACCGCCCTGACCTGCTGCTCGCCACCGGCGACCTGACCGACCATGGCGACCTTGAAAGCTACCGCGCGCTGGCGGAGGCATTCGCCCAATGCCCCTTCCCCGTCTGGCCATGTATGGGCAATCATGACGACCGGGACAATTTCGCCGCGATCTTTCCGCACGTGCCGCAAGAGGGCGGCTTCGTCCACTATGTCGTCCCATTGGACCACCGCCGGATCATAATCCTCGACACGCTGGAAACCGGCCGCCACGGCGGCGCCTTCTGCGACGCGCGCGCGGCATGGCTGGCCGCTCGGCTCGATGAGGATGCAGAGACGCCCACCCTCATCGTCATGCACCATCCCCCCGTAGAGGTGGGCATCGACTGGATGAACACGCACCCGGAGGAACCCTGGGTCCAGCGCTTCTCTGCCGTGATCGCCGACCGGCCCAACATCACCGCCCTGGTCTGCGGCCATCTCCATCGCACCATCACCGCGCCGTGGATGGGTATGGCGGTGGCCATCTGCTCTTCGACAGCGCCGCAACTCGCCCTAGACCTGCGCCCGATGGACCCCGATACGCCCGACAACCGCCCCATGATCATAGCGGACGCCCCCGCCTATGCCCTGCACCGCTGGACCGATGCGGGCCTCGTCACGCATTTCGAAACGGCTGGGGATCATACCACTCTGGCGAAATTCGATGCAGCGATGCAGCCGCTCGTGCGGATGCTGATGGACGAACGGCCCGCCTGAACTGACCTCTGCATGCCTAAAGGTCGCGCCTCCTAAACGGCCCCGCCTGCGACCGGCGCCCGTCCACTTACTTTGCCGCCATGTCGTCCAGCGCGGCGTTCAATCGCTGCATATCGGCGCGCGACAATGCTTCGCCCAGCGCGAGTTTTTCGCGCGCGATATTAAGCAGCGCTTCCAATCTTTGCAGCCTGACCAACGCGCCTGCCGATGCGGTCGATGCCGTGGCCGTCAATTCCGTTGGTCTAGCGTTCATCATTTGCTCCATTCTGATTGCAGCGGCTAAGGTCCGCGAGGGCTCGGGCGTCAATGGGTCAGCCAAACTGCCAGTCCCGCCCCTGCAAGCAAAAGAAGCAAGCCGTTCACGATGACCGCCCCCCAAAGTGTGTCATCGCGAAACAGATCGGCAGTTAATCGCAACCTGCTGAGCTTTGCCGGACGGCCGGTCGTCGCTGGGGGGCCGTCGTCCGCCACAGCGCCGCCCTCATTTTCCCAAGCGCCGACTGCTCTTTCCAGTCGCCGCTCCCGCGCGAAGGAATCTGCGCAAAATGTTCGCTCTCGCGCGGCGCCCAGGGCAAGTGTCTGCCGCTCGACATTGGCATGCAAATCGCGCTGTCGGAGTGATGAAGATGATGATGATGAATTGGGTGAGACGGACATGTCGCTCTCCTCGCCAAACGGGAGCACAAGCCTCTCTCAGTCACGGCATGTCTGGAAAAATTCAGCCGGGATAGGTCAATATACCATAGGCCCTTTCGGCGGCCTAATGGACTCTTCGGCTCAATGCGCGGGGAATATGTCTGTCAGATGGGCTGGGGCCGTATATGGTCGAGCAGCGCGCCGCCTAGCTCGTCCGCGCTTTCGCTCCCGAAACATGATAGGTTCGCCATACCGCGGCGCCAGCATCTTGCGAGCGCTGCAGGAGGCCGCCCATGGCTCGGAATGACAATGATCTGTCCGCGCTCGATGCCATCATCATGATCGTGCTGATTGGCCTCACCATGGGTGTAGGCTGGATGCTGTGGGGCTGGCTCTTCACACCATAGCCCTCACGGGCTGCCCACCCCGGCTCAGCGCAGCAACGGCGGCCGCCACGCCTTCATGTCCACATCATCGCTGACCTTGTAAGGCACGCCCTTGGCGTTCAGGAACAGCCGCTCCATTTCCGGCCGCGTGAAGGGCCGCGATCCGATCCGTCCGAACACCGCCATCTGCCCACCCGTCTCGTCCACCGCCCGGTCGCGGTCCAGGCCCTTGGACAGCGCCAGCGCCGGCGAGGGCGTGCGCGCCCAGGCGATCAGCTCGGGCTTGGGCGCGGGGGAGAAGCCATAGAAATTGGGCTGGCTCGCGGGACTGGTGAGCTGGATCACCTTCATGCCGTTCCGCCCATCCGCGACATAGGCGAAGAGCGAGGCGTTGGTCGTGCCGACGATCACATCCTCCACATCCGTCATCTGCCCGCCAAACGTCTCCTTCGCATAGACGCTCGGCCGCAGCGGATTGGTCATGTTGATGATCGCGAGGCCCTCCGTCTTGGCCGCGACATAGGCATAGGTGCGCGCCAGATAGATGCGCCGCGCATCGGCCAGCGGCACGGTCGCCGAAGGCACTGCCACCGGGTCGGTCAGCCGCGTCACATCGAACAGCTTCAGGCCCTCCGCATCCGTCACCCACAGGTAACGGAACTGGATCGCACTCGCCCGCGCGTCCTTCATGGGCCGCACCGCCGCCAGCTTGGGATGCAGCGGATCGGACAGGTTCACCACCACCAGCCCCACATCAGCGGTGATATAGGCGATCTGCCCCGCCAGCTGGATATGCCGCGCGCCCTTCAGCACACCATCGGGGTTCCAGGTCACCGCGCGCTTGAGGAAATTGTTGCGGAATTCGCCATCGGCCATGGTCTCGATATTGACCATGATCAGCCCCTCGACGCTGTCCGTCACCGCCGCATAGCTGTAGATCGGCAGGAACGGCTGCTCCTGGTTGATCGCGCGCAATTCCTTCGTGTTACGCAGCGGATTAACCGGCTGATTGGTGGCGAGCGCCATGCAGGTCGCATTCTTCGACGCCACGCTCGCATTATGGCCGAGTTTCGAGAAAGGCCCGCTCAATATCGGCTCGGAAAAGCCCTTATTGGCGATCGACGCCACGTCATAGACGCGGAAGCCGCCCTTCCCTTCGGCCACGAACATATATTCGCCGCGCAGTTGCAGGCAGCCGACGCGGCCCGCCGTGCCCTTTACGACATTGCGGAACTCCTCGACCGGCCGGGTTTCGCCCGACGCCTTCTTGTCAAAGAACTTTCCCCGCACCCAATTTTTCAGCTCGCGCTTGTTCTGCTCGACATGCAGCTTCCAATAATCGGGATAGGCATATTTCTGAAGGTAACTGCCGATCACCGCCTGCGGCTCGTCCCATTCGGTGACGCGGATCGCCTCGAACCCGCCTTCAAGCCCCGTCCAGGCGTTCAGCCCCACAAAATTCACATAATTGGTGCCGAGCAACAACAGCTGCGACATGATCGCATTATTGTCGTCTTTCGCCGACAGGTGGCAGTCCGAACAGGTCTTCGTCTCCGTTTTCCGCACCGTATGCGGGAAATGCGGCGCGAAGGCCTGGGACGAAAAGCCGATCCCGGAAATTGGCGGCTGCTGGATATAGATGCGCTCGCGATTGATGTTCGTGGACGACAGCACCAGCGCGGACGTCGACCGCACCGGAGCGGTTTCATTCCCCTTGGTCGTCATATGCTTGCCAAGCTGGAACATCTCGTCCCGCGCGACCTGCGGATTATAGGTCGCGAAGTTGCGCGTCTCCTCTCCGTCGAAATGGTGGAGCGTGGTCTTCCAGTTCGCCTCGATCGGCAGGTGACAGCCACCGCAGCTGGTCGTCCAGCTCAGATGGCAGGTGAAGCAGGCCATATTGTCGTCGCCATGCGCGCGGTCTTCCTTCGCGATTCCGGGGCCAAAGGCGAAGCTGCCATCTTCCGCGCCCGACCGGCTCATCAGCTTGGCGCGCGCCGCCTTGGCGTTGAAGTGCGGATTGGCCGGATCGACGCTGTCCTTGACGAGGCTGACCTCCCACTCAAGGCTGGGATCGACGATCGACCGCTGGATCAGCTTGCGCTGCCCGCTCGCGTCATAGAACCACTCGAACCGCCGCTTGCCATCAGGATTGCGCAGCAGCGCGAGGTTTGTGCCCTTGGGCGGAGCCGCCGGCCCGGAGGTCAGCAGCGTGGGATAAGCATCCGCCGTGCCATGGCAATCCTTGCACCCGATCTCGATCGCGTTCGCCACCTCGCCATAGATGAAGCCGTTGCCATGGCTGTCCTGCGCAAAGTGGCAATCCGCGCATTGCAGGCCCTTCTCCGCATGAATGTCCATCATATGGACGGTCTTGCCAGGGTTCACACCGGGTTGGACGAACTTGCCCTCGCCCTTTTTCCGCCATTTCTCCGGATCATCGTTCGACACGATCTTGCCGTCCGCGTCGAGCAGATTGCCCTCCCGATCGCGCTTGAACACGCCCCGGAAGTTCCAGCCATGGCCATGATAGTCGGCGAACTGCGTATCCTTCGCCTTGTCATTCAGCTCATAGACGTTGCGCAGGAAATCGAGGTCCGACCATTTGCCCTTCGGCCCCGCCCCTTCCGGATTGCGCTCCAGCGTCTGATGCACTTCGGCGGCGGTCGGATATTTCTGCTTTTCCGGCCACATCAACGGAGCGTCGGACTCATAGTCCCACATGGTGTAGCCCAAATAGCTGTTCAGGAAGATATTGGGCTGGTGCATGTGGCAGTTCATGCACTGCGCCGTAGGGATGGCGCGCGTGAATGTGTGCCGGATCGGGTGCCCGCTTTCCTTGGCCCCTGCGGCCGGAGGGCCGCTTCCCTCGACTAAAGCGACGGGATGATCGGGCTTGACCGTCTCGCCATGCGCACCCTTCAGCGCGCCGTGACCGCCATCCTCATGGGCCAGCTTCCCCGCGATCGTCGGGTCCACCGTCGCCGACTGCCCGTCGCGCCCATATTGCGCATAGATCAGGCTGTGGCGCGGCTCGCGGTCATTGGCATAGACGACATGGCATCCCGAACAGCCCGAATGGCGATAGTCGCCCGGCTGATCATTGGTCCCCATGAACCACATATAGGGGTCGTTGAGGCGGGTTTTGTGCAGGTTCAGCACCGGAATGGCGACGCGAAGGCCCGTCCCCGGCCCCCGGCTCGACTGCTTCAGGTCCGGCCGCCCCGGCTCCTCCAGCCTCTGGATCGATCCGGTGGGATTGGGCAGCCCGATCTCCGCAAACTGCGTTCCGATATTGCGCCCGCCCCGCTCGAACACGCGGAAGATATCGCCCGGCGGCGTCACCTGCCAGTTGGGCAACGGATAGAGTTCGCTAAGCGCCCCGCGCGCCTTCTGCTCCGCCGTCAGCGTGCCCGGCGGCGATCCCGGCGACACGATCTTCGCAGGTCTGCCATCCTTGGTATAAGCCTCGCCGAAGATGTAGTTTTTGAACGGCACGATCCCGTTATTATAAGCTGCCCCGCCCCACAGCATCGCACCCGACGCCATCAGCGATCGCTCGGCCGCCTCGATGGTCTGCATATGGCAGGACCCGCAAGCCTCCCGCGCCACGCGATAATCGCTCGGGTTCACAAAGCGCACGAATTCGGGCGCCTCCCTGTTGAGCAGCGTGTAGGTCCGCTTGGGGTTGGCGGAGGAGGGATAATGCCAGCTTCCCGGATAGCGCGGCAGCACATGCGCCTTGTCCCGCGCCGCCACATAGGCCGCGTCCTCGAACCCATGGCTCGGGTCGCCCCGAACCGTCGCATCGCCGCCATGGCAATCGACGCAGCCCAACATGACTGCCGGAGTTGCATGCATCGACGGCTCGTCGGTTTTGGTATGACAGCTATAGCAACCGTCCGATTTCGCCGCGACCTGTTCCGCCGTCTGGCTCATCGGCGCAGGCGCGGTCTTCGCATAAACGCGCTCGACCGGCTTTTCTGCATCCGACGCATTGAGGATGGCGACAGGCAACGCCAGCGCAGCGAGGATCAGCAGGAAAAGGGCGGAAAGTGCGCGCATCAATAACTCAAGATCAAGTTGCCGAGCACCGAATAATATTCGCGGTTACGCTCGCTATTGGTGAAAAGGTCGCGAAAGCCCGCGCCCGGCAGCAGGGCCGCGCCCGACAGCCGGAACACGATATTTTGGCTCGCATGCGGCCGCCAGATCGCGGCGGTCGACAAATCCCATCCGATCGCCTTGGGAATGCTCCCTTCGTTCCGCAGCGCCTGCAACGTCGCGGTATTTTCAAACCACAGATGGTTCGCATTGGCCGACAGCCGCAGTTCAGGCAGCAGGTCGAAATCCGCCCCCGCCCCCAGCAGCATCGTGCCAGGATTGTTGAAGTTGGACTGGCCCTGCTCCTTGGACGACCGCAGCGAGTTCAGGATGCCGTTCCGGCCGCTGATCCCGATCACGCGCCCGCCGCCCGCAAAGGGGATGGTCTGCCTGATCCAATAGCTTGTATCCGCACCCGCAAAGACCGGATTTTCGAATATCGCATCGAAGCCGTTCTCGCGATCGTCGTAAGGATCGCCATCGCCGCTGGCATAAAGCCCCGACAGCCGGAACCGCATCCAATCCTTGTCGATGCTCGCCTCGGCCGCTGCGAAGAACGCCCTGATCTGCGCAGGCCGTGACGTGAAAAAGCTGTTCCGATCCTCGCCCAGCGCCCCATAGAGCGACGCGGTCAGGTTGACCCGCCCAAGCCGCCCATCGGCATTATAACCAAGGTACACAACGTCATAATCCCGCCCGCGCAAGTCGCCTAGCAAAGCGGGCCGCACCGGGAAGCCATTATCGTCAACCTCGATCCGCCCGGCCTCCCGATTCATATTGTAAACGGCAGTGATCTGGCTGGTGAGGCCGGGGATCAGGAAATCCTGCCGGTAGAGATTGGCGAGGAACACCCAATCCCTTCGCGGCGACTGCACCACGCTGTTGAGCCCGCTGTTCGTGTCCTTTTCCAGCCGCCAGAAAGCCGCGAGATTGAACTGGAAGCGGTTATTGTCGCGATTGCCGAACAGGCGGATGCCAAGCTGCTGGTCGTTGAACAGGAAGCCGCGAAAGTCCGACTGGAAAGGCTGGATGCCGACGCGCAGCGACCGGAAATCATAGCGGTCCGACGTGTTCGCCAGGTGATAATCGACGAACAATTCCTGCACGCCCAGAAAATGGTCGGTGCGGTGGCTCGGCTTGGACGGCTCGACGAAGAGCACGCGCCGTTCGGGCACGTTCACATGATTGATGTTATACGCCAGCGTCAGCCGATACTCGATCTCGGGCGGCTTGAACGCGGTCGACCCCTTGATCAGCGCCACGCCGCCGATGAAGGTCTGGCTCAGCACATAGCTCGCATCCGTGCCGAACACATCGATGCTGCCAGGCCGCTCGGTCGTCTGCACGCCGACGGGAATGGGAAAGGTGCGCGGTTCGATGACCGTGTCGTTCACGGCATTGACGACGAAGAACCAGTCGTCGCCCTTGATAGGCAACCACTTCACCTTCTCCCGGTCGATCGGCCGGTCGCCCTTCAGCGTGTTCTGATTATAGGGGTCGAACCAGCGTTCCTTGACCACGCCAAGGCTCTCGATCAGCCGCCAGCGGTCGGGGATCGGCACCTGATCAACCGGAAAGGCTTCGGGCGGCGGCGCGCGCAGAGCGCCCTTGTTGTCCTGCGTCACCGCCTCGGGCAGCGGCGCTTCATATCCGGGCCGCCGCCGTCCTTCGATCGACTGCTCGTCCGCGCCGACCTCGGGCGCGTTCAAAATCTCTTCCCAATTGTCGGGCGGCGGCGGCGGAACCGGCTCGCCGGGCTGCGCGAGCGCGAACAGCGGCAGGAAGGCGGCGAGCCCCATGCTCACAGTCCCCTGCAAACATCTTGAGATGAGGTGCCGAGAAATGGCGCAATCGGGCACTGGACATAGCGCAGCCGCACCGATTCATTACCAAGGTCCACGACAATCTGATCCGACCGGATCGCCGCCGGGGCATTGCCGATACCGCCACTGCGCTGCCCGCCATTATGCGTGCCTAAGAAGCTGATCATATCATCCTGATCAATGCCGTCGCCCGACACGCCGATCGCGCCGACCAGCACATTGCCGCGATAGATGGGCACCGATCCCGGAAAGATCTGGATGCCGTTCTGGATGCGGTTGGCCGCGCCGACCCCCGTCACCGCCGAACAGCGCTGCGGCGTGTCGGACGCGCTCGCGCCGGTCACATAGGCCAGATGCGCGGCGAGATCGCCTACCACCAACGCCGACTGCAGGCCGGTCGAAAAGGGATTGAACTGGGCGATCGGGCGGGAGAACGGCCCATTGGGGCGCCCCACCTCGCCATCGGGGAAATAGGGCCGCGACAGCAGTCCATGGCCTCGGTCGGAGTAAGCAGTCTTGCCCGTCAGCGCCGCCGGATCGTTGAGGAAGGTCCGCGCTTTCCCCACAAAAGCCGCCACATCCGCACTGCTGCTCGCCAGCAGGTCCGGCGCGGCATGCGCGCCCGAGAAGAAGGCCGCCGTCCGCGCCTTCTGCAGGCTGACATCCGTGCCGAAGATCGGCGCGTCGGGCGATCGCACGATTCCCAGCGCCGCGCCGCGCGTGTCCACCACGCTGATGGTCACCTGCGCCCGGCTGTCGAGCGGCTGCCGGATCTGCGCCCGCGCCCGGCTCATGATGGCGAAGGCCTCCTCCAGCACCGCCGTCACCTCGGCCGCGCTTAAGGGCTGCGCCACATCCCCCGCATCGGTCGCCGCCCGCACCGGGAAGCGATTATTCCCCGACCCGTCCGTCAGCACGAAGGCGTCACGATTGGAAAATTCCCCCGCCCGCGACGCTCGCACGCCCGAAGCCTCGCTGCCATAGGCGACACCCGCCAGGACCATCGGCGCGGGCTCGCCATAATAGCCGCGCACCGCCACCAGGTTCCCGACGCTGCCGTTGATCGCGGCAAAGCTCACCGCGCCACTCCCCATCAGCCCCGAATAGGCGGCGTCCGAATAGCGCAGCGATGTCCCGTCCACGAAAATGCGGTTCGCGCGGATGCTGTCGGGCGCTTCAAAGCCCAAGGTCCCGGCCAGCGCGATATATTCTTCCGGATCATTGTCCGTATCGGTAACGTTAGGATCGGAACCATAGACCCCATCCGCCATCACGCCGATGCCGCCCACCACGACGCCATTTTTGTAAAGTGGAAAGCCGCCCGGATCGGCCGCCAGCCCGAGCGGCGATCGCTTCGGCCCGATCATCGCCTGCGCGCCTGACGACATGAAGCGCGCCGACAGGTCCGAACAGGGCAGCTGGCTGAACTGCACCCCGAACAGCGGCCCGCTTTCGAGGCCCACCGTATTGGGGGCGGGCGGAAAATGCGCCTGCACGATCATGCTTGCCGTGCGCGTCGAAAAGGCGTTGCCGCCACTCGACAGATAGGCGCCGGTAATAGCCTTGGAAATCGCGCCCGCTTCGGCCGGGACGGTCAAATTCTGCGCGTCGAGATTTTGGCCATTCGGCGCGGCGCTGGTCGTCGCGCTGGCCCGCGCGCCATTCATCCGGAACACGGCCAGCACATTGCCGACCCGGTCGGTGACGGCGATCACCGCAGGCAGGCTGCGCGCCTGCGCCTCCGCCACGGCATGGCCGACGACGCTCTCGACATCAGCGACGCTCAACGCCTCCTGCGCCGGATCGGCATAGAGCCGGGTCGCCGTGGGTGTCGGCGTCGGCGTAGGACTTCCCCCGCTCCCACCGCTTCCACCGCCCCCGCCCCCGCCGCACGACGACAGCATCAGCGCCGACAGAGCCGCAAACGCGCTAAGCCTGCGCCTCAATGCTCTCATCGTAGAACCCCAGCGCCGCGAAGCGCGCTACCCGAAACCCCACCGGGTTGCCGCCCGGCTCCCCGATCTGCTGCGTTATGACCGCGGAAGTCGGGCCGAACCTTCGCCGCCGCGCAGATGGCGACGCCATCCCGCACTTTCGGGCGCAGGACCACATGATCTGCGCCAGCGCCCGTCAGCAGCCTGACCAACCCATGCCGCTCAGCCCTCACCGCAACGATCCAATGCTGCGCGCGGCGCTGCCCAGCGCCGACCGGAAAGCGGCGGGTTGGTAGCCGTTCGGTTCCTTCACCGCCGCATAGGCGCGATTGACGTCCGACCGGATGCCCGCCGCCGCGCCGACGGTCACCTGGCCCGACTTCACCATGCTGTTAAGCAGCGTGTCGACCGCCATCACCGCCTGCACCGATCCTTCATAATCGGTGAAGCGGGGGGCAATCGCTCCGCCCGCAATCTGCTGCACGATGGCGAAGGCCATGTCGCCTTTCATGCCCCCGCCCGCAAAAGCGTCGCCCAGCGCCCGCGCGCTCGCCGCCAGCTTGCCCGCAGCCGCCACCGCCGCCCGCCGATCCGTCGCGATCGCCGCATGGAAGGCGCGGCTGTCCGCATCGAACCGCCCCTCCAGGCCCGGCGCGGCCACCCGCGCAGCCGCCGACAGCAGGATCATATTCTCGTCATTGAAGGGCGGCATCCCCGCCGGGATCGGGCGTCCGGGGTTCGCCTCCCACGTCTTGCTCCGCTCCGCTTGGTCATAGATGCGGCGATGGCAGCTCTGGCAATCGAAGAAGTAGAATTCCGGGAAAGCGCCCTCGCTCCCCTTCGACGATGCGTAAAGCGTCAGCGCGCGTTCCACCGCCATCGCCTGCCCCACCGCCCAGAATTTCAGGCTGTCCGTCCGCCCCTTGCGCCGCGCATAGTCCGCATCCTCGTCATGATGCGCCTGCATCGAGGAAAAAAGGTCCAGCTCGAACGAAACGCGCGGATGCCCCGCCGCCATCATCCGATGGTCCACGAACTGCCCCGCCCGATGGCTGCCGAAATGGCAATCCAGACAGACCCAGGCGCGCGCCTGCGGCTTCTCCAGCGGTATCATCCCCGCCGCAATATTTCCCGCATGGCTCGCCCCCACCGCATAGTGGCCCGCAATCCAGCCACCCGCCGCGCCATGGCATGCCTCGCACCCCACGCCGTCGCTCGCCAGAAAACGCGAGCCCCGCGCCGCCGCCGGAGTAGAATGGCACCCCAGGCACGCGGGCGCTGCCGTGGGATCGCCCAGCCCCAGCGTCGCCGCGATCTGTCGCCCCCGCGCGCCACCAAGCACCGCAAAGGCGCGGCTATGTGCGCCGCCGGGCGTTGAAGGCTCCTGCCAGCGCATCAGCTCGTCCTGGCGCACGACCTTGCCGTCGCCTTCCATCCGGCCGTGACAAGTCGATCCCGCGCAGGAAGCGACGCCCACGAACCCGCGCCCTCCAGACGCATCCGCCGCGCGCAGGCCGCTTTCCGACAGGCCGCCCAGCAGCAACAGCACGAGCAGCATCGCCGCCGCCAGCATCACGCCGGCCGCCCGCTTGCCCATCCTGTCGCCTGTTACGTCCCCCATCTACACGCCCCCCTGCGCGCGACGCTCTTGCCGCGTCCGCCGCGCCCTTTCAATCCGTTTCTGCCCCTTTTTCCGCTTATTGCGCCGCGCAGGCTTCCTCCCCGGGACCGCCGCACGGCCGGTCCCAAAGATCCTCATTGCCCGCGCCCGTCACCGGCTCGTCGATCAGCGGCGGAAAGCCCTGCGTCACCACATCGCGCAGCTGGATCAGCGTCAGCGGGAAGATCCGCGTCACCGACACCGCCGGGCCCAGCAACCCATCGATCGTGTCCCGGCTATCGACGCTGATCCCGGTGCAGGACGCGCCATTCCCGATGAAGCAGCCGTTGATCTTCGACCCCGCGGCATAGCGCCCGTCGATCGCCACCAGCGGGATCGTGTCCAGCCCCGTGGCAAACAGCCCGGCGCTTGTCGCCAGCCGCCCGTTGATCGCGATCTGCGGCCGCCCGCTTCCGGCGATGATGGTCAGGCTGTTGGCGGTAAAGCCGCGCCGCGCCGCAAAGTCGTTCGAAAGCCCGCTATTCTGGATATAGACGCCATCGCTCGCCTGCAGCCGGATCGCCCCCGCCCGCAACATCCCCGCGTCCAGCGCCAGCCCGTCATTCTGCGCCAGCCGCAACTCACGCGCGCCCAGCGATCCCGCCGCCTCAACGTCAGCGATCGCGGCCAGCGTCGCGGCATAGATGGACGGCGCGCCGATGCTCAACACCCCGCCCAGCCCGCCATTACTGTCGCTGATGTCGATCGATCCCTGTCCTGCGATCACCTGCACCGCCTGGCCAGCCGACAGCGCCAGCCCGCCCTGCCCGCTGCGCCCGGTCAGCGCCACCGCGCCCTGCACGCGCAACAACCCCGGCGAAGTAATGCTCAGCACACCGCCGCTTGCTAGCACGCCGCTGCCGATCGTTAGGTCGCGGACAATGACGTCGCCCGCCGCATCGATTGCGATATCGCCTGCCGATACCCGGCCCAACTCCGCCGCCGACAGGCTGTAGCCCGCCGTCGCATCGCCGCCGCCGATCGCCGCGCCGCCCAGCGCGGTGAAACGCAGCAGCCCCGCCGCATCGACCCGCCCGTTCGCGCCGATGACGATATCGCTCGACCCGATCGTCACCGCCTGCCCGCTGATCTGGCCCGCCACCGTCGCCACGCCCGCCGCGTTCAGCAGCACATTGCCGCTCGCCAGCGCATCGGCGATCGTCACCGCGCCGCTCGACCCCAGGCTGATGTTGCGGCCAAAGGCGGAAATCGGCCCCTGCGCGACGATATCGCCGACCAGCAGGTCACCCGCGCCCCCATCCAGCAGCGCCGCGCCGCCCGAACCCAGCCGCTGCGCGCTGATCCCGATCCCGCCAAGCGTCAGCGCCCCCCCGGCCATCGCATTGCCGATGGTCAGGCCACCCGCGCTGGACGTCAGAAGGACATTCCCCGCCGCCTGCGCGTCACCGACGCTGAGCCCGGCTACGGATCGCAACAACAGATCGCCCGTTCGCGCATTCAGCCCATTGGCACTGATGCTCCCCGCATCCACGTCGATCGACCCGGCCGCAACGGTCCCGCCAAAGGCCGCCACCGCCCCGCGCTGCTGCAACAGGCCGCCAATATCCGCGCCGCCCAATTGCAAGCTGCCATTGACGATCAGGTTGCCGCCCATCACCGCGCTGCCGATCTGCACGCCGCCCGGCGCAGTCAGCGTCTGGCTCCCCGCATTCAGCGTTCCGATGCCGATGCTGGCCGCTGACAGGGTCCCGCTGCCCGCGCCGATGGTCAGCGCGCCGCTGACGGCAAAGTCGCCGCCGATCGCGATGCCCGTCCCGCCCAGCGCAGCGCCGCTCGCATCGGCCATGTCGAGCAGTCCGCCCGACGACAGGCTGGCGAGCCGTATAGCGCCCGCCCCGCCAAGCCCGATCGCCGCCCGGCCGCCAGCGCTCACCGCCCCGCCCGCGCCATCGACGCTGCCTTGCGCGAACAGCCGCAAATCGCCGCCCGCCGACAGCGCGCTGCCGCCCGACAGCGCAATATCGCCGCCTCCCGCCAGCATCGTCAGCAAAGCCGCGGATCGCAGCGCCCCACCCACAACACTGATGCCGCCCGGCGTGGTCAGCAGGATGCTGTCCGCAGACAGGCTGTCCAGCCCTGCCGGTCGCGCGCCATGGCTGATCGTGATGCCCATGCCGGAATAACCCGTCAGCGCGCCCGCCACCGCCAGCGCGCCGCCGCCGTCAAAGGCGAAGCCCAGCGGCCCCTGCGTCATGAAGTCGGCAGTCCCGCCGACGGTCACCGGGTTGCCCGAAGCGGCGAAGCTGATGCCGGTAAAGCCTGGAACCACCGTTCCGCTCGCGCTCAGCGTCATCGGCCCGGCGACATGAAGGCCCCCGCCCGCCGCGCTCGTGCTGTCGGCAAAGCTGATCCGCCCGCCCGCAATGCCATTCGCCGTCATGGACAGCGACGCCAGAAACCGTTGCGCGCCCGCGCCCAGCACCACGCCGCCGCCATGGGTCAGCCGCGCCGTTCCCCCGCTCGTCAGACCGTCCGCGCCGCCCGCGCCGCCCAGTCCCGCCGTGCCACTGGCGATGATGGAAAGGTCGCCCAGCACGAAGTCGGCATCGCTCGCCTCGAACGAAGCGATGCCGCCCGCGCCCGAACCGCCGTTTCCGCCCGCACCGGCGGCACCTGTCGAAATCGACGCACCGCCATTCGCACCAGAGCCGCCCTTGCCCACCGCCGTGATGCTGTAGGGGGGCAGCGTCGAAAAGCTGCTGTTCACCCGCAAGCGCCCGCCGTCGATGCGCAGCGTCGCGGCCCCGCCGATCGCCTGCCCGCCACTGCCGCCAGCGCCTCCGGCCGGTCCGTCCTGTCCGGCCGATCCCGCGCCGCCGGTCGCATCCCCGCTCAATGTCAGTAGCGCGCCGGTGATGGCGCTCGCCCCCGCATTCACCGCGAACAGCGCCGTGCCGCCCGTTGCGTCGCCGCCGTCCGCGCCCGCCAGGCCAAGGCCACTCTGTAGCCCCGCTGCGCCACCCATTCCGCCCAGCGCCTGTGCAAGCACCCCAATGTCACCCGCGTCGAGCGAGGTGGAGGCTCCGGTCAGCCCCAGCGTCGCGCTGCCGCCGAACGCATCGCCGCCGCGCCCGCCAGCGCCGATCGTGCCAGCGCCGCCCGCTCCGCCAAAGCCGGAGGCCGACACGCGCAGTTCGCCGCTGACGCTGGTCGCGCCAAAGCCGATGTTGAGCGCCGCGACGCCGCCCGTGCCGACGCCGCCTGCGCCACCCGTTCCACTGACCGCGCCCACGCTGCCAAATCCGTCCGCGCTGACGATCAGGCTCACGAAGCTCGGATCGACATCGATCAGCAGGTCAGCAAGGCCGCCCTGCCCCGCACCGCCCGCGCCGCCTTGGCCCGAGCCGTAGGTATAGATGTCGTAGTAGCTGTCATAATAGCCATTGATGCCGGCCAAGCCGCCTTCGCCATCCGCTGACACCGTCAACGCGCCGATGGCATGGCCTTCGCTCAAATAGGCGACCCGCGCCGTTCCGCCGATACCATTGCCAGCAGCGCCGCCCGGCCCATCGCTGTCATTGTCGCCGCCCTTACCGCCCGCACCTGCCGCCGACACCAGCAGCGACGGCGTGGTCAGCGCGCCGCTTGCCAGCGTCAACTCGGCGGTGCCGCCTGTGCCGTTGCCGCCCGCACCGGCTGTGTAAAAACCGCCCGACCCGTCCGATCCGGCGACGCCGCCCTCGCCGCCGAATCCCTGCGCCCTGATGCTGACATCCTCGCTGACGATGATCTGGCCAGTCCCGCCCACATCCATCAGCAGCCGGGCAGTGCCCCCAATCCCTGCGCCGCCATCCGCGCCATTCGGGCCGCTGTAGGAATAATAGGAATAATAATCGCTGCCGCCGCCCGCGCCGTTCGCCTCGATGCTGATCCCATCGGCGTTCAGCACGCCGCCGCGCGATTCCAGCTGCGCCGTGCCGCCCGTGCCGCGTCCCGCAATGCTGGACACCTCATCCGGCGCGCTCGCCGCCGCACCCGCGCCGCCGATGCCGCCTGCCGCCAACGTCAACGACGCGATGGTGGCGCTGCCGCCGGTGATCAAAAACTGCGCGGTGCCCCCTTGGCCGCTGCCTGCCTGAAACGGCGTCACGCCGTCGCCGCAGCTCGGGCAATTGATGGACGAAGCGCCACCCCGACCATCAGCGGCGCCCAACAGGCTTGCCGCCGTCATGCTGCCGCCCGCCACCAGGAAATTTACCGATCCGCCAGTGCCGGTCCCGCCATCGCCTTCATTGAAGGCCGATCCCCCGAGACTCAGCGTCGAAAGATTTCCCGAACTCAGCGCCCGAAACCCGAAAGACGCTTCTGTGGACGCGCCGTCGGCGGAAGCGAAGATAGTGCCAAAGCGCATATCGGCGCTGCCCGCTGCACCGGCCCGACTTTCAATGGCAATCGCGCCGCCCAGCCCGTCACCGCCTCGACCCGCTACGCCATCATAGAACTCGGTGCCGCCACCAATGCCGTTCGCCTGCAAATACAGTTGGCCGTCCATCGCGAAATCCGCGTCGGCAGCGTAGAGCAGGATAGACCCGCCTGCCGCATTCGCCCCATTCTGGCCATAGCCGCCCCGGCCATCGGCGGTTACGCTGCAAGATAAGGTGCAATCGGCGGCGAAACTGCCACGCAATCCGTTTAGCGCGGTCGCCGACAGAGTGATGCTGCCGCCGCTGCCTGTTCCCCCTATGCCAGTCGCATCGCCGCCTACGCCATCAGCAGCTGGATCGATATAGCCGGTCGTGACGCTGCCGCCAGCAGCCGACACGTTGATCGTTCCGCCATTGGCGTTGCCGCCTGCGACAGGCTGCGGCGAAAAGGCGACCCCCGCCGACGCACTCAGCGACATGCTGCCGAAACCAATCGTCCCCGCCAGCGCTGCGCTCGGTCCAGCAGCGGTTCGCGCCGACACGGTGATGGAGCCGCCCGTCGCATTGCCCGAACTGTCACTGCCCAGCCCGCCGATCGCATCGGCATAGGCAGAAAGGTTCGCCGCGCTGATCGAGCCGCCATTAGCGATGACGTTGATCTCGCCCCCGGTCGCGTCCCCGCCCGCCAGCAACGGCGCATTGGCGCTGCCCAGGCCGGTTGCGCTCGCATCCAGGACCATCGATCCGGTAACGCTGATCTGCCCATTGCCAGCCGCCGTCGCGCTGCCGCCATAGGTCAACACGTCGATCTTGCCGCCGGCGCCCGCCATTCCAGCGGAAAGATTCAAATTGCCGCCGACGCTGATGCTGCCGCCCTGATCGGCGCGCAGCGTTACCGCCTCGGCCGCTTTCAAATCGATATTGCCAGATGCGCTGACCGTTCCACCGACGCCCGCCTGCACAGCGATCGCGCCTTCCGCCGTCAGGTTGAGGGCCGCAAAGCCCGCCGCGCCCGCGCCAGGCTGGACCGTGATGCCGCCTGTCGCCTGCCCATTCACATCGGGCTGCCAAGTCCCGCTGCCGATGGCGATATTCGCCTCGCCGGTGGCAGTGGCATTGCGCACGCCCACGGCGCCGCCGCTCACATCATAACCCGCCGACAGCACCACGCCGCTGTTAGTCTGCACCGCGCTGTTCGCTGCGTCATAACCGACATTGCCCGACAGCAGCATGGTCAGCGCATTATTCTTGGGCACCGCCACCATGAAGACATGCTGGGCATCCGTGACAGTCGCGCCGGGCCGCTCGGTCGTTCCCGTATGCACCACACCATTAGCGTCGGTCGTCCCCGCGCTGATGCTGATATCGAACAGCCCGCCATTAATAGTGATGTCCGCCGCTTCAGCGGCAACATAGGCGGCCGATCCATTGACCTGCACCGTCCCCGCCTGCACCACCCGCGGCGCGACCAGCGCGACATAGCTGCCGCCAGACAATGCGCTGATCTGCGCCCCGCTGCGCACTTCCACCGATGTCAGGACATCGGCAGTCCCCCGGAACCGGATCTCACCGCCGCTGCCGTAAAGGCCGCCGGTCATGTCGATGTCGTTACTGGTCAACAGCAGCGACCCGACGTTGAAAATGCTGCTCGCCCCCGCGACGATACCGCCGGGCGCATAGAACCAGACCTTGCCGCCCGTAGCGCCGTTGATCTCGCTCTGCACCGTCCCGTTCAGCGCGACCACCCGCGACACGGAAATGCCGCTGCCGTCCACCGGCAGGATGCGGTTCAGCACCGTGAAGTCATTGACGCCGGAAACCTCGTTCGTGAACTTCTGCGTCTGCCCCGCCGGAAGGAAATCGATCACTCCCGTTCCCGAAGTGTCGTTGGGGATCCAGTTGATCACGGTCTCCGCATCGCGCAACACCACGGTCCCCGGCGTCGTAAGGTCCGGATTCGCCAACCCTTGCACAGTTGGAGTGCCCTGAAAGCCTGTCTGCCCCCACACCGACGGCATGCAGCAAGCCACCGCCAAAGCCATTACACTTACGTAACGATAGTGCAGCGTGAATCGCGTTTTTCTCGCTATTTCGTTCATGACTTCACCGCCCCCACGGCAGAATGCGCGTCGTCACCGACATCAGCAACCGCGTATCGCCCCGCTCCGTCTGGAACGCCGCCTTCCGCAACGGCGTCGCCAGCGTCAGGTCGATCCGCGCATGATTGTCCCACGTCGCCCGCACCCCGCCGCCCACTGAATAGAGCTTCTGCGGATCAAGCCCGGCAAAGCTGCTGCCCTGGTGCCAAACCCACGCCGCATCGAAAAAGAGGAAAGGCTGCAACGCGATCGCGCCCGGGCCCTTGGGCGTGATCCGCCCATAGCGCAGTTCCGCCGCGACCCCCACGCCGCTATCCCCAGTCAACGCGCCTGGATCATAACCGCGCCCGACCGTATAGTTGCCCGCGCTCATCTGCTCATAGGACAGCAGTTGATCCGGACTATATTGCGCCCGCGGCGCCAATGCGAAGGTCAGGGCCGGCGCCGGGCGATACTCTGCCTGAACCCCCGCTCGCACGACCAGGGCGGACGCGTCGCCGCCTAACTGGCTCGTCGGCACGCAGGTCGCCGCGTTGCCGCAATCCTCACTCGCCCCCAGTCCCGCCAGGCCATGACGCAGTTCCAGATTGCCGCCCATCCGCCATTTCGGCTCGATCCCAGAATAGCCCGCCGTGCTGATCAGACTATCAGGATCGATCATCTCGCCCTCCAGCCGCAGGAACAGCACCCGCAGCCGATCGCGCGACAAAGGCGCAGAGCCGATCCGAAGATCCTGGTCGATCACATCCAGCCCACCGCTCGCCAGCAGTGTATGCACCTGTCGCCGCACCAGCGGGTAGGACAGCGCCGCGGTCGCGATCATCGTCTTTGATGACAGGTCCAACCCGTCAATGTCCGGCCTGGTCCAGGCGTAGGTAAAGTCCCCCGACAGGCGCAGCCCGTCGCCGCCCAGCGCCATGCTATGCCCCGCCTGCAGCACCGTCTGTTCGTCAGGCTGCGCGGTGTTGAAGAGGCTCAGTACCGTGCTGTCGCCCATGCCCGTCAGGTCATTGAAGCGCACCCGCGCCAGCCCGCCAAAGCGCCCTACCGCCCTGCTACCAAAATTCTGGACATTGACGTCCATTTCCACCCGGCGGCGCACGACCGTGACCTCACCCACCACCTCGCCGGGCGCAGTTCCCGCCGGGCGCAGCGCCAACCGCACGTCATAGCCGGGCAGGTCGCGCGCCAGCAGCAAATGCCGTTCCGCCTCATGCACGTTGAACAGCGGCTGTCCTTTCAGCGCCTCCATATGCGCCGCGATCAGCCGCTCGCTATTGCCTGCGTCGCCGCGCACCTCGATCGCAACGAGCCGCGCCATCAATATGTCGAAGCGGATCGTGCCGCCCTTTTCGATCCGCTGGGGGGGCACCTGCACCGCGGCGAGATAGCCCATCTGGCGCAGCGCCGTCGCCGCGCGATCCCGCACTTCGCACAGGCTGGCGATCGGCACGTCGCTGCCAGCCAGATCGATCCAGCTGTCCTTCAACACGTCGGGCTCTACTCCGCGCAGCCCGTCAAACTGCACAGCGGCGAAGTTCACCGTCACATTGGCAAAGCGCGGATCGGCGAGCGAACAAGGCGCACGTTCAACCCCGCCTTCGACCGTCAGTCGGCTTCCCTGCGGCGCGACGTCCCCTTGCCGCTCGGCCGGTGACAGTTCCTCGCGCGTCGGCGCGCGCGGCGCGACCTGCGACATTGCCGCCACCGGCACGACCGCCGTCAAAGCCAACGCCAACCGCGCGCGCTTCGTGAAAGTGATTGCCCCTGCCCCCAGCAAGCCCATAGACGTCCCATTTCCCCCAACCGTGCCGGAGAAGCGGCCTTGTGGCCTGTCATCCCCATCGCTGCGACCGTCCAGGTGCAGGCGCTCTGCACTTCCCCGGCCCGGCTATCAAGTCCTAACGCGCTGCCGTTTCGACCAACAGGTCAAGCTGCGCCTGACAACCATGCGCGATCAGCGCCGCCGCCGTCCCATCCAGTCCGATATCGGCCGCGTTCAGGAGCGCAAAACGGATATCGCTGGACCGTCCGCCAGCCTCCAGGCGATAGGACGCGCCATCCTTCACCGGCAGCGTAGCGGGCCAGGCAGCGATGGTCTCGCCCGCCGCAAAGCTCGCCGCCGCCTGTACGCCCCCGCCGCTGATGCGCAGGCTCAGCGGCTTGGTTGCATCAACGCGCCACAGGCGAACCGCAGGCGGATCAGCGACGCACAGGGCGCCCGGCTGCGCAATATCAACAAGCCACAAATTGGGCCGCTTCGCCACGGCAGGCGCTTCGCCGAGCGCACCGCGGACCGCGCCGGTCCTTGCCCGTCGCACGCGCTTCGTGTCGAGCAGCGCCGCGAGCGTCACATTGCTGGCAAGCGCAGCGCTCGCCGCCGCCGTCACGCCAAAGCGTCCTGGCCCGCGCAGCGTTCGCGTGCCCTTGGCATCCAGCAGCGTCACCACATCCCCCGCCTTCAACAGCAGCGATCCGCCATCGGCCAGCTTCGCACCCGGCGGATAATTCCGCGCCGAAGGTCCGGACGCGCGCACCACCAAAGTCTCCGCCAGCGCAGGCCCCGCCACGCCCAATATAGCCGCCACGCCCAGCGCCGCCGCCCGCTTAGCCCAGACCATAAATTTCTCCATCCCCAATATATTCATAGCGATACACCAGATTGGCGAGCGCCGCATCCTCCGGGTAGCGGTCTGCCAACGCTTTCAACTGCCCCAGCGCCGCCGCGCGCGCTTCCACATCTTCGGTGTCAAAAGCGGCCAGAGCCTGCTCCAGCAGGGCGCGATCCTCGCCAGGGAAATCCGGCGCGGGCTCGAACAGATCAACTGGCGTGGCCCGTCCGCGCAGCCTTACGCGCCCCATGGGCCGCCACCAGTTGAGGCCGGACCGCTCCATCGCCTCGCGCGACACCAGCACAGCCGTCTCCAGCGCCTTGTTCGCCGATTCAAGCCGAGCCGCCGTATTCATGCTGTCGCCAAGAGCAGTATATTGGATCCGTCCCTCTCCGCCGAAATTGCCGACGATCGCATCGCCATGATGCAGCCCCACGCGCGTCCGCCCGATCGGTGGGACGCCCGGCGGCAGGTCGCGGCGGAACGTCTCCCCCGCCTGCCACATCGCATAGGCGGCCAGCGCCGCCTTGCGTCCGTCATCGTCACGCGCGATCGGCGCGCCCCAAAAGGCGACGACGGCATCGCCTACGAATTTGTCAATCGTCCCGCCATGGGCCAGCACGACGTCGCTCAACATGTCGAGATAGCGGTTGAGCAATTGCGCCACCATCTCCGGCGCGATGGCATGGCTAAGCTTGGTAAAGCCCTCGAGATCAGTAAACAGGGTGAAGATCGGCCGCTTTTCCCCGTGCAGCGCGAGCTTCTCGGGGTCACCCAATATTTGCGCCGCTATGTCGCGCGGCAGATATTTGCCAAGGGCCGCCTGCGCAAAGCGGCGCTGCTGCGACGTCACCGCGCGTGCCGCCGCGCTCACAGCCGCAAAAGCGATCACCCAGCCCAGCGCCCAACCAGCGGCCGGCAACCCCTTCGTGTCCCATCCGCGCGCCTGCAGCCAGAGCGGCGCGCCCACAATCGCCCCAGCCTGCACGACCAGCGCGGGCACAAGCCAGAACCAGCGCAGTTCCGCCAAGCTGGTGAGCCCCGCCGTCAGCACCACCAGCGCCGCTGCCGCCCACATTGCCCATCCCGGAATCGCCGGCAGCAGTGCTTCATCCAGCAACTGCGTCAGCATCGTCGCATGGACTTCAAGACCGATCATCGTCGATTTCGCCTGCCTGCCCGACAGCGGCGTTTCGAACTGGTCGATATCGACAATGTCCCCGCCGATCAGCACATGCCGCCCCTTCACCATCGGTGCGAGCGCGGCGGTCATGGCGGAGTCAGCAAGCAGATCGATCTGCAGGCTAGGGATCACCGGCTCCTCCGCCCCGTCCGCTTGGGCCAGCGGCATGCGGAAGCGGATCGCGCCGCGATAATCGGTAAAGCGCGGCGAAGGCTGCATCGCGAGCGATAGCAGCGGGGGCTGCCCTGCCAACGGCCGGGGCCAGCTACGTGCGACATTGTCAGCGTCGGTCTCCAGTCTGATGCTCGCAGGCCGGACACGATCGGTGCGCGCCCTTGTAAGGAAGCGGTCGAGATATTGCTGCTGCTCAAAGATGATCTGTTCGCGATTGTCGCCGATATTGGCGTAGCCCAGCCAAACCGGCGTGCGCATCCCATGAAGCGCCGCAATCAGTTGCGCATCCTCGTCCTGCGGCTGATCGAACAGGATATCGATGCCGATCGACTTCGCGCCCATCGCATCCAGATTGCGCAGAGCCCGCGCCAACAACCCGCGATCGAGCGGTGATCGCTTGCGCGTCGCGATCAGGGTCTGGTCGTCATAAACGACCATCACCACTCGCTGGTCCTGACCCACGCGCGGCGCAAAGGTGGCCGCCCGCCAGTCATACAGCCCGCGCTCGGCATCCGCCGTCGCAATCTCGCGCTGCGACCCCGCGCCACCCAGGGGCCGTGTCCAATCCCATCCAGCCACGAAGAGTGCAAGCATCAACAGCAGCGCTGTTCCAGCTAGCCGCCAACGTCCCGCGTCCTGCACCACGCGTGCGCCCCGGCGCAGCAGTGCCCGCGCCGCCATCAAATCACCGCTGGGCGATCAAGGGGCGCGCGCCATCGCCGATGACCGCAAAGCCGGACCAGTAAAAGGGATGCGACGTATCGGCATCGTCCATCAATTTGACCTGCGTCGCCCGCAATGCCTCGGCGACCGGCTCATTCGGCGCGGCGGCGAACAGTCCGCTCATCAGCCGTTCGGTCGCCCGATATTCCTCCGGCGCGGGCCAATGGCTGGCGATCACCGACCGGCTCCCCGCCCCGATAAAGGCGCGCACCAGACCGTCCAGCGCCCCGCCGCCGCTGGAAAGCCCGGCCGCCCGCGTCGTTTCGGCGCCCGCCGCACCGGCCGTGTCGCAAGCCGACAGCACCACGAGATCGGCGTTCAGCCGCAGGTCGAAAATCTCGCCAAATTGCAGCAGCCCGTCCGAAGCGCCGCTCGGGGCAAAGCTCGTCAGCAGCGCCGGGCGCGCGGGGCATCCCGCACGTGGCGGCGTTACCAGGCCGTGGGTCGCGAAATGGAGGATGCGGAAATGGTCAAGGTCGCCGCGTCCCATAACCGCCGCATCGGTGAAGGCACCGCCGGTCACCAGCTCGCTGCCCTGCCCGCCGATGGCCTGCGCCGCCCGCCGCAATTCGGTCGCCGGGATAGGATGGTTCCATTGCGCAGGCGACCAGCCGCAATCCTCGCCGACGCCGGGCAAGGCGCCGCGCGTCAACGCTGCCAGCTTGAGCCCTGCGAGCGGCACATTGTCGCCAAAACCAATATAGCTTTGCGCCGCGCCTGACGGCGCGGTCAGCCGTGCATCACGAAAAGCCCGCGCTGACAGTGCCGTGCTCACCGCATGATCGCGCCCTAGCCAATCGACGCCGCGAAAATCAAACTCGTCGCCCCCCTTCGCCACCCGCGCTTCATAGGCATCCACACCGGATTGGCTCGCCACCAGGAGGTTGACCGGCAGCTGCAGCATCGCGCCGTCGGGCTCGAAGATCAGATGGCCAACGCTCTTCAGCCGCTGATCAACCGGGCCGAAGAGGTCAAGATAGAGGCTGCGCGCCACGGGCAGGTCCAACGCATAGGTGGTCTGCACGCCACCTACTGCGATCGAGATCGTCTCGCGCAGCGCCGCGACCTTGCGCGCCACCTCGCTGGCGCTCGTTCCCAAACGGAAGCCGGTCGCCCCCTGCGCATCGATCCATAGCCCGTAAAGCGCGTCGCCAAGCTGGGCGAGCTTGTAATAGCCCTCCCCGCTCTTAAGCGTTGCCCGCATCTCGTCCAGCGTCAACACCTGCGGGCTCACCGCACGATATTGTGGATAGGCGGCCAGCGCTGTCAGCGTCGCCGCCTGGTCGCTAGAGAGAGCATCAAGCTCCGCCTGCCGCCGCGCGACTTCTTCCCGTGTGGCGCTGTCGTCCTTGCCAGCCTCGCGTAGTTGGGCGAGCGCGATGCGGCCGCGCTCGACGTCGCGTGAGAGGGAGACCGACTGGCGAAACAGCCGCGCCGCTTCTCCATCGCCAGCCGACAATTCCCGGCTCAGCAGCTCCAGCGTTTCGGCAGCACCAGGCCGCACTAGCAGCTGCGATGCCTCGAACAGGTCCGCCGCCAGTTCGGGCCGTCTGGGCATCTCCGCCGCCAGCAACGTGAAATAGGGCTGCAACTGGTTCACCATCGCCGTCAGCGTGCCCCGGCCCGCAACCGTGGACGCCATGATCGCGCGATAGGTTTTCAGCGCCTCTTGTGTCCGTCCGCGCCGTACCAGGAAAGCGCCCAAGCGCGCCCGCGCGCCGTTCAGCGCCAACGTTTCGGGATATTGCGCTGCGATCAAGGTGACAGCCTGGTGGAGCCGCGCCTCCGCGCCTCCGAAATCGCCCTCGGCCTCCTGCGTCAGCGCGATCTCGCCCAGCAGTTGGGCGCGCAGGCGAGTGATCGACGTCACGCGTCCGTCGCGGATGCGCTGCGCATCGGCCAGCGCCTGGGCCAGCACCGCGCGCGCCTCGCGTGGCTTGCCCGACAAGCGCAGAATCGTGCCGCGCAACTGCTGCGCCTGCGCATCGAGGATCGCTGCGCGCTCGCCCGGAGCGAGCTTCGCATCCTGCCGTACGCCGAGCGCCCGTGCTCCGGACGCGCCGCTGCTCAATTCCGCCGCGACGTCGCTGGACAGCATCACCGCACCGTCGTCGCCTGCGCCGACCGCCACGCCACCTTCTGGCGACTGGTCCAACAAGCCAAGCGCGCCTTGCAGATCCTGCTGATTGAGATGATGCACCGCTTCAAAATTGCGGCGGAGGCGCAGCTGCACCGGGTCAGCCGTGGGAATTGCGCGCGCCTGCGCGAAGGCGGCATCGGCCTGATCGAACAGGCCAAGATTAGACAGCTGCAGCCCATGATTGACCAAATATTCATGCGCCCGGTTCGCCCGTTCAACCGGGCTCATCGCATTCGCGTCCGGATCGCGCGCCAGCCGGTCGGTCAGGCTGTCGAAAAATTCGGCGGCTTCGGCATAATTGCCCGAGGCATTGCGGCGATAACCCTCCGCCAACACGGTCTGCGGGTCGAGTGACGCCGCCTGCATCCGCGCGAAGGCCGCGCCATTGCCTCCGCCTGTCGTAACGATGTCCAGCTTGCCCGGCACCGTGCGCCCAAGGGCCACAATACGCAGGCCCAGATCCAGGGCGCTCGCATAAGGCGCAAAACCCTGCGCCGCATAAAGCGTCTTGCCGCGCGCCACCGTCACTATGCGATAGACGCCCGCCTGGCTGCTGCAGTTGCGCACCGTGACCTGTCCCACATCTGGCAGCGTCACACCGCCCGCCCCGCTGCAATTCACTGCAGCGCCGCGCGAGGCGGCCAGCCGTCGCAGGATAATGTCGTCGCTATCGCCCGCGCCCTGGCGAAGCGCATAGAGCTGCCCCACCGGCCGAGCCGAGTCACGGCAGACGACCGTCCAGGCGCGATCGAACATGGTGCGGGCGGCAGGATCGCCGTTGGCGCTCTGCGCTTGGCACAGCGCACCGCCTCCGCTGCCGATCCGGAAACTGTCCTGCAATAGCGGTCGATCACCGCTGCCCTGCGCCGACAACAAGGAAGACAGGCCCAAGGCGCCAAGCCCGGCCAGTATGCGACCAATTTTCCAAACAGCGCTCAAGGCTTATCCCCCAGCCTCGCCGGATCTGTCCGTGCGAGCCCCCCTCGGCGCGACCCAGCGCGCTCTTCATAGCGGGACGCGCGTGCGCCGCAAGGCCCTTCTCTTTAACCTCAGCGATCTTTCCTCACTCATCCGCCTGGGGCTATCGAAGGGGCGTCAACAGGACACAGGCGGAAGAGGACATCAGTTCGGTATCACTCTTCGCCTGTTCCCGGCTCCGCCTGCTTGCGATGGAATTCCGCCAGGACGCCGGCGGGGGCGACATGAGCGGCCGCCGCCTGGATCTTGTTCTTCCAGCCCGACACGATATGCGCTTTGCCTGCAATGAGCGCGTCCCAGCCGTCACGCGCAACCTTGGCCGGGTCGTCCTTTTCCATCGTGCCGACCTTGGTATCCAACATGTCGGCGCGCTCGAAAAATTCGGTATCGGTCGCCCCTGGCATCAGATTGGTGATGGTCACGCCGTCGCTTTCCTTGATCTCGTTGCGGATCGCGTCCGCAAAGCTGTCAATGAAAGCCTTGGTGCCGTTATAGACGGCATGAAAGGCCCCCGGAATGAAGCCTGCAATAGAGCCGGTGATCAGCACCTTCCCTTCATTACGCGCCACCATTTGCCGCAGCACCTTCTGCAGCAGGTAGAGCGTTCCGGTGATATTAGTGTCGATCACGCGCCGCCAGGTCGCGACATCTTGTTCGAGGAAGCTGTGCCCGATGCCACGCCCGGCGTTGGCGAACAGCAGGTCGATTTGTCGTCCCCCCGCCGCCGCGAGCAGCCGATCCACACCTTCGAAGGTGGAAAGGTCGGCCTCCACCGATTGCACGACTGTGCCATGCCGCGCGAAATCTCTCGCCGCCGCCTCGATCAGCGGCTCGTCGGCGACGACCAGCAGGTCGCATCCTTCCTGCGCCGCCACATGGGCGAGTTCAAAGCCGATGCCGGTCGATGCGCCGGTCACAATCGCGAGTTTGCGTGAAGCCATGGTCCTTCTCCTCTTCAGGCCGGCAGCGCCGGATCCATGCCGGGCTTCAGTACGATCTTGGTCACTTCATTCTGCTTGTCATGGAACATGCGATATCCCTCCGCCGCCTGTTCCAGCGGCAGGCGATGGCTGATGAGGAAGGTCGTATCGATCTTGCCTTCCATGATCGCGTTCAGCAGGGCCGGCATATAATGTTGCACATGAGTCTGGCCGGTCTTCAGCGTGAGCCCCTTTTGCATGAAGGCGCCAAGCGGGAATTTATCGACCATGCCGCCATAAACCGCTGGCATCGACACGCGTCCGCCCTTGCGGCAGGCGATAATCGCCTGGCGGATCGAATGGGCGCGATCGGTGCCAAGGAAGGTCGATACCTTGATCTGATCGATTACATTGTCAGCAAACAGGCCATGCGCTTCTAGCCCAACCGAATCGATGCAGGCGTCTGGCCCGATGCCGCCGGTCATTTCCATCAGCGCGTCATAGGTCTTGCTTTCCTCATAATTGATCGTCTCCGCGCCAAAACGGCGCGCCAATTCCAGGCGGCGGGGGAAATGATCGATCGCGATCACCCGCTCAGCGCCCATCAGGAAAGCCGATTGCACGGCGAACAGCCCGACAGGGCCGCAACCCCAGACGGCGACCGTATCTCCAGCCTCTATGTCGGCATTCTCCGCAGCCATCCATCCGGTCGGCAGAATGTCGGACAGGAACAGCACCTTGTCGTCATCCACCCCGTCGGGGATCACGATCGGCCCGACGTCGGAAAAGGGCACGCGTACATATTCCGCCTGCCCGCCCGCATAGCCGCCGGTCATATGGCTATAACCAAACAGCCCAGCCATAGGATGGCCATAGAGCGTCTGGGCGATCTCCTGATTCTCGGCGGGCAGGCCGTTTTCACAGGCGGAATATTGATGCTTTTCGCAATGGAAGCAGCCCCCGCAGCTGATCGTGAAGGGTACCACGACCCGCTGCCCTTTCTGCAGCGTGGATTTCGCCCCGACCTCGACTACTTCGCCCATGAACTCATGGCCCAATATGTCGCCTTTCTCCATGGTGGGGATATAGGCGTCATATAAATGCAGGTCGGATCCGCAGATGGCGGTTGATGTGATCTTGATGATCGCATCGCGCGGGTTGATGATTTCGGGGTCGTCCACAGTGTCCACGCGGACGTCATGCTTTCCATGCCAGGTGAGCGCGCGCATCAGTTCTGCTCCTCCTCATATTGCGCCATCGTCCGGGCGGCCGTGGCGATTTCCCCGGTTTCCATGAGCTGCTTTAGCCGCCGCAGGTCGCGGCGCGCCTGGGTGTGCGGTTCACGCTGGAACATCTTGGCGATGACCTTGCCGATGACGCCCGCCGGCGGATCATAGAGGATGGTCGCGGTCACCCATGTGCCGCGCCCACCCGGCGCGTCACGAAATTCGATACGCCCGCTATTGGCCACATCAGCGCCTTCTTCGGACATCCAGGCGATCAGTTCGCCCGGCCGGTCCTCGGTCACTAACGAAGTCCATTCGACGGTGCCGCCACCCGGCGCCTTGACCGTCCAATGCGACCGCCGCTCATCCAACGTATCGATGGCGATGACATTGTCCATCACCTGCGCCAGGTTCGAAAAGTCGCGCCAGAAGTCATAGATTTCCTGCCTGGGCCGATTGATCGTCACCGTCTTCGCGCTGATGTCGCTGCCCTCGGCCTGCGGGATCCCGTCCTTGGCCTGCTCCTGCTTTTCCGCCTGCTTGGCGGTGACGGGCGGCGCGTCGTCCTGCTGGCTTGGGGTCCTTATGTCACCCATGCTGCGCTCCTCTCTTTGGGGTCTGTCCTGATCCCTCGCCAACCAGCACGGCCATGCGCCGTTCCGCTTTCCCGACCAAAAATCGCGCCTCGTTAACCTGCGTTAGGGGCTTTCTCCTGTCTTCCAAACACGGTGGAACGGGGCTGCGCGAGGCTCGTTGTCGGACCATTCAGGCAAAGGAGGATCATCATGGGCGCGCACGCACCGCTTCACCGTTTCACCCACGGCTCCAGCCGCGAAGCCTTGATCGGGGCGGGCATCGGCGCGGGTCTTGCTCTCTTGGGGGCAGCCGGACGCAAATTCGCTGTCCAAGCCCCGACCGCGCTAGCAGGCGAGTGGGACAAGGCCCTGGCGATGGAGCACAAGATGGCGCTTGGGCTATTCGACAAGCTGCGTGAGGCGGGACCGGCCGCGCATGGCAGGCGCAGCATGCTGTTGACCCAGCTTAAGCATGCGCTCGGCAAGCATGCGATGGAGGAGGAGAACGCCATCTACGCTGCGATGCGCGCCGCAGGCATGCGCGAAGAAGCCGACGCGCTCAACGCCGACCATGGCTATGTGAAGCAATATCTCTACGAACTGACCGACCTCACCCGCGACCACACCGCTTTCCAAGCCAAGCTCGCCCAATTCCGCCGCGATATCGAAGAGCATATCCGGCGTGAGGAGCAGGAACTCTTTCCTCGTCTCAAGCAGGCGATCAGCGAAAAGGAAAACGAAACCCTCACCCGCCGCATGAACCAGGAGGGGCTGAAGCTCGCCTGAGCGCTCCAGGAGAAGCGATATGACAGACCCAACCCGAAGCAAGCGCAACGTGCCTACGCAGCAGACGCGCAATCCCAATATTTCGACGGAGAACCAGCCTCCGGGCGCCGCCCGCCGTCCCAGCGCGACGCTCGACCGCGAGCCCGAGCGCGACCCGCGCAGCGGCGGGTCCATCCCCTCCAACTACAATCCTGAAACCATGACCCGCCGCGGCGAAGAGGATGACAGCCGTGCAGGGCAGGAGGGCGCAGGAGAAAAGTCGCGCCGCGCCGATGACTAAAGACAAGCGAGTTCGCGACTTGCCCCCCATCTACCAGGGCGATCAGGACGCCGATATCCGAGCGGACAAGCCACTCCCTATCTCAACCGGCCGGGAGGATAATCGCGGACACCGCGCGCGCCCTGGGTCAGGCGTGGTGGAGGGAAGCGGCGCTGGTGCGGGCGGAGGCGGAAATCCCGAAGATTTTGACAGCGATCCCGTCTCGGGCGGGAACGCACAGCAAGGGCAGGACGATGATCGAGAACCAAAATCGCAGTGAAGGCCGCGACGACAGCGACCTGCATGACGATCCGGCCGCACCCGGTCAGGGCGGCGCGGCAGGCGGCAACACCGCACGCGACATCGGCTCACGCGACGAGGAAAAGACTGCGCGAGGCGGCCATCCTGGACCCACGCGCGTGACAAAGCAGGACAAGGTGCAACCAGACACAGGCACACAGTCCGATCATGAAGGTGCGCAAAAACCCTGAAGACGATTTGTAAAGAGGGCTGGCAGCCCTCCGTTCGGGCGAACTGGGAATTATTGCCCGTCTTAGCGCAGACCTTAAGCCAAAACCTCATTGCTCGTGAGCGCCGCCGCATCCCGTAGCGCCGCCAGATCCGGGATGCGCAGCCATTTGGACTGCAACTCCACCAGCCCCCGCTGCCGCATCGTCTGCAGCGTACGGTTGACATGCACAGGCGTCAGGCCTGTCATGTCAGCAATCTCCATCTGCGTCAGCGGCATGGCGCATTGCTGCCCATAACTGAGGCCCGACGAGCGCATCCGTTCGAACAACTCCAACAGAAGATGGGCCAGCCGTTCTATCGCGGTCTTGCGTCCCAGCGTCACCAACCAATTGGTCTGTCGCTCGATCATGTCCGCCAGGCCTTTCCAACAGGCTTGCTGGCTTTCCGCTGGCAGGACACCATGAGGGCTCGAGGGCAGATTGGTAGCCCTCACGTTAGTAAGGGCTACGATCGGCTGCGAAGGCCGCTTGCCCAGTGCCCAATGCGGCTCGCAAATGTCTCCCGGCAGAAACAGGCCGGTGATCTGCCTGCGCCCGTCCGGCAACAGCCTGTAACGGCAGGCCCAGCCCTCATCGATCCGATAGATCGCGTCGGGCTGTTCATCCTCCCGAGCCAGAAACTGGTGCGGGCGAAAATGGCAATGCGTTTCGCTTGCAGCAAACTGGCCTAACATGGACGATTCCCTGTTTAAGCCCCCTTCAACAACATACCCAACCTACTTAAGCGGGACTTTATCCATGTTGGACAACTTATTAAACTTACGATGAAATGAGCGTCTTCATCGACAAAATGGTCCGCCGTTAATTTTAGCTTTACTTTTCCTGATCCTGATCAGTCGACCCGTTCTTCTGGCTGGCGAGGAATCCTGCAGCGTCCAGGTCCACCTTGAACTCCCGATCCCACAGCCGCAGTTGCCCGCAGAGCGCGAGGAAAGGGGTGACATCTTCTGGTCCTTCCAACCGCACCAACCCTTCGTCCATGTCAGCTTCGCTGACCCCCGCACGATCAATCAGCGGCAGCGCGTCATCGACATAGGCAATGAACTTGCAATGGGCGTAAGCGTCGCTGACGAAATCCTTGGCCGCCTTGTCCTGCGCCAACTGCGCTGCGCCATCAGAGGAGAGGATGAGAGCGACGGCGTCGTAAAGAACCGAAGGGCCGCCATCGATCTTCTGCTTCCCTTCGACTAAAGTGCCATCGTCTAGCACCGCGCCCGCGATTTTCGGCGCGATGATTTCATAGACGGCGCCAAGCTGCTTCACCTCCTGGGTCAGCGCCTTCACCAACGCGACCGGCGCGCCATCGCTGACCAATATGCCGAGCTTGCGGCCAGCGAAACTTTCCGGGCCGTTGCGGACGATGCTGAGCGCCTCCGAGGGCGGCAGGTCGGTTCGCGGCGCGGCGGCGGCCGGGGCGGGATCAGGTAGTTTGGACAGGCCCAGGCCGCCTGCGACCACCGTCGCCAGCTTTTCGTCGATATTGCGCAGATGCGCGACCATCTTCTGCCTTATGTCGATGCGCTCGCATTTCGACAGCTCGAACACCAAGGCATCGCCGATATGCTTCTGTTCGATCGGCGTCTGGCTGATGAAGAATTGCCGCGCCTGGCTGTAATGATCGTTGAAGCTGGGCGAGCGGATCTGCAGCTTTGGTCCTGCTTCGCCTGCCGCGAAATGGCGATAGCCGCGATCGGGAGACTCACGCGGGCCGCCCCAGCTATTGGGCTCGTAATTCACCCGGCCCTTGGGATTGCTCATCGCCATATGGCCGTCCTGCTGAAAATTATGCACTGGGCAGCCACGGGGGGCGTTGATCGGAATGTGCGTGAAGTTGGGCGATCCAAGCCGCTTCAGCTGCGTGTCAAGATAGGAGAAATTGCGGCCCTGAAGCAGCGGATCATTAGAAAATCCGATCCCCGGCACGACATTTTGCGTGCAGAAAGCCACCTGTTCGGTTTCGGCGAAGAAATTTTCGACCCGCGCATCTAAGACGAAGCTGCCGATGAGGCGCACCGGCACTTGCTCCTCGGGAATGATCTTGGTCGGGTCCAACACGTCGAACTCGAACTGGTCGGCGAAATCATCGTCGAAAATCTGCACGCCAAAGTCCCATTCAGGCGGGCTGCCGAGATCAATCGCATCCCACAGGTCGCGGCGGTGGAAATCAGGGTCCGCGCCGTTGATCTTAAGCGCCTCGTTCCACATCACCGACTGCAGACCCTGCTTAGGCTTGAAATGGAATTTGACGAAGCTGCCCTTCCCTTCAGCGTTGATCAGGCGGAAACTGTGGACGCCAAACCCTTCCATGAAGCGGAAGGACCGCGGGATAGCCCGGTCGGACATGACCCACATGATCATATGCATTGATTCCGGCGTCAGGCTGATGAAGTCCCAGAAATTGTCATGGGCGGTCTGCGCCTGGGGAAAACCGCGATCAGGCGTCTGCTTGGCGGCATGAACCAGATCGGGAAATTTGATCGCATCTTGGATGAAGAAGACCGGGATATTGTTGGCGACAATGTCCCAATTGCCTTCCTTGGTATAGAATTTGGCGGCGAACCCACGCACATCGCGGGCGAGATCAAAGGACCCCTTGTTGCCGACCACCGTCGAAAAGCGCACGAACATCGGCGTCTTCTCGCCGACTTCGGTCAGCACCTTAGCGGTCGTGAACTCCTCCAGACTCTCGTTCAGGGTGAAGGTGCCGTGCACGCCAAAGCCGCGGGCATGCACGACACGCTCCGGAATACGTTCATGGTCAAAATGGAAGATTTTCTCGCGAAAGTGGAAATCCTCCAGCAGCGTCGGGCCGCGCTCTCCCACCCGCAGGCTGTTCTGGTCGTCGGCGATCGGTACCCCTTGCTGCGTCGTTAGGACATCGCCCGACGATCCCGCGATTTGATGCAGTTCGCCCCCGGCGCCTGTTTGGGTCTCGAATTCGCGGGCAGCACTTTTGGCACCCTTGTCCTCACCGATCTTCCGGGCCATGCGAAGCTCTCCTGATGCAGATGGTTTCAGCGCGGGGAAGGCTTCCCCTCTCCCTGCCCAGACCGATGAGGCCCTGCTCTGGTTCCTGCGCCAATGGGCAAGCTTGCAATGAATCCGGCGGTCAATAATGCAGGTTATGAACTTTCCTCGCAGCCTCTGGAACATCATTTCCCGTAACTCGCTCTACCGCCGAGAGGAGTTCATGATGCCCAAAACATCGCTGATCATTGCATCCTTGCTTGCTGCCGTGCCCATTGCGGCCTATGCCCAAACCCCGTCGACCTACGTGGCCACAGCTGGCGCGGGGGACCTTTTCGAGCAGACTTCCAGCAAGCTTGTCCTGCGCACGACAAAGGATGCCAAGGTTCGCTCCTTCGCCACAATGATGGTGCGCGACCACGCCAAGAGCACCGCCATGGTCAAGGCCGCAGCTCTCAAGGCAGGGGTCAAGGCTGCTCCCCCGCAGATGAGCGCTGACCAGAAGAGCAAGATCGCAGCGCTGACCGACGCAAGCGGCAAGGGCCGCGACCAGCTTTATTGGCAGCAGCAAAAGGCAGCCCATAAGGAAGCACTGGCCCTGCATCAGGGCTATGCCTCGACCGGCTCCGCTGCGCCGCTAAAGGCGGCCGCCGCTCAGATCGTGCCGGTCGTCCAACATCACCTCCAGATGCTGGACAGCGGCGGCACACATGACAGTGCGAAGCATAAGGACTGATACAGCGCAGGAACTAACCGCCATGACCAGTTTGAACATACAACCGCGGCTTGACGACCGGGCGCCACCCGTACCCCGCGACCTCAAACATGTGTCGATCAAATCAGATCTGGAAGTGCAATATTGGTCGCAGCGCTTCCAGACTTCCCGGCAATTGCTTGAGGATGCGGTCGAACGGGTTGGTCACAACGTCAACGCCGTGGCCGATTATCTCGACCGGAACCGCTGACTACTTATGAACCGCGCCGAACCGCCGCCGCCGCCCCGCAAGCCAGGGAAGGCGGCCGTGCTGGTCCTTCTGGTAATCGCCGCGATCATCCTGATCATCTTCTTCGCCCGCAACATCTGGCATGGGGAAGAGCTGCAGGAAAATCAGGAAGCAGGGAATAACGTCGCCGAAAATTATCAAGGCCAGTCGAACTACTAAATGGCCTCTATCACTCTCCAAAGGGATAGGTTTCCGGCACGCCGCGATGATGCTCCGGCCCCAGCGGGGTTACCGCACGTGTCTCGTCGAACCAGACGAAAGCATCGAACTGCTCAGCGATATTGGCTTGGCTATAATGGCTCCAAAGCTCGGTTTCGGGCCGGTAGATGACGCCGATGAACCGCTCGAGGCGCGGCTCGGACAGGCTGCGGCGCAACATCTCATGACGACCGGGTGTCAGGTCCAACAAAAAGCGCGACAGTCCGCTGTCATGGAATAGTCGTTCATAGCTGTCAGCTCGCGAGGGATTGACCCGCTTCACTTCCATATCGCCGTCCCAGTCGGTGGCCGCCGCTACCGTGCCTCCATGGGTGCCAAAGCCAATCAACGCAACGCCCGAGCCGAAACGCTCCCGGCACAACTGGCCGATGTTGAGTTCGTCCCGCGTTGCGCCCATGTCGGTATGACGCGCGTCGCCGATATGGCTATTATGCGCCCAGACGATCGCCTTCGCGTCCGGCCCCTTGGCCTCCAGCAGATTTTCGAGCGTCTCGAACATATGGGTGTCGCGCAAGTTCCAGCTTTCCGCGCCGCCATAATACATAATCCGGTAATAGCGTTCGGCCGACGCGATCAGCCGCGCATTTTGCGCCGCGTCCAAGAAATCATCGCCGCCCTTCTGCGCATAATCCAGCTCCTTGCGCAGCAAGGACTGGCATTGTTCGATCACCGCTGCCTCGCATTGGGCATAGCCGCGCGATAGCGCCGCGCGGCCGTAAGTGGCCGGATCACTCTGCCAAGGGGTCAGGCAGCCATAGCGTTCGCGCGCCACCGCTGCTGCTTCTGGATCGACCCGGTCAAGATAGTCCAGCACCGCTCCAATCGACCCGGACATATTGTAAATGTCGAGCCCGTAAAAACCGGCTCGCTCCTCGATCGCCGCAATCCTACCATTATGGTCGTGCATCCAGTGGATCAGCGCCTGTATGTCGGTGTTGCGCCACATCCAGGTCGGGAAGCGCTGGAAAGGTTTCTCCGTCCCTCCCCTCTCGCCCGCCCGATGACGGACATAATGATCGACCCGTGCCGCGTCGGGCCAATCCGCTTCGACCCCGACGATCGTGAACCCATGATGGGCGATCAGATGTCGGGTGATGGCAGCGCGAGCCTGATAGAATTCACTTGTTCCATGGCTCGCCTCGCCCAGCAGCACGACGCGCCGATCCGCAAAGCGATCGAACAGCGCCCCGAAAGCCGGGTCGCTGAAGTCCGGAAGCGGTTCAGCGGCCACTGCGATCATCGGCAGGAGTGAAGCAGCATCCTTCATCTCTCAGTCCTTTACTTCGGCTCGCACCCGCTCGCCCAGCAGGAACAGCCGCATAGTCTAGAACCGGGCGGGAATGATGCGGATCGGCACCGGCTCGGGCAATCGCCGCCATCCCAGATCAGCGATCACCTCATTGCTCTGCACCGCCTCCCGGCCCCTGCTGCGGTCAAGCGACCAGGTGATGTGATAGGTGCCGCCATCGGGCCGGCCAGTAACGCCGCCTACCGCGACGATCAACGCTTGCAGTCCCTCGCCATCGCTGATGCTGCCAATGATCTCGGCCGACTCAGCTGGCGGAGGTGGGTCGTCCGCGGCCGCATTGGCGTCCAGCGTGATATGATCGGCGATGACATCGGGCCAAAGCGGCGGGATCTGCTCCAATAAACCGGGACGCTCCGTCTCATCCAGTTTCCATCCAGTGACGGCCATATCCTGCTCCTTAGCCTGTTAACGTCCCAGCGCGCAGTTGGTCGCAGGAAAGATGTCGCAAAGTCTCAGCTCTCCAGCATCTCCCGGATACGGGCGGAGAGCATCTCGATCTGGAACGGCTTGGTAATCATCTGCATGTTGTTCGACAGGAAGCCGCCACGCACCGCAGCGCTTTCGGCATAGCCAGTGATGAACAGGATGGGCAGATCGGGAAGATGCTCGCGCGCAATCTCCGCCAGTTGCCTACCGTTCATCCCCGGCAGCCCGACGTCGGAAATCATGAGATCGAACCGTTGCCCATCCTCCAATATGCGCACTGCCTGCTGCCCATCGGGCGCTTCGGTCGCCTTGTAACCCAGCTCTTCAAGTACGTCGCGCACCAGCAGCCGCACGGATTCATCATCTTCCACAAGCAGCACCGATTGCCCGTCGCCATGATGGATCGGCGCGCTTTCCGCGGTTTGCTCTTCGGGTTCTGCATCAGCGACCGGCAGAAAAATCTTGACCGATGTGCCCTCGCCCAACGTCGAGTGGATGCGGACCAGTCCGTTCGACTGTTTTGCAAAGCCATAGACCATTGACAGCCCAAGCCCGGTTCCTTGGCCGATTGGCTTGGTTGTGAAGAAGGGGTCGAACACCTTGTCTAAGGTTGCCGCATCCATACCCACGCCCGTGTCCGACACCGCAACCACCACATAGCGGCCCGGCGTGACGCCCAGGTTGCGCACGCAGAAGGCCGCGTCCAGCTCCTGTTCCTCACAGGCCAACGTCAAACGCCCGCCATCAGGCATCGCATCGCGGGCGTTGATCGCCAGGTTGATGATGGCGCTTTCCAGCTGGTTAGCGTCGACCAGGGCTGGCGGCAATGAAGTCGCCGATACGATCTGTACCTCGATCGATTCACTCATCGTGCGCCGCAGCAGATCTTCCAGCGAATGGACAAGGTTGCCGATGTCGGTTGGTTTGCTGTCGAGTGACTGCCGCCGCGAGAAGGCCAACAGCCGCGCCGTCAGCGCTGCGGCGCGCTGCGCTGAAGTGCTGGCTGCGTCCATGAAGCGATCGAGATCCTCCAGCCGGCCGTTGGCGATCCGCCGCTTCAATATGTCGATCGCGCCGATAATGCCGGTCAGCATATTGTTGAAGTCATGTGCGATGCCGCCCGTCAGCTGACCCACCGCCTCCATCTTCTGCGCCTGGCGCAGGGCCTCTTCGGCGCGCGCGCGATCTTCAGCCTCGGCTTCAAGCCGCGCGAGCGCTTCGCGCAGTTCGAGCGTCCGGGCATCGACCTCCTGCTCCAGCCGCTGCGCCGCTTGCGCAAGCGCCTGCTGCCCGCGCTTTTGTTCATCGATATCGACGATCACGGAAATGGCGCCCGTCACCGTGCCGCTGGCGTCGCGCAGCGGCACGCCGCTTACCCGCGTCCAGACGGGTTTTCCAGTGGGCGGATGGTGCAGAAACTCAACGCCCGTCACATGCTCGCCCTTGAGCGCACGGGGGGTGACGAAGCGGTCGCGGGTGATGCGGCCCCCCTCTTCATCATAGCCCTCCCACTGCTGCTCCGCATCGGGCAAGCGCGCGGGTATTTCGCCGCTCGGTAGAAACCGGAGAAAGGCGGGATTGGACAAAAGGGTATTGCCGTCGCGATCGACAAAGCCGACACCGACAGGCAGATTGTCCAGCAGCGCATTCAGCCGGCTCCGCTCCGCATCCAGAGCGGCCAACTGGTCGCGGATCTGCAATTGCTTCTGCCGCGCGCGCATCGCCGAAGCGACCGCGCTCACCAAGGATTCACCGCTGACCGGCCGTTCCAACAAAATGACGCTCAGGGCATTCTCAGGCAATCGCCGCCGCACCGCCTCACTGGAAGACAGGCGGCCCGCCTGTCTTCCTGCAAGCAGGATGAAGGGCACGTCGGACCAGGCGGGTTGCGCCTCCAGCGCGCGGTGCAGCGGCCCCAGGTCGGCGAACAGCGCCTCTTCGGTGACCAGCACGACGCCCGCCTGTTCGTCGATCGCTTCGGCTATGTCGTGCAAAGTGGGGCAGACAAGGACGCGCTGCCCTTCGCCGCGCAGCAGCTGGGCGGCGCTTTCCGCGTCGCTGCCATAGGGTGCACTGACAAGGACCCGCAGGCCCGAAGATGTGGGCTTATGCACGGCCCGGCCGGTCGTCCATCAGCGGCGTTGTGGAGCCGAGATATTCCGGCGTTCCCGTCAGAACGCCCCTGAAGTCGGACAGCGGGGCGCCGACCCGGATACCCTGGGTATCGATACGCAATTCGCGGATCGCATCCTCATGCGGGCCGCTGCGGTTCTTGACCACCGACAGCGCCTTTCGGATCCGCCCATCCGCCTCGAAGAAGCGCAGCAGGATGACGATGTCAGCGATGTAGGACACATTTAGCCCATTGGTGCTCATCGTCCCGAAAAAGCCCTGTTGCGGATTAACCAGCAAGGTCACGACGCCACGGTGGCTGAGATAGGACAGCAGTTCATGCAGTTGCAGGATCAACTGCTGCTCTTCCGGCATGGATGCGACATAGCCGTTGAGGCTGTCGATCAGGACGATGCGCGCGTCCCCCTGCTCCACCGCCTGCCGAACCATGGCGGCAAATTCGCCCGGCGTGATTTCCGCCGGATCGACCTGTCGGATCACCAGCCTGCCCTCGTCCATGAACGCCTGAAGATCCATGCCGAAATGGCGGGCTCGGCCGATCAGCGTGCCAACACGTTCGTCAAATTGGTAGATGACGGCATTTTCGCCCCGTTCGCATGCTGCGATCAAATATTGCAGCGCCAGCGTAGTCTTACCTGCGCCAGCGGGCCCGCTGATCAAAGTGCTGGTGCCGCGGGCCGGGCCTCCGCCCAATATCGCGTCCAGAGCCGCGATCTTGCTTGGCACCGGCTCGCCTACGAAGGTCGAGTGATGGTCGGCGGCGATCAGGCGGGGGAAAATATCTATGCCGCCCTTGCGAATGATCATGTCATGATAGCCCGCGACAAAATCGACGCCGCGCATCTTCTGGATCTGCATCCGCCGCCGCGCAGCGCCGAAATCTAGTGTCAGCCGCTCCAACGTGACGACGCCATGGCACAGGCTGTGGAGATGATTATCGCGCACACCAGACCCGCCCGTGAGGTCATCGACGAGCAGAACGGTAGTATCTATCCGCGCGAAGAATTGTTTGAGGAATAGCAGTTGGCGGCGGTAGCGCAGCGGATCTTGCGCCAATAACCGCAGTTCGGAAAGGCTATCGAACACGACCCGGGCGGGCTTTACCCGTCCTACCTCTTCGCGAATCAGTTCGATGATCCCGCCCAGCTCCATTTCCCAGCTATGAAGGATGGATTGATCGCGGCCGACGCCTAGCACGGAATCGGCGGAGGCCAGTTCGAACAGGTTCACATTATCCAGACTCCAGCCGTGGGAGGCGGCCACTACGGATAATTCCTCGCTCGTTTCCGAAAGTGTGACATAGAGGACCGGTTCGCCTGCCTTCACGCCTTCCAGCAGGAACTGCAGCGCCAAGGTCGTCTTGCCCGATCCCGGAGCCCCCTCGATCAGATATAGTCGCTTCGCCGGCAGTCCGCCGCCCAACACGGAATCCAGCCCTTTATTGCCCGTCGAAATCCGATCGAAAATTCCCGTCATTCAGCCGCACCTCCCTCAGTACGGCCGTCAGCATATCGATCACCATAGGAAGATCTACCGCCTATCATCACCCGAAGGCACGCGCCGCATTGGTTGCCATGCGCACATAACGCCGGGGGATCGCCGCCAGTTGCATCCTGGTGAAAGCGCGTCAGCGGCCGGGGGGATCGCGGGGGGCCGGAGCCGTCACCGGACGCAAGCTTTCGCGGTCTTCAGGCGGCACTGGCGCGGTGGGATCAGGACGATAATGTTCTTCCGCCCGCACCGTCCCGTCGGGATGACTGCCGCCTTGCAGATCGGAGGGAACATGCCCTCCTGAGGCCGTGGATGGCCCTGCCTGGGGCTGGAGCCGAGTGCTGCTTTGGCTTGGGGAAGGCATATCTGCGCGCGAGCGGTCGAGCAGCTTCTTGGCGATGAACCCGGCTCCGGCGAGAAGGGCAAGCTTGCGGATCATGATGATCATCCTGTCAATGATGGGTCACTTCGGGCGCGCGGATGAAGGGCATTTCGTCCGGCTCGATCGTTGTGGGGTGACGATCTGAATGAGCAGCGGGGTTGGTCCATGACCTCTCGCCCCATGATCTCGCCGCCCTTCGGGCTGGAAAGGCGCTGCCGGTGCTTTTGTCCAGCGCGCGTGCGACCAGTGCGTCGATCACCGTCGCTCCCGCGACAAAGGCGATGGCGCCCCATACCGCCCGATGCCGCGGGGCGTTGCGGGCCGCGAGGCCAAGCGCGGCGAGGTCCAGAGCGTCGCCTGCAACACGGTTCCAGACAAGGGTCGAATGGGCGGGAGCGGCGAGCAATCCTGCACCCGCCAGCATTTCGCGTGCGCCGAAGGCTCGCAACGTAGCGCGGCCTATACGATGATCATTGCCCAAGGCGCGGGCGATGCGGCGGGTCGCGGCGACTTCCACGACGCCGAGAGCGATCGAAAATAGACCAAGGCTAAGACTAACACGCCGGGCATCCATGATCCGCCTCCTATGCTGTGTTCCGGGGAGCTAACGGCCTTGGCGGGGCTGCGTTCCCAGCTCTAGCGAAGGTCCGCCGAAATGATGCGAAAGGGCGGCGGCCGGTTTTTCAAGAATGAAGTAGCGAGTTAAACTTGCCTGGGACGGAATGGCGGGCATATCCGTCAATTAGGATCAAATAGGATATGCTCGTGGACCCATCCATAGACCTTGCCATCCGCCTGCGCCGCGCCGCGTTCAATAGAGCGCTGGCGGAAGGTGACCTGACCGCCATCGGCCCGCTGCTGGCGCAGGACGCGGTCCTTGTTACCGGCAGCGACAGTGCGGTGCTTTCCGGCCGGAAAGCGCAGCTTTTGGCGTGGAAGCAGGAGTTCGCGGCGCCCGATCGCACCATCTATACGCGGACGCCGACGAGCATCCTCCCCTCCCCCGTCGAGCCGATCGCGCTGGAGCATGGAGAATGGACGGGGGTGGCGGCGGAGTCGGGTACGCCGGTAGCGTCGGGCACCTATAGTGCGAAATGGCGCAATATTGGCGGGGATTGGATGATCGAAGCGGAGATTTTCGTGACCATGGCCTGATGGGCTGGCCCGGCGAACCGGGCCAGCCATTATGGATCAGCCGAGCGCCCGGGCCATCACCCGGCCGAGCCGTTCGGCAAAGGCGCGCGGATCGGCGGGCAGTTCGCCATCGGCGATGCGGGCTTCGTCCAGCAGCAGCCTGGCGGCATCCTCGCGCAGGGCAGAGTCATCCTGAAGCGCGCTCAGCTTCGCGATGAGAGCGTGCCGGGGATTGAGTTCCAGCACCGGAGCGGAGGCCGCGCCGCCGCGACCGGCAGCCGCGAGCAGCTTTTCAAGCTGGCGGTCCATGCCATGTTCGGCCGCGACCAGGCAGACCGGGCTTTCGGTCAAACGCTCCGAGGCGCGAACGTCGGACACCTCATCCTTCAGCAGATCCTTGGCGAAGGTGATGAAGCCGGTCACTTCTTCCGAAGCGGCGGGCGCGGCCGTTTCCCCTTCGCCCAGGGGGATGAGGCCAAGGTCCGCGAGACCCTGCGTCACCGACTTGAACGGCTTTCCATCATAATCGACGCCAGCGGAGACCCAGAAGCTGTCCACCTGATCGGTGAGGAGCAGCACCTCGATCCCGCGCGCCCGGAAACCTTCCAGTTGCGGCGAAGAGGCCAGGCGGTCGAGATCGGAGCCGGTGGCATAATAGATCGCCGTCTGGTTCTCCTTCATCCCTTCCGCATAATCCTTCAGCGAGCGCCAGCCTTCGCCGGAGACCGTGGATTTGAAGCGGGCGAGGCCAAGCAGCTGCTCGCGGCGGGCGAAGTCCTCATAAAGCCCTTCCTTCAGGACCGCGCCAAAATTGTCCCAGAATTTGATATAGGCTTCCCCGTCATTGGCGGAGAGCTTTTCCAGTTCGGACAGGATGCGGTTGCTGACCCCCTTCTGGATCGCGGCAAGGACCGGGCTCTGCTGGATCATTTCGCGCGAGACGTTGAGCGGCAGGTCGCTGGAATCGACGAGGCCGCGTACGAAGCGCAGGTAACGCGGCAGGATTTCGGCCTCGTCTGTGATGAAGACGCGGCGGACATAGAGCTTCATGCGGCCTGTCCGGTCAGGATCGAACAGGTCGAAGGGCTTCATTTCGGGAATGAAGGCGAGCACCGCATATTCATGCAGCCCCTCCGCCCGGTAATGCAGCGTCAGCGCGGGCTGGTCGAACTGGCCCGCCACGCTGCGGTAGAAGTCAGTATATTCTTCGGCGCTGATCTCGCTCTTGGGCTTGGTCCAGAGCGCCGCGCCGTCGGCGACCTGCTCCGCTTCCGCATCGGGCTTTTCCTTGAGGAAGATCGGCACCGGGACATGGCCCGACTGATCCTTGATGATCTGCTGCGTGCGATAGCGTTCGGTGTAGGAGGCGGCGTCATCCTTCAGGTGCAGGATGACACGCGTGCCATGGTCGGGCGCTTGGGCCACATCGGCGGGCTGAACGCTGTAGGCGCCAAGCCCATCCGACGACCAATGCGCGGCCTGATCGGACCCCGCGCGGCGCGAGAAGACGTCCACGCGATCGGCGACCATGAAGGCGGAATAGAAACCGACGCCGAACTGGCCGATGAGCTGGGTGCCTTCCGCCTCCTTCGCGGAGGCGATGCGGTCCATGAACGCCTTCGTCCCCGACCGCGCAATGGTGCCGAGCGCTTCGGCCAGTTCCGCCTCGCTCATGCCGATGCCATTATCTTCAACGATGATCTGCCGGGCGTCGGGATCGAGCGTGACGGTGACCTTCGCGCCCTCGCTGGCGGCCAGGGCGGGATCGCTCAGGCTTTCATAGCGCAGCTTTTCGCACGCGTCGGCAGCGTTGGAGATGAGTTCGCGCAGGAACACATCCTTGTCCGAATACACCGAATGCACCATCAGGTGCAGCAATTTGGCTACGTCCGCCTCGAATGGGCGGGTTTCCGGAGCAACGTCGGTCGGGTTCGTCATGGCGGTCTTTCATGCCCTCCTGTGAATTTGGCCGCCGGACAGATGGCGTGGGCGGCCGCCGCTTTCAAGTTCGGCAAATAAGGATGGCCGATGGATCGACATGCCCGGTCCGGCGCTTTCACCCCCGATTAACGAAGGAGGCATGGGTGCAGGTTGAAACCTATTTGATGGCCGAACATGATTGGGTGCCGAACAACGGACGGTTGCCGGTCATCCTCTACCGGCGTGCGCTCGCCCCGGCATCCTGCGAAGAAACGGCCAGCGCGTTCGAGGACGCCTTCGCCCGCCATGGCTGGCCCGCGCAGTGGCGCGATGGCATCTATGATTATCATCATTATCATTCGACCGCGCATGAAGTGCTGGGGATCGCCGCCGGCTCCGCGCGGCTGATGATCGGTGGACCAGGTGGGCGCGAGGTGAAGGTGAGCGCAGGCGACGCGCTGCTGCTGCCGACAGGAACGGGCCATTGCTCGCTGGAGAGCAGCGAGGATTTCCTGGTCGTCGGGGGCTATCCGGACGGGCAGAAGTGGGACATTTGCCGGAACGCTCCCGATCCTGTGGCGCGGGAGAGGATGGCCGCCCTGCCCTTCCCCGCGTCCGATCCGATCGCGGGGGCGGATGGGCCGCTTAATGAGCATTGGAGGGCGGCGCTTTAGGGCCAGCTTGGCCGACCCGCCTCAACGTGATCTCAGCGCAAGCTGGGATCAACAGATGGAGGCCCTGCCCAGTACGAGGCCCCAGCTTCCGCTGGAGTGACGGGAAATTCGGGTAGAGCAGCGCGCTTAGGTTAGCGAAGACCTGTATCGAAGCATCACGCGTGGCGCATAATCCCTCGATACGTCGCTTCGACTTCGTCAGCGACTACTCAGGAGGAACGGGGTGGAGGGAGCAGGCGCTAAACTCACTAGGTTGGGACTGCCAAACCCTAAGCCCCTTCACGCTTTTGATCCCTTTGACGCCATATTTATCGGGCAGTTTCCGCATCTTGTGGAATGTATAGACGCCGCAATGGCGGCAGAAATAATGCACCGCTACACGCGTATTGAACTGGTAGGTGCTGAGCGCGTCCTGCCCCGAGAGGATTTGCAGATCGGCCTCATCACAGCGAAACATCACCGAAACATGCCGCCGGCACAGTGAGCAATCGCAGTGCACCCGAATAGTCTGGATCGTTCTGGATCGAAAATCGCACTGCGCCACAGTGGCATGATCCCCGATACGCCTCCATCACACCCTCCCGATAGTGAGGCAAATATTATTGCCCGCGTCTGTTATGGCGGCATCAAGCCTGTCCGTCACCCGGGCTTGGCAATGTCGGAGAAGAAGCGGGACCCCGGAACAGGTCCGGGGTGACGAGACGCTACAAAGGATCATGCTCTTTACGATTAGCGGCGAAACTTCAGATGCCAGCCGATGTTGAACCGCCAGCCGCGATCGCCGCCTAGATAGGCCCGGTCGATCACCTTCGCGCCTTCCAGGCTGAGCGAGGCGTATGGATTATAGGCGATCCGCAAGCCGCCGCCTGCCGACGCCAGGTCATAGCTGGCGGATGCCAGTGTCGCGCGTTCGAGGACATGGATCTTTGCGCCATCGACGAAGCCATAGACTTCGCTGTCCTTGAGCTTGGCCGCGATATCGGGCCGCCAGGCGAGTTCCAGCGAACCCGCCGCGCCCCGGTCGCCGCTCAACACTGCGGTGTCGAATGCGCGGCCGAATTCAAGGCCGCCTATGGCGAATCGCTCATTTCCCGACAGGCGGTCCGCGCTATATTGGCCCGCCATTCGCAACCGGCCGACGAAGCGTTTGCCGAGCATCCGGTCATAACCCATGCGGCCCGTGAATTTGGTGAAGACGGTAGCGGTGAAGCCCGGCGTCCCCCGCGCGCCCAGAATGTCGAGGCCCCGGCTGACGCCCAGCGATGCGCTGAACAGGCTTTTCTTGCCGATCATCGAATAGCCTGCCGCCGCACGCGCCGCGCGGATATGGTCGGATGACACTACCGACCCGAGCAAGGCCGCGTCGCTGTTGAGGCCGTCCAGCCCGGCGCTGACGGTCAGGTTGCGCTTATAGCCCCGGATGATCGGGTAGCTGAGCGATGCGCCCAGCGTCCAAGCCTCGCCAGTTATGGGGAAATTCTTGAGCCTTGTGTCCAGATGGGATGCGGTCAGGCCCAAGGTCAGGCCGTCAGAGCCGATCGGCGTCTGGTGGCTGATCCCTGCATAGCGGTAGCGTTTGAGGTCTGTGGCGGCGAGCAGCGTGATGTCAGTGCGGTCGCCGTCGCGCAGCAGGCTGTAAAGCTGGCCCGAGGCGCGGAGCTGGCCGGTGCCGAGCCCTGCCTGGGTGCGGTTGTCGATGCCGAAGCTGAAATCGCTATATTTGCGCTGGGGCGTGACCGACAGGCGAACGCCTCCGGCGGTCGCGCCGCGCAGCAGCCCTACCTCCACCTTCGCGCCGGGAATGTCGCGCATCAGGGACAGATAGCGTTCAAGCGCGCGGCGGGTCAGCGGCTTTTCGGCGCGCAGTCTTTCCGCATAGGTGCGGATGAGCGGGCTGGCGCCCTTGGGATAAACGATATCCTCGACAAAGCCCTCCGCCAGCAGCAGCTTTACCCGTCCGGCGGACAGGTCCTGCTGAGGAATGGCGACGGTGTAGAGGGCGATGCCGCTTTTCGCATAGGCGGCTGAAATGGCCTCAGCCAGCGTTTTGAGATTTTCGGCCGAGGCGGGTTTCCCCAGATAGGTGCGGGCGGCGGCCGCGACCGGCTCGGGCGCTTGTACACCGATGAAGTCGATGCCCCGGATGATCGTGGCGGGGTCACCGGCCTGAACGGCGACCAGATTGCCGGTGGGCGGCGTGGCCTGGGGCTCGGCCGCTTCCTTGGACGCGGGTTGGGTGGCCTGCTCGATCAGCGGGGGCGCAAGCAGCGCAGGCGAGGATTGCGCGGCCAGCAGGAGCGGCGCAGCGGCGGAGAGGAGCGCAGCCGTCATCAGCGATGTCCTGGGGAGAAGAAAGGGGGAGCCGGAGGCGCGTGGGAGCGCCTCCGGATCATCGATCAGGGATTGGTGAGGCCGAGACCGCCGGTCAGGCTGTTGAGGGTGCCCGACACGGTTCCCGTCACTGGCGTGAGGACGCCGCCGGGCGAGGCTGTCGCGCCTGCTCCGGCGCTGGTTCCGCCTGCCGTTGCGCCCGCTGCTACGCCAATCGGCGCGAGCGCTTCGCCCCCCACCTGCTGAGCGCTCGAGGTAAGGCCGGAGGTGGTGGAGGTTACCCCGTTGACCACCGATTCAACCGGCGCGAGCAGACCGCCCGTGCCGCCTGCGCCGGTGGTGGGCAATCCGCCTGGCAGGACATTGGCCTGGATGGCGGCGGGGCTGCCCGTTCCGATCAGTTGATTGCCGCCCAGGGCTACGTCGAGCAGGTTCGTCGCGATGCCGCCTGTCGGCGCGCTGACGTTGGTGACCTGCACATCGGCGATACCGTTGACGGACGCCAGCACGGTATTGCCCGCGTTAAGGGCGCTGACGCTCGCCACGGTGCCTACAGGCTGCGTGCTCCCGAGCACGCCCGCGCCGATCGCGCCGGGGGTGCCGTCGAGACCCTGGATCACCGTCTGGCCGCCGACATCGATGCTGACGAGATCGCCGACCACGCCCTGCGCGCCCTGCAGCAGGAGAGTGCGGCCCTGGCCTGCATCGACCAGCACCGTTCCTGTGTCGTCCAGAACGCGCGTGATGGTGCCAGTCACCGGCTGAAGCAGCGGGACGGCCGTCGCGATGGGCGTGGTTACGCTGCCCTGCCCGTCCGAAACGCCGAGCACGGCATTGCCTGCGGTCACCAAGACCGGGGACACCTGCTGAAGTGCGGCGCCGAGCGTGCCGCCCGAGCCGGTGGAACCTGACCCGGATCCGCTTCCCCCGGAGCCGGCTCCACCGGTTCCGGTTCCGCCACCTGTTCCCGCGCCTCCGGTGCCGGTGTCAGCGCCGCCATCGGTGCCGGAGCCGCCCCCGCTGCTGCCCGTTCCGCCGCCGCCAGCACTTCCGCCCGCGCCCGAGCCGGGCGTGCCCGCGCCGACGCTGCTGAAGCGGGTGCCGCCCGTACTTTCGCAGGCGCTGAGCAGCAGCATGGCGGCGGAACAGGCGGTAAGGGTCAGGAACGCGCCACGGCGCGATGTTCGATCATAGGAATGTCCCTCTAGCATCAGCCTTCTCCTTCTGAACCGGCAGTTCTGCGGGCAGACGGCGGCCACGCGAACGGGAGCGAACAATCAGAAGGCGTGCAGGACGCGGCGCGTTATCTATTCATGAATGGCGACGGGCACTGCACAAATCACCTGAACCTCGGCTCCTTCGGTAGCCCCGCTACCTTGCAACCAAGGCCGGAGACTTTGCGTCCCGATGTCACCATCGGTTTGCCTTTTTCGAGATCGATCCATCTGCACAACTCCAAAGTCGCCCATTGGTTCTGCGGTCTAACGAAAATAATGAATTTTATGGTTAACTTTCAAAGCATTGTGGGCCCGCGGCCGTCTTCTTCTCCTCTTTTGTCTCGGACGCGGGCGCTTTGGTCCGAGCGACAGCCCGAGGGACCAGAAAAAGACGATCCAACCAACCTATCTCTTTAGTTGGACGCCATATGCCGCTAAGGCAGGGAAATGCTGGGTTTTTCCTCATCGTCCGAACAGGCTTTGCTATTGCTCGGGAGGCTTGATGGGCGGCTAGCCAACAGTGCAGCCGCGGACATTTGGCTGGCAAGAGCGCGGCTGAAAGGGGCGGCCATGTTGGCGACTGTCGCGTCCGTGCCGATCGGGGTTAAGGAGCTACAGGATTGGATTTGCGGACGGACGCTGCCGCCCCGGCATAGCGAGGGATTGAACGACCCGCTGTCGATCGCGGCGCTCGTCCACTTCGCACTGTCTGCGACGGAAAGCCAGCGGGATCCGATCGCGCGCGCAACGCTGAACATATCCCGCCTGCTGTTGGACGATCGGAAGGAGGCAGAATTATGGGCGCCGGACGATCTGGTGCGCTTTGGCCCGGCCTGGAGGGCGGTTCAGGCGCTGGTGGAGGCCCCCTACCCTATTACGGGGCTGGAGAGCGTTGCGGAGCGCCTCATCGCTGCCAGGAGCAGTTTGGCGGCCCCGGTGAGTGGCGGGCAGCTGCTGACGACGGCTGACGGGCGGCAACTACGCCTTGATCCCCGCCGGTCGGATCTGGGATGGGTGGTGGCGGCGCATGTGCCGGCGGCGCTCGAGGCGGCGGGGCTGGCGCTGCGGCGATTTCCCTCCTTTGTCGAACTGCCGCGCTTCCCAGGCGCGGATGTGGAGACGCTGACAGGGCAATTGGCAGCGATGATCGGGCGGCAGGCGCAAGCGGGCTTGGCGGAACTGGATCGGCTTGAGACGCGGTTGAAGAAACTGCCATCGGAATTACAGGTCACGAAGAGAAGCAAAGCGCCGCTCCTGATGCGGCTGAGCTTGGCTTATCCGGGCCTCAGCAAGACGGCAGTTGCCCGGCTGCTTGGCATTTCACACCAGGGGGCTACGAAGTTGGTCCTGCAGGTGGAGCAACTGGCAGAAGGACTGTCGCCGCGCGGAACATGAGTGGCGGGCAGGCCGTTTGAAACAATGCCTTATCTCCTCTTCCAAAAAAGATGGCTCTCCCCCTTAGTTATAAAGTTTCTAAGAAAGTTAGAGAGTTACGCGGCCGGAATCACCGAGAAAAGCGCGGGAATGCGCGAGTCGGGAAGACTGCCCTGTTCCTAAAGGATCGTATTTCCGTTCCCGGAGTGTCGGGTGTACCGTTCCTGAAATGTCGGGAGAGCGTTCCCGAAGGTGCGTAGCGTGTTCCCGGAATGTCGAAGCTTGCCAATTGAGGTGGGTGGCGCGGCGATGGTTGAATCAGTTCCATCGATCGACCTTGGAATGTCGTTCAAAAGCTGTGGACTAGATTGGCGCGCGGCTCTGCCACCCTTCCCCACCGTGAGCATCAAGAGGGGTGAACCGACACTTCGGGAACAGTGAGGGTGCAGATGCCGCTTAGGGGCAACATTTGAGATGGGATGTAGTCCAAGGGACGGCAGATCAGAGCCGGTGACGGTTCTTTTCGTGGAAGCGGCGCACGAAGCCGATAAAGGCTTTTTGATAATTGACCGGCGTGCGCGTGGGATCGGCATCCAGCCAGTTGCGGAAATCCTGATGGAGCGATTGATAGTCCCAACCGGGACACTCGGCGCGAAGCGTAGCAAGCGTCGCGTCGGTCAGTTCGCCTGCGCTGGCCTTGGTAGAGAGGCCGGTCAGCGTACGGCGGATGACATCGCGCGCGTCAAACAGGGGTTCGGCCTCTCCGGTCGGAGCGTCGAGAGTCAGAGTCGCCGCGCCGTCGGACTTTGTCGGATGAACGGGAGTGCTGCGCGCCGGAGCCATTGATCGTGCAGCGCCGGACTGCGGTTCCGCCGGGCGGCGGCGCATACGGACCGACGGTTCGCGCTTGCCGTCCAGCTGTTCAAGCTCGAGCGTGTAGCCGGGCAACGGATCCCGCTCGGCGATCTTGGCGATCTCGAACTTGAAGCGGCGATAGGCGCCTTCCGCACCGGATTTCTCGAACAGGGTGGGCATGGAGATGGCGAACCCCCCCTCCCCTGCCCCGCCGGCATGTTTGCGCGCGACCTTGTAGAGCCAGCGTTCGCGCCCCCCGGTTAGGTCGAAATAGGCGCGATCGATGGATAAGACGCCGCCTTGCATCAGCACGCCTTCATAGAACCAGTTGCTCAGTTCGATGGTCATGCCGCGCGACCGTTCGGTGCGCTCGTCAACTAACTGGGTCCAGCCATCGAGCCAGCTGAAGGTCGCTTCGCGGCGGTTTTCAGCGCGTATGTTGGTTTTGATCGTGGTGGAGACGAGTCGGTCGAGCGACTGGCCCAGCAACTCATAGGCGCGGCCGGTGGTCGGACGATGAATGGCGCGCAGCAGATCATAAGGCATGAGATGCAGCTTGCGCGGAATGTCGTTGGCGCCCCGGCGGGCCATGTCGGCGAGGACGGACGCGCAATAGATAAGGATGTCGGCGTCCCAGATCGTAGCCATGCCATAATCAGGATTGGCCGAGACATGGACCCATGCCTTGCCGTCCGGGGAGGTGTAGTCGATCGGCTTGACGCGTTTCGACTTGGCTAGGCTGAAAAAGGGCCGCTCCATCATCTCCCGCTGATCGCGCAGCGGCATGTCCGCAATATAGGGAAGGAACAGTTCGAACTGGTCGTTTAGCTCCGTCCTGCTGGTGCGGGTCATGGGCGGCCGACAGTCTGCGGCGTAAAGCCTGCGTTGTTTCCCCGGGGAAACGAGGTGGAAAAGGGGAGGGGAGGCGTGCTGCCCCCGAGCTGTTTCCCCGGGGAAACACAGAGACGGTTTCCCTTAATCGCCTCCCGTAAGCGAAGGGAGCGAAGATAGGCCATGTTGCGATGCCCCCCCGAGCGCGTCACTGCTGCAAGCCCAATCCCTGGCGCTCCAAATGGTCAAGTGCGTCGCGCAGCGCCTGGCCGAGCGTTTCCATGTCAGCGCCCGAGCCCGCGTGGAAGCGGATGGTGACGCCTTGGCGATTAACCGACTGGACGGTGAGGGCAGGGCGGCCATAGCGGGTGACCCAGGTGAACGGCTCTTCCTTCGGCTGCAACACGGCGGCGCGCGGGGCGTCGAGCAGTCGCTTCAATATCTCGGCCGCCGGGATCGGAGGCGCGCCTGCGGCACGCCGTTCCCGTTGTGTCGTGGCTAGCTGGGCGGCTTCGGCATGAATGACCGTTGCGGCGCTGTGGTCGTCGAGCGCCTGCGCCAGCGGATAGGCAGGCTTCAGCTGCACGTCGCCGGGCGAGGGGAAAGCGTCGATGATGTCGTCGGGGATGCCCGCGACCTTGATCATCTTGCTAAGCCAGCCCTTGGAGAGCTTCAGCCGTTCGGCCATGCGCGTGAGGTGGCTGCCATAATGAGCGCCGAGCGCTTCGGCATAGTTGCGCGCCCTCTCGAGATCGGTGACGTCCTTGCGCGCGCGATTTTCCAGGTCGGCGAGGCGGAAAGCCGCCTCGTCATCCAATTGCGCGACCTGCGCCACGAACATCATTTCAGGATAGCTGTGCGCGCGCAGCCAGCTGATCGAGAAATGGCGGCGCGTGCCTGCGATCACCTCATAATCATGATCGGGATCGCCTTCGACGCGGCGCACGACGGCGGGGACTTTCTGCCCCCCTTCGGCGATGATCGAGTCGATCAATTCGCGGCAATTTTCCTCGGTAAGATGCTGGTAAAGCCGCGCATTGCCGCGCCAGATGCGGACCTTTCCCGGATCGAGCAGCAATTGCGTCACTTGCCGTACTTCGCCCGACGCCAAGCGGGCGAGCGCGGTTTCACGGCCCAGCAGCGTCGCGCCGCGCGCTCGATCGGCACGCGGCGGAGCAACAGGGGCAGGGGAGGGGGCTGGCTCGTCCTCCACCGCAGGCGGGCTTTCCACCACGGGGGCGGTGGCAGCGCCTTCCGCCTCGTCGGCCAGCAGCGCCGCCAGATAATCCGATTGCTTACGCGCCATGAGCCTGTCCTCCAGTTCGCGGGGAACATATGGGGAACATATCCATGTAAGACAGAGGCGATTTTGGTCTCCCCGTCACGAAAGGCTCAGGCCGCATTGACGATATCCTCTTCCCGGGCGGGGGCGACGCGGCCCCAGCCCTGGCGGACAAGCGCCTCAATCTGGCCCATGGCTTCGTCGAGATTGGCGCGGCAACGCTTGTGCGTGCGGGGCGTGCCGATCGGCCGTTCCAGTTCATAGACCGTCATCATGCGCAGCGCCGCGTGGCTGATTTCCGCGCTGTCGAGGATCGGGATGGGGAGGAGGGCAGGGCCAAAGCTCTGCTCCATGATTGCGCGGACCATCGAATGGCTGGGATCATTGCTGTCGAATTTCGAGCAGAGCAGGCGGACGAATTGATAATCGACCTCAATCCCCGCCGTCTGCAGCTGATTGATCACCTGGTCCATCATCGAGAGGAACTGGACGGTCGAACAAAAGTCAGGCGTGGTCGCGGCCAGCGGCACCAATAGCGCGTTGGCCGCCTGCATAACCGCGAGGCTGATGGTGCCGAGCGCTGGCGGCGGATCGAGCAGGACGACGTCATAATGGCGGGCCAAGTCCATGAGTCCCTGCTTCAGCTTACGGAAGCGCGCGGCAAGGACGGAGCCGCCATCGCTGCCCGCCGCCGCCAGCTCATATTCGACGTCGAACAGTTCAAGGTTCGAAGGGATCAGATCGACATTGGGCCAAGCGGTGTGCTTGACCGCATAGAGAAGATCGACCTGCGTCGGATCGATGGACAGATAGGGATAAAGCGTCTCTTCCCGCTGAATGTTGAAGTGCGGGTTGAAGCCGAACAGCGTCGTGGTGGTCGCCTGGCTGTCGCAATCGACGACTAGCACACGATAGCCCTGCACTGCGAAATAATGGGCGAGATGGGTGGTGACCGTTGATTTGCCGACGCCACCCTTGAAATTCTGCACGGCAATGATCGCGGGAATGTCCAGCGGGGCGCGTTCGGGCGAAGCGCCCAATACTTGCCGCATGTTCAGCAGCTCTTCGACATTATAGCCGGGACGGCGACCATTTTCCGTCGGCGGGGCAGGGGGGAGGCGGCCATCCTCCTCCGCCATGCGAATCCGATTCGTGGAACAGCCGAGCAGTTGCGCCGCCTCCGCTATGCCGAAGCGGACATTGAGTTCCTTGCGGCTGTCGGGCAGAAAAGCCTTGCGCCGCAGCCTTTCGACCATCTTTTCGCCGGCTTCGGCCAGGTCGCCGATCTGGTCCACAACTGCGTTCATTTCCGCCCCTAAACAGGAAGTTGAAGCTCAATTCGCAATGCTATCGCAGAAATACTTCAATTCTGCAATCAGCGCCGATTAATGATGCGCTTATCCTGCAGAAGGGGCGAGAGGATGATGTTGCATGGGGAGCGAAGCTAAGGAATAAGGTGGGGCTAAATAGCGTCTGCTTATCTTTAGTCGGGGGTTTTCGCAAAAGCCATGCCGTGTCCACTGCCCGTGCGCCAGATCGGCCCGCTCACCGTTTCCGCCATCGGGCTGGGGTGCATGAACCTTAGCCATGGCTATCTGCCGCGGCCTGATACAGCACAGGCCGAGCGGCTGCTCTTGCATGCGCTCGAATCAGGCGTGACCTTCTTTGACACTGCGGCGATTTATGGATTCGGCCGCAATGAGGAATTGCTGGGGCGCACTTTGATGCACCGTCGCAATGAATTTACGCTGGCGAGCAAATGCGTGCTGGCCGAGGTGGACGGCAAGAGGGGGCTGGACGGCTCTCCGCAAGCGATCACGCGGGTGCTGGACGATGCGTTGCGGCGGCTGCAGGTCGATCATATTGATCTTTATTATATGCACCGCCTGGATGCGAAGGTGCCGATCGAAGAATCGATGGGCGCGATGGCGCGCGCGGTGGAGGCGGGCAAGATCCGGGCGATCGGCTTGTCCGAGATGTCGGCCGCGACGATAAAGCGGGCGCATGCGGTGCATCCCATTGCGGCGGTACAGACCGAATATTCGCCCTGGACGCGCAATCCCGAAATCGCCGTGCTGGATGCGTGCAAGGAGTTGGGGATCGGCTTTGTCGCCTTTTCGCCTCTGGGCCGCGGGCTTCTCGCGGGGCGAATCAATGATGATGGCGTGGGCGAGGGCGACATGCGCGCCGACATGCCGCGATTCCTGCCGCCGCATCTTGGGCATAATCTTGCGCTTTATGAGAAGCTGCGGGCCGTGGCCGACGAAGCGGGCTGCTCCGCGGCGCAGCTGTGCCTCGCCTGGGTGCTGTCCA